>CAZVCO010000053.1:2307-13354 GCA_964625795.1 uncultured Verrucomicrobiota bacterium | reverse complement strand
CAGTGCCACCAGCGATGCCGCCAGCCTGACGATTCTGTATCCGCCGACGATCACCTCGCAGCCATCGGATCAGACGGTCGATGTGGGCACGCCGGTCAGCTTCAATGTGACCGCCACCGGCGACGGAAGTCTCGGGTATCAGTGGTTCAAAGACGATGGGGCCATCGACGGAGCGACCGCCAGCAGCTACAGCCTCTCCTCGCCTGGGGTGACCGACAGCGGAAGTTACCGCGTGGCTGTGACCAACGGCGGGGGCACGACGCTCAGCGATCCGGCGGACCTGAGCGTGAACGGTCTGGTGCCGACCGTGACGGAGTGGCCGACGCCAAACGGGCTGACCTATCCGCAGACGCTGGGGGACCTCGTTCTGACGGGAGGGGCGGCCTCGGTGGCCGGGACCTTCGAGGTGGTGGATCCCGCGACCCGGCCCGGTGCCGGTACGTTGGACGTGAGCCTTCGCTTTCAGCCCGATGACGCGGTGAATTACGTACCGGTGGAGACCACGGTGCCGGTGAGCGTGGCCGCGGCCGAACTGACGGTACAGGCGGATTCGCATCTGAAACTGGTGGGGGAAACCGATCCGGTGTTTACCTGGCAGCTTCTCAGCGGGAGTCTGGCCGATGGCGATTCCTTTTCCGGAACGCCGCAGCGCGAAGCCGGCGAGACCGCGGGCGAGTATGTGATCGGGCAGGGGAGTCTGACCGCCGGGGCCAATTACGCGCTGACCTTTATTCCCGGCACGCTCAGCATCGTGGAGGAACAGCTTTTCACGGTCGGGTATGATGCGAACGGCGGCACCGGCAGTGTTCCCACGGGAGGAGACCACGCCGACGGCAGCAGTGTGGACGTGGTGTTCAGCCCCGAGCCCACCCGGAGCGGGTTCACGTTCGTGGGCTGGAAACGCGATGCCAATGGTCCCACGGCGGAATTCAAATCCGGAGAGACCACCAGCTTTGTGATCTCGGAGGACACCACCCTGTACGCCCACTGGTTCAGTCCCTGGGAACTGCAGGAGGACTTCAATGATCTGACCGGGGGCGGCATCAACGGACAGAACGGCTGGACGGGAGCGGGGACCGCCACGGTAGTCGCCGATCCTGAGGATGCCGGAAACCAGGTGTTCCGTTTCGGCCCCGGCAGCAACGACGAGGCCGGCAAGGCCCTGTCCTCCACCATCGGGTCCAGCGACACCGCGACCCTGTTCTACCGGTTTTATGTTCCCGCCGGCGGGTCTCGGATCAACCAGCAGCTTCGGTTGCCCGGCGATTATTTCATTCGACTCAAGTGGGACACGGATCCCTCCGAACCGGTGCTGTGGCTGTTCGACGCGTCCATGAGCGGGGACACCAAGCAGCAGGTGGAGCAAAGCATCGCCCGCGACACCTGGTATAAGATGTGGGTGGCGATCGAAAGCGGCACCGGGGAATACCGGATCTACATCGAAGGCGGCGACCATACGCAACCCACTCTGGTGACGGTGGCCAATATGGGAAGCGATCCCGAGTCGCATCCGTTTAACCCGGGAACGATCGACGCGATTCTGTTCAAGGGCTGGAACAACGCGCCGATGCTGTACGACGACTTCTATCTGCTGATGGACCAGGTCAGCCTGGACGATCCCCGTCCGTCCGCCCCGGCACCCGTGCAGCCGCCCGTGATCACCACCCAGCCATTGCCGCTGGAGGTGACCGAGGGTGACAACGCCGCCTTTACGGTGGCCGCCAGTGGTGAAGAGCCGTTGACCTATCAGTGGATCAAAGACGGCGTCGATCTGGCCGGCGAGACCGCGAGTCTGCTCACGCTCTCCTCCGTCACCCCGTCGGACGCGGGCCTCTACCGGGTCCGGGTCTCCAACGCCGGAGGCGATGTGCTCAGTGACGAGGTGGCGCTGACGGTGACACCCGCCGCCAGTCCGGGCATCCTCGCATTTGCTGACGCGTCCTACACCTTCGATGCGAATGCCGGTACGGTCACAGTGCCCGTTTCGCGCAGCGGCGGATCGGAAGGGGCGGTGTCGGTCCAGGTGAATCACGTGGACGGCAGCGCGGAGGCGGGGACGCATTTCGATGCCGTCAATCAGACGCTTCACTGGGCGGATGGAGAAAGCGGAGAGAAATCGGTGACGCTCACGCTCACCGCCCAACCCGCTTTGGTGGGAGAACTGGAATTCACCCTTGCGCTGAGCGGGGTGACCGGTGGGGCCACCCTTGATCAGCCGCAACAGGCTGCCGTGACCCTTACGGGGCCCGGAGAGTCGGTGGCGGTCGATTTCGACACGCACAATTCGTACGGACAGGTCCAGGTGGTGACCGAAAGCGACGGAAGTAAAACCCTGACCCTTACGGCGGGGGGGAATGCCAACCCCTGGGACAGCGCGTTCCGTTGGCCGATCGGCGAACCCTTGTCGAACGGGGAAATCCTCTGGCTCCGGATTGTCGGGTATGCCTCGTCGGTTCCCGGCGAGGAAACCGGCGAGATGCGGGTGCCCACGCTGGTGGAGTTGCAGAATTCCCCCTACACCCGCTATCTCGACGGTTCCATGCGGTTTGGACCTCAGTCGCGTGAGCAGATCCTGATCGGGGAGATGACCGAGGATCTGGCGGCGGACACCGCCTACATCAACATGCATCTGGGCGGACTGGAGGGAACGCTGCACATCGAAAGCGTGGAGCTGGTGCGGTATCCGCCCGGAACCGACCCGGCGGATCTGCCGCGGTCCCCCATGGTTTGGGAGGGTATGGAGCCGGACGCCGCCTGGCGTGCGGACGCGGAGACCGCGATTCAGACGCATCGGACCGATGACCTTCGTATCCGCGTCCTCGACGCGGAAGGGAATCCCGTGCAGGGTGCCACCGTCACCGCCCGTCAGCAAACGCACGCGTTCGCCTTCGGCACCGCTGTGAACAACCGTCCCATGCTCGATCCCGATTATGCCGACGGGCCCACCTACCGGCAGAAACTGGTGGAGAACTTCGAGTGGGCCACCCCCGAGAACTCCCTGAAATGGCAGGCCGAGGATTGGGGCAACTGGGAGGCGGGCAAAACGACCGCCGACCAGGGACAGGCCACCGTGGACAAAATTCTGGAGCTGGGGCTGATCCCGCGGGGTCACGTGCTGTTGTGGCCCTCCTACGACAACAGTCCCTCGGATCTGGTCGGGCTCGATAACGCGGCACTCGCCGCCGAAATCGAAACCCGCGTCCGCTCTATGAGTGCCCAATACGCCGGGACTCTGCCGGAATGGGATGCGCTCAACGAGGTGTACAGCAATCATGACTTCCCCGATCTGCTCGGAAATCAGCTGCTTGAAGACGTGTTCACCTGGGCCCGCGCCGAGGATCCGGACGCCCGGTTCTTTATCAACGACTTCAACATCCTCACCAATGGAAACCTGAACACGGATCACAAAGATGCGTATTACAGCCTCATTTCCTCCCTGCAGACCTCCGGGGTTCCCCTGGGCGGTATCGGCATGCAGGGGCACTTTGGCGGCACCATGCCGGGGGTGAGCGAGATGCAGGCCACTCTGGACCGTTTCGCCACGTTCGGACTGCCCATCCGGATTACCGAATACGACCATGATATTCTCGATGAGGAGGCCCAGGCCGGATACCTGCGGGATGTGTTGACCCTCGCGTTCGCCCATCCGTCCGTGGATGGTTTCTTCGTCTGGGGCTTCTGGGACGGCCGTCATTGGAAAGACAATGCGCCGTTCTATCGGGAGGACTGGAGTGAAAAACCGGCCCTGGCCATATGGCAACAGCTTGTATATCAGGAATGGTGGACAGGAGATGTCAGCCTGGAAACCGACGCGGAAGGCTGGGTCACGGTGCCCGCCGCCTTTCATGGCGACTATCGGATCGAGGTGACGGGATACGACACGGCGGAGATGACGCACGGCCCCGGTCAAACCGACATCGTTCTTCATCCTCCCGATTCTTTCCAAACCTGGCTGGACGCCAACGGCATGGAGTCGACAACGGATCCCGATGCCGAGGACCCCGGAACCGGTTACACTTACGATGAGCTCTACATAATGGGTGCGTCGGAAAATGGCGGTCAATGGCAGGGGCTTCTGCAGGCGGCTGCGCCGGTTATGAATGGATCCGGCGACCTTATGGTGGATTTTGAGGCACAACCGGGCAGGAGGTACATCCTTCAGAAGACCCCCACACTTACTTCACCAGATTGGCAGGATGTCGACGGTGCCGTGATCGAACAGGAGGGTGAACAGCAGTTTCAGTTGCCTGCAGCGGATAGCAGCGGCTTCTACCGCATCAAAGTGGAGCTGCAGGATGAGAACTAACATGTTGAAAAGGAAACCGACCCTTGAGTTTTGAATTCCGGAAAAAATCCCCTCTGTGTTCCGTGGCCCCTGTGGGGCGTATCTTTCGTAAACGTGTTCTCAGTGTTCTTCTTCTGCCTCTTTTGCTTCAGGCTTCTGAGGACAGGTTCATCTTCGGTTCTCCTGAGGCTATCCTGTCAGGCCAGGTTGTGGAGGCGGACCTTGCGACCCGTTTTCTGAGTGAACGCCGCGGTGCGGTATCCGGCGCGGCGGAGGGTGTGGCGCTGTGGCGGTTGGCCGGGGTAAGGCCGGACCGGGTTCTTCTGCGGTACAGTGCCGGGGCCCCCCCTGAAATTCAGGAAAGATCTGTAATTGCCAATCTGACTCCGGCGCATCTGGACGAGGTGTTTTTGAGACGGGTAACGGGAGTCAGTGATAATCCCAATCTGAGTCTGCTCACTCTATATACTGAAAATGTTTCCCTGAAGGAGCTGGTGAAGGATCACAGTTTTGAGCTTGAGGAGGATGCCAGGGTTTTCAGTGTTGATACTCAAGGACGGGTATTGGCCAACGTGTTCTCGGGCAAAGCGCTGGTTTCCTCTCCGGTTGAGTTTTCGGTTGAAAACGTGGTGCTGCAGGATGATGCCGAGGCCCGTTTTGAGATCTATTCCGCATCCTGGTCATTTGAACCCTCGGTAGAGATTGACTACACCATTTCCAACCATGAGTTGACTGATTTTCAGGTATCGGTTTCAGGCCCCCTCGCGGTGGAGTACGATGTCGGTCTGCAGGTATTTGGAGGCGTGAAGGATTTTGGAGGCGGGAAGCACGTGTTGCCGAATTCGGTGGGCGGTTCCCTGGCTTACCTGGGGTCTCTGGGAGACATTCCGCTTTGGGCCGCCCAGCGCAGCCGTCTGGAGGCGGAATCGTATCACCTGCGGAATTATGACACCACGGTGCGGGGCGGAATGAGTGAAGCCCTGGAGCTTTCCTGGTCGGCGCGGTATCAACCGGAGGAAAACCTGAACATCTTCTGGGAGCGTTCTTTTATGCCGGGGGCTCCGGTGCGTACGGCACCCATCGAGTTCACGGTCACTGAGGGAACCCGCATGGGACGGGCCCGGGGAAACCTGTATCTGCATCCCCGATTCGAGGTGGAAGTGGTCGGGGTGGGCACTGTTCAGGTCGATCCCCGTCCGGAGCTCAATTTCCGGAACTTTCCCGATACCGAGACGCCGAACAAAGACGAGCCGATTAAAGAACTGGAGGCCCGGCTGGCGCTGTATGGCCGTATGAGACTGCCGGGAGCAGATGACCGCCGGCTGAACGGGCTTTCACCCTATGAACTCTCTTTATTACCACTGGCAGATCCCGGGGACATCCAGGGGGGATTGCAGTGGCAGCGTCGTCCCACCCATCAGGCGGTGGTCACGGGGCGTCCGCTGGTGTTGACCGCCTATGCGGCCGCCGGAGGTCAGGAGGCCGCGTATCAGTGGTACAAGGACGGACAGCCGCTGCCGGGACAGAATGGTTCCCGTCTGGTGATCCCCGAGGCGCAGCCCTCTGACGAGGGCGGATATACCGTCCAGGTGTCCTCCGGCTCGGAGGCCCTGATCTCAGATCCGGCCGTGGTCAAAATTTCACCCTACGAGCTTGGAGATCCTGACGCCAATGCGCCCGAGGGGTTTGTCTATGTTCCGGCAGGCCGGTTCCGGCACGGATCCGACCGGGAGGCGTTTCCGAGGCAGTTCCTGTTTCTGGATGAGGGGCTCAATGGATACCGGCCGTTTTACACCTACGGTACCCATGTCTTTTCCTTTGATGTGGATACCTTTGAAAGCATCATCGACATCAATGATGATGAGGAGCTTGAATGGTCGTATTTCAAAATCGCGGAGGAGTACGAGGACGGTCGGGTTACAAAAAGATTCACCTCGGAATTGCTGGTGCACCGGGATTTCCTCATCAGTCCCATGTATGTGCAGCAAACCGCGATGAGCTGGGAACGTTTCAGCGAAATACGGGAATGGGGCTGGGACAACGGTTATGATTTTGTGTATTTCAACAGCCAGTTGGCACCGGGACCGGGATTTCCCTTTACCCGCTGGCCGGGGCAGGGGGCGGATGTTGAAACCAATGATCAGCATCCGGCGATGCAGATCTATTGGTCACAGGCGGTAAAAACCGCCAATGCCCTCAGTGAGATGGAGGGCCGCGAGCCGGTGTACTATATTCGAAGGGGTGGAGGGGTCCGCGAGGTTTGGCGCACGGGGAATTATGACATCTACATAGACGGCGACGTGATTGAGATGGACCTTAGCAAATCCGGATATCGGCTGCCGAACTACGCGGAGCATCAGTATTTCAACCGCGCCGGAACCACCACCGATTTTTGGGGCGGGAATATCAGCTGGAGTTTTGATCATTTCGGGTTTCCTCTGGAGAGTATGAGTAAACAGGATCCGGTGTTGGTGGACATCGCCAATTATTGGGGCACCTGGCTGGACGTGGAAGAGATTAGCCACATGTCCACCGAGGTGGGCAGTCACCGGGTGAATCCCTTCGGACTGTATGACACCACCGGTAATCAGCAGGAATGGCTGAATGACGCCGTGAACACCGACTGGCGCCGTTGGCAGCCTGAGACGGATATTGACCCCCTGGTGCAGGACAACCGGCTCCTCTATATCAACCATTATGATCCATCCCAGTCCGGGTTCAGCGAGCGCAATGTGCTGACCGAGGACCGTATGCTTGCCAACGCCAACACGTTGTGGCCCACACTGATGCGCTCAGCCTCCTACGGGGGCTCAGGTCTGGGCAAAACGGCAACCCACCCGCAAAGAAGCTTCCGGTTGATCCTGAATATTCCCCGCAATTGAATATATTGAATGAAACGCTTTACTCCCAACGGTACATCCCCCTTAAAATGGTTTTCTGTTCTGGCCGTCGTATTGGTCGGGGCTGGGATCTTTTGGTCGTCCGAACGTCAATCCACGGTTGTGGAGCCCGGGCGCACGGAACCCGACGTCTCCCGGGACGTGGTTTCCGAAAACAAACACCACCTTCAGGGCGCAGGGCCGGACTCCGACACCGAATGGACCGATGCCGGCTCCAGTTTTTCTGATAACCATGAGCGCCCTCGTGACTTCAGGATGAGTAAAAAAGATCTTATGCCCGGATATGTGCAACGGCTCCAGGAGCAGCGCACGTCCTCTCCCCTGGTGATCTCCCGGCACCGCGATATCCACGGTGTGCTGCCGCTGCATGAAAACTGGCCCGATTCTGAAACGGTGGAAATTGCCTGGAGTGCGCCTGATGGGGATGGACGGGTACGCCGGGTTCAATTGGTGGAGCCTGCGGATTTACCGTACATCATCCGGGTGGAAGAACGGCTGTTTCTTGATCCGCGTGACCTGGCCCGCTTCAGCGAATCACCTGGTCAGGTGACGCCGCGTCATGTGGAAATGCTGGTCGAAGAGCTGGCGGATGCCATCATTGTCCGTTTGGCGGACGGAGTGACGGAGGAGGCCCTGCAGCGTGCTGTTGTCCGGATTGGTGCTGAACCCGCCCGGGTGCTCAGTCATCAGTTGCAGGCTTACCGGATTTCGTTGGATGACGTCACGCCCGATGCTGTGCCAGAAGCTGTTCTTGCATTGGCCGAACTTGGTGCGGAGGAGGGAATTCTTCGAACGGTGGAGCCCGATCCGATCGTCCGTACCATGGACCTGGTCCCCAATGATCCCAAATATGTCGACGGAACGCTCTGGGGGATGAACAACATCGGCGGCCCGGCCGGGTGGGAGATTCAGAACACGGCCGATAATGTGATTGTGGGGGTGATTGATACCGGAGTGAATTATCAACATCCCGATCTGCAGGCCAATATGTGGGTCAACCCCAATCCGGGGAGTTATCCGGGAATCACCGGAGACACTCACGGGATCAACGCAATTGAGATGTCCGGTGACCCCATGGATGACCACGGGCACGGCACTCATGTGGCCGGGACCATTGCCGGGGTGGGGAACAACAGTATCGGGGTGACGGGCGTAGCCTGGCAATCTCAGATTATGGGTCTTAAATTTCTGTCCGCCCAGGGTGGGGCCATTGGTGATGCCATCACCTCTCTGGATTATGCTATTACCATGGGCGCGCATCTCACCAATAATTCCTGGGGGGGCGGCCCTCCCAATCAAACCCTTTTTGACATAATCGAACTGGCCCGTGACAATAACCAGATGTTTGTAGCGGCCGCCGGTAACAGTGCCAACAACAACGACACCGATCCCATTTATCCGGCCACGTATGGTGTGGACAACGTGGTGGCGGTTTCTGCGATCACCTCTACCGAAGCCCTGGCCAGTTTTTCCACCTACGGTCCTTCAACGGTCCTGCTGGGGGCTCCGGGTCTGGCGGTATATTCGACGTATTTTGAGGAGCCATGGTACAAAACCTTCAGTGGCACCAGTATGGCGGCGCCCCACGTGGCCGGGGCGGTGGCCCTGATTCTTCAGGAGCACAACTTCGAAGGTTACGAGGTGATCAAAGCCCGGTTGGCGGAAACCGCCCGTCAGATTCCGGGTTTGCAGGGGAGGGTCATCACCGAAGGAACGCTGGATCTTCCCGCCGCCCTCAGTGTGGAGGAGGATGGAAATCTCAATGTACGGATTACGGTGCGCGGCGAAAGCAATGATTCCGTCGTTTTTGAGGGAGATCAGGCCCTGCTCACCGTGACCATTACGGATCTGCTCCCCGTGAATAATGCCGCCATTACCGCCACCGCCTCCCCGGCGGGGCCGGACGGAGCAGCGATCACCTTTTCGCCTGTGGTGGATGCTCCCGGAACCTACTCCGCAGATTACACCCTGCCCACCTTTGCGGAAGGGGCCCCGAAAGAAATGGAAGTGGACCTCACCATCACCGCGCCGGGGAAAACCACGTTCACAGACACCTTGACCGTCTCCATTCAAACCCGGCCCGCAAACCGTTTTCTGGCCAACGCCGAGGCGCTCGACCCCACAAATCCCGGCAGTGTCACGGTGAATAATTCCTTTGCGGAACGGGAGACCGGTGAACGGGAGCGAATTGATTTCATCCGGTTTGACCGATCGGTATGGTACAGCTGGACACCCGGCTCGGTGGCGTCGGTGGAAGTGAACACCATTGGTTCGCTTACCAACAGTCAGCAGGAGATGGACACGGTGCTGGCAGTCTACACATCCCCGGTGCCCAATCCGCAGATGAGCGATCTGATCGAGGTGGCCTCCAATGCCGATATTGACTGGCCGAACAACAGCTTCAGCCGGGTGACCTTTGAGGTGCTGGAGCCCGGCACCACCTATTATATTCAGGCAGGCGATACCTTCCGGGCGGGGAATCTCACCTTGAATGTGATTCCGGTGTTTGAAGCGCCCATTGTCACTCAGCAGCCCCCCTCGGCCATTACAGTTTTTGAAGGATTGCCTTTGCGTATCGATGCCTTTCTGGCGGGTGCCGACAGTTTGCAGTGGATGAAGGACGGGCAACCGTTGTCCGAAGGCGGACGTTTCTCAGGCACGCAAACGCAGAACCTGGTGATCGATTCGGCCATTGAATCGGATGCAGCCACTTATACCCTTTCCGGTACCAACGGCAGTGGCACCACGTTGACGCAGGGCGCGGTGGTGAGCGTGGAAGCTCCTGCGGGCCTGTCATCCTGGACTCTGGCCGAACCGGCGCCCACCGGAAACGATTTGGGTTCGGTCGCCCGCGGCAGCGGGCAGACGGTGGCCGTGGGCGGTCGGGGAACTCTGCTGGTACGCGACGACCTTTCCGGCGAATGGAACCGGGTGAGCACGGGTACGGACGCCCGGTTGAACGATGTCGCTTACGATGGCACCGAGGGCTATATTGCCGTGGGCGACGAGGGCACCATCCTCGTCAGCGGCGACGGCTCCTCCTGGACCACGGCCGACAGCGGATCGGAATCCTCTTTGCGGGCGGTGGCATACAGTGGCGGACGCTACATCGCCGTGGGTGGCGACTATCTCGAAGGGGTGGTGCTGGAAAGCATCGATGGGGATATCTGGACTGACCGGACTCCCGCCGGCCTGGACTCGATTTTATATGACGTGGTCTGGGACGGCAGCCGCTTTGTCGCGGTGGGTGGGCACTGGCAACGTGAGGAAGGGATTGTGATGGACAGCGGCGACGGGGTGATCTGGAACACGCACAGCTTATCCGAGGTTCCCACGCTGCACGGTCTGGACCAAGAGGCGGGCACCCTGGTGGCCGTGGGCGGTGACTGGGTGGAGCCGGTCATTCTCCGCAATACGGGGGGGAGCACCTGGACACGTCCCGCGTCTCCATCTGAGGAAACGCTTTATGCTGCAGCGTACGCCAACGGACTCTGGCTGGCGGCTGGGGAGCGGGGCACGTTGTTGACCAGTCCTGACGGCACCGCCTGGACCCGGCGCGAGACCGGTACTGATTTTGCGCTTCATGGCGCCACATGGGATGGCACGGATTTCTTCATCGTGGGAGATGGGGGCGTCGTCCTGGACAGCAGTGACGCCGAGGTGTGGACCTTTGAAAGTCGGGGGAACCGCCTTTCGCTTGAAGACGTGGATGCGGACGCCGGAGGGTATATCGCGGTGGGAGAGGCGGGACACGTCCGGTTCTCGACGGATGGACAAAACTGGCTGGACCGGGAGCTGCCGGTCGATGGCCGCCTTTTGGGGGTGGCGACCGACGGATCGACATTTGTCAGCGGATTGTTGA
>CAZVCO010000053.1:0-2297 GCA_964625795.1 uncultured Verrucomicrobiota bacterium | reverse complement strand
TTTGTCAAAACCGGTGCAGACGGCACCTTGCATTCCAGCGGAGATCTGGGTGTAAGCTGGACCCTCCGTTGGGAAAAGTCCTTCACGGCCATCGAGTCGGTGACCTATGCGGGGGGGGAGTTCGTGGCCGTGGGCGAAAACGGGACGGTGGTCACCAGTGGAAACGGCACCTCCTGGACGGAACGGATTACGCCGACCACCGAACGTTTGCGGGACGCGGCCACCGACGGCACCGTCTGGCGCGTGGTCGGTGATAACGGCGTGATGCTGGGCGGCTCCTCACCCGCAAGTCTTGCATGGATCTCCAGCGGAATCGACACCACGCTGCGGGGAATTGCCCACACCGGGCAACGCTGGGTGGCCGTGGGAAATAACGGTTCATTGTACAGCAGTGAAGACGGTACGCAATGGACTTCAATTTCATCGCCCACCACGAAAACCCTGAACGCGGTCTTTTCCTCAGGGAGCACATTGTTTGCGGTGGGCAATCAGGGCACGCTGTTGACCAGTACCGACGGTCTGGTCTGGCAGGCGCGCAACACCCGGGTGGGCGCCAACCTCCTGGGCGGGACCTTCAACGACGGACTGCTGGTGGCGGTGGGGGGGGTGGGAACCGTTCTCACCACCGTGGCACTGGATGTGGTCGATGTGCCGGCGATCTCTCCAGATGCGGTGGGGAACGAGTCCTCCGTGCTGGTAACCCTTACCACCACTACCCCCGGAGCGGATATCCATTTCACCCTTGATGGATCGGAGCCGACCACGTCTTCCAGTCGTTACACGGAACCCATTACTCTCAACAACCCCACCACGGTCAAAGCCCGGGCCTTCAAAACCGGGATGGAGGCCAGCCCCCTGGCGGAACGCACTTATTTTCTGCAGGGGGCGCCGTTTATTCTGGAGCCCGCAGAGGATCTCCCTATGGCGCTGGGCGGGAGCGGTGAACTCGCCCCGGAGGTTTCCGGCGACGAACCGTTGACCTTTCAGTGGGAAAAGGCCGACGATCTTTCCGGGCCCTGGGCGCAGGTTGTGGGCGCGGATTCACGCATCCTTTCCTTCACAAACGCGGTGACGGACGATGCCGGATTTTACCGTTTACAGGTGGACAATGCGGTTGATGGGGCCGTGAGTGATCCGGTGCAGGTCTGGGTGTGGGAAACACCTTCGATTCTGATCCACCCCGCCGACAACACCGCAGCCTCTGGCAGTCCGGTCTCTTTCACGGTGGTGGCCGAGGGCGGTGGTTCCCTGTTGTATCAATGGTTCAAAGATGGCGAAGCCATTCCCGGTGCCACTGGAGATACCTACGCCCTGACCTCTGCCAGTCTGGAGGCGGCGGGCAGTTACCAGGTGGAGGTGGCCAGTCCGGTCGGCAATGTTCTCAGCAACAGTGCCACATTGACCGTGGGCATTCCGCCCCGAATCCTCACCCAGCCGGCATCCCTCACCCGGGCCGAAGGTGCGAATGCCACCTTCACCGTTTCGCTGTCCGGCAGTGAACCTTTGTCCATCGACTGGCAGTTCCAGCCGGAAGGTGGGGCGGAGTTCAGTTCCCAGGGGGTCGGTACGCCCACGCTTGATCTGCCTACTCTCACTCCCGCAGAGGCGGGGTCCTACCGTGTAGTGGTCAGCAACACCTACGGCTCCCGCACCAGCGATGTTGCGGAGCTGGGAGTCCTGCAGGCTCCGGTGATCACCGCCCAGCCTGCGGATACCTCTATTATTCTCGGACAATCCGGGGGATTCAATGTCAGTGTCAATGGCACTGATCCGCTAAGCTACCAGTGGCTCAGGAATGGAGATGTGATCCCGGGCGCCACTTCAAGCACCCTTAATTTTGCTTCGGTGACTTCCGATGACGGCGCGGCCTACTCGGTGCTGGTCTCCAACGAAGTGGGGGCTTTGCAAAGCGCCTCCGCCACGCTGACGGTCTTGTTCCCGGCCGTGATTACGGCCCAGCCGACGGATCAGGATGTCGAGGCGGGGCAAAGCGGCACGTTCACCGTCTCCGCCACCGGCAGCGACCTGACCTACCAGTGGCAGGAACAGCTGGAAGACGTCTGGGAGGATCTGGCGGGTGCGGAAAGCAGCTCTCTGACAATTGCCGACACCCTTAAAGAAGAGGACAACGGACGTGTCTTCCGGGTGGTGGTGGATAATGCCTACGGCGATGCGGCGGTCAGCGGCTCGGCCACGCTTAACGTGCTGGAAGCCCCGGCGATCGACACGCAGCCAGTGGCGCAAAGCATTGTGCTGGGCGGTTCCGTGACCTTTACGGTTGCCGCCTCCGGTGACGA
>CAZVCO010000052.1:15880-16453 GCA_964625795.1 uncultured Verrucomicrobiota bacterium | reverse complement strand
CGGATGGCGTCATCCATCAACACAAGAGAAAGTTCATGCCAGTAGACGTCAGGAGTGAGAGCGGCAACCTGTTCCATAATCCACGTGGTGTACTGGGTCAGGCGGGTTTCGTCCATCCGGAACTCGGTTTGTCGGTGGGTGATCTCAATCACCATTCTTTCCGGTCTCCGGTTCGGGTTCGGCAGGGGCCGGTCTTCCGGGCGAGGGTTGTGCCTCGGCGGGCAGGTCCTCTTTCCCCGGGTATTTCACCCGGCCGTGCAGCATGTTGTTCAGCGAGAAGACAAAGGCCCGTCGTACGGTGTTGATCTCCGACATGGTCAGGGCACAGAGATCCAGCTGTCCGTCATTGAGCTTCTCTTTGATCAGCTCGTGGACCAGACCCTCCACTTGACCGGGTTTGTTTTTGTCGATGGTGCGGGAGGCGGCCTCGATGGCATCGGCCATGGGCATGATCCAGACGTGCTCGAAGAGCAGCACCCCGGCGAGGCTCCCCGGTTCGATCACCTCGCCGACGAAGGCGACGTCGTCGGGGTCAAGGAGCCCGGACGCCGCGCCGACGAGGAAGCCGAGGTC
>CAZVCO010000052.1:13932-15870 GCA_964625795.1 uncultured Verrucomicrobiota bacterium | reverse complement strand
ATCAGTACGCCCATTTCCCGGCTGCGTGGTTTCGGACCGGGGTAGCGGTAGTCCTCCGCCTCCACGCTGGATTCGGTCTCCTCCGCCTGTTTGCGGGCACGGTGATAAAAATACTGGATCAGGCCGGTGCCGTGGTGCTGCTCGATGCCGTCGATGATGGCTTTGGGGAGCTTGTAGCGCTTGGCCAGGCTGACGCCCTCCTTCACGTGAGAGATAATCAGCAGACGGCTCATACTGGGGGAGAGGTCGTCGTGCGGATTCTGCCGCCCGGAGTTGTTCTCGATAAAGAACTCGGGTTTGGTCAGTTTTCCGATGTCGTGATAATAGGCACAGACCCGCACCAGCAGATCATTACCGCCGATCTCGCGGGTGGCCGCCTGCGAGAGGTGGGCCACCATGAGGCTGTGATGGTAGGTGCCCGGCGCCTCCATGGCCATGCGGGAGAGGAGAGGGTGGCTCATGTCCGAAAGCTCCAGCAACCGGATGTCGGTGGTGACATTGAGCAGGACTTCGAACGGACTGACCAGAAGCAGCACCAGAAGCGCGGTGCTCAGTCCGCCCCCGAATGCCATGAGGGCATGCAGTCCGGTGATCTGGGGAGGAACAGAATTGAAACTGCCGGCGCCAAAAAGAATGAGGGCCTGAATACTGCCCAGCCAAAGCCCGGCCCGGAAGAGGTTGGACCGTTTGTGAATGGCGCGCACCGTCAGGGCGGAGGTGACGGTGGCGGCCAGACCGCTGAAGAAAATCACCAGATCGAGATCATGCTGCATGGACAGCGCCAGACTGCTGGAGAACCCTACAGAGAGTCCCAGGCGTGGACCGTACAGGATGGTGGCAAGCATGGGGGCCAGCGCGAGTGGCATGACCGAGGGCAGAAAGTGGCCGGGAAATAAATTCAAGTTGGACGACAGGGTGATCAGACCCTGCCCCAGCAGCAGACTCCCCACCGTCAGAAGCACCCAGAGAAACAACCGGTTTGTCTCACGCAGGCCGATTCGATAATCGAACAGATACAGGAGTGCCAGGCTGACCGCCAGTCCGACGGCGAGGTAGAGGCCCTGTCCGATCAGTTGGGAAAAATTATTGCGTCCTTTCTCCAGCGCCAGCAGGCGGCGGCGGTGGGCCTGCAGATCCTCCACTGCCTGGCGGTCAATGGTGGTGCGGGCCTCCATGATGGTGCTGCCCTCCCGGCGGAGAATGGTGACCGGGGGTACCCGGTTCTGGTTCACCTGAGTGAGTTCCCGGGTGGCGGAGCGGTCAAATTCCAGATTGGGTTCCAACAGATCAAGCAACAGTTGTTCGATCATGGCCGCCTGGGGGGAGGTCAGACCTGTCTTTTCCTGCAGCCGGACAGCTGCCGCAGCTGCGGCTTCCTGTGGGGTGGGAATGCTGGCCAGAGAAATGTTCTGTCCTTCAGTGGACAGGGTCACCTGATTGCCGTTGACGATGCCTTCAAACCCTGATGTCCGCTCCGATGGGGAGACCAGCCCCTGTCCCCAGACCCGTTCCAGCGTTTCCCCCAGCAGGGGGGCAAGTTCGGTCAGTTTTTCCCGCGGGAACATGCGAGGCAGCGACGCCAGGCTCTCCTGCAGGCCGAGTAACTCCGTGATTTCGGAAAAATCCTCCCGCGGGGCTTCCGGGTCCGCTGTGGCGTCGGGAGCCTGCCATTCTGTGGCCTTGGTGAAGAGGGTATTGAGCTGCCGGCGGGCTTCGGATAGGCCCCGGCGGTTGACTTTCAATACCGCCGGAGTGCTGCGGGCCGCCTGTTCCCGGCGCAATTCGACAATATCTTTCGCGGCAATCGCCGCGAAACAATCCCCGCCCTGGTCGCGGATGCGCTCGGGAAAACGGGGCTTGTAGGGCTTGAACTTCAGATCCGGCCGTTCCAGGGCGACGAGCTGCGACAACTCCCCCAGCGCCAGCATGCCGTCGATG
>CAZVCO010000052.1:9794-13922 GCA_964625795.1 uncultured Verrucomicrobiota bacterium | reverse complement strand
CAGGGCGGTCAGGGTGATAAAATAACTGAAAATCAGTTTTCCGCCGATGACCGGAGCGGGTTTCCTGACCTGACGGGTTTTTTCCTGTGTCCGCTTTTTGCGCGAACGTGATACCTGAGCGGATTCATTCATGATCTGTTTGACTCCCGTACGTCGCGATAGGCCCGGATAATGCGCTGCACCAGAGCATGGCGCACCACGTCCTCCTCTTTCAGGGTGACCATCCCGATGCCGTCCACCCGGTCGAGCGCGGTCATGGCCTCGAGCAGACCGGACCGTTTGGTGCCGGGAAGGTCGATCTGGGTGGAATCTCCATTCACCACGCATTTGCTGTCGTAGCCCACCCGGGTGAGAAACATCAGCATCTGCTCTTCCGTGGTGTTCTGGGCTTCATCCAGCAGAATAAAGCTGTTGTTGAGGGTGCGGCCGCGCATGTAGGCCAGCGGCGCCACCTCGATCACGCCGCGTTCAATAAACTGTTCAATGGTCGGGGCATCCAGCATGTCGTGCAGGGCATCGTACAGCGGCCGCAGATAGGGAAGAATTTTCTGCTGCAGGTCTCCCGGCAGAAAGCCGAGGGCTTCCCCGGCCTCCACTGCGGGACGGGTAAGCAGGATACGGTTGACGTCTCCCCTGAGCAGGGCCGAAACCGCTGCCGCCATGGCCAGATAGGTTTTTCCGGTGCCGGCCGGCCCCAGGCCGAAGGTGATATCGTGGGCCTGGATGGCCTTGAGATAGGAGGCCTGACCCAGGGTCTTGGGGAAAATGGGTTTCTTGGTGGCCACCACATCGATTTTCAGCTCAAACAGGTTCCGCAGCTCTTTTTCATGTCCCCGGGAGAATTCCCGCAGGAGGGTAAAGCGGGTGGGGCCCCTGAGATCGAGACCCTTGGAGCGCGCTTCACGCAGCAGCTGGATGAAACGCTCCGCCTTCTCCACGTCCTCCGGACGCTCAGACGTGATGCGCACCCAGTTGTCCCGCGCGGTGCAGGACACCGACAGGGTGGACTCCAGCGCAGCGACCAGTCCGCCGCGGGAGGGCAGCACCTCGTCACATTCGGAGGGGCTGTTGAAATGAAGGGTGGTTTCGGTCATGGGGGATGAAAAAAGAGGCCCGTTCCCTGGGGTCAGGGATCGGGCAACACAGATCAGGTTTTAGATGCAAAGGCCCTTTTTACGGGCCTCTTCGGTAGATTGCAAGCATTGAGATGGGATATGGACTGGACAAGTGTATACGTGAAGGGCGGCCGAAAAACTCATGATTCCGGGTTTGGAGGCCTTCGCAGAGGACTTCCGACCTTCGGAACACAGCCGACGTTGCGTTTCCGAGGTTCGGAAGTTTCCCATGAGAAAGGTTGGAGGGGGAATTCCGGGGTTGCCGGGAACGGAGGAGGGGGCTAGGCTGCCGGCATGTCCTGGCGACTGTTCTTCTTCTGTGTGTTCAGCGGGGTGCTGGTGTATCTGACGCATGGCCCGCTGCGTGCCCCTTTGGCGGAGGAATTGGCGGCCGCGGTACCGGATGTGCCGGAGTTTTCTCCCGGTCTGGATCTTTCTCGTGCTCCGTTGCAGACTGAATTGGAGGGGCCGGTCGGGGAATTGACCGCCGGTGGATTCCGGTTCACGCCGGTCGCCGGTTTTCAGGTGGATGCGCGGGTGCTGTCCCGCCGGGAGTACCGCTTCGGAAAGGAGGCGAGGTTCTGTCCGGTGGATCTGGCGCTGGGCTGGGGGGAGATGGCTCAGGAGGAAGTGCTGGCTTCCTTCACGATCCGTCAGAGTAACCGCTTTTATTTCTGGCGGAGCGATGATCTGCCCATCTCCCGTGACGCGGTGATCCGTCAAAGTGCGAATATGCATCTCATTCCCGGGTCGCCCGAGGTGTTCCGTGCCATGAAAAAGGTGCGGGAGGGGGAACGGGTACGCCTGGCCGGGATTCTGGTCAATGTGGCCCATGAAGACGGTCTGATCCGCACCACCTCGACCACCCGCGAAGATTCGGGGGCAGGAGGCTGTGAAATCATTCTGGTCCAGCGGCTTGAGGAGGCCCCGCTTCCCTGAGGGGGTTTTCGGGACGCTCCGTTCTGCCGGGCGGACTACGGCTTTTTTTAGAGCCCGTCAGGCCTGGAACTGCAGATCGTACAGTTTCCGATACACCCCGCCCTGTTCCAGCAGCGCAGTGTGCGTGCCTTCCTCCACGATACGGCCGTTTTCCAGAACCAGAATGCGGTCGGCGTGCTGGATGGTGCTGAGGCGGTGGGCGATTACGATACTGGTGCGTCCCTCCATCACTTCATTGATGGCTGACTGCACCAGGCGTTCACTTTCGGTGTCCAGTGCGCTGGTGGCCTCGTCCAGAATCAGAATGGGTGCGTCGCGGTAGATGGCCCGGGCGATGGCCAGACGCTGTTTCTGGCCTCCGCTCAGGCGGCCGCCGCGCTCTCCGACCACGGTGTGGTAGCCCTGTTCCATCTGCTGGATAAAGATGTCGGCATGGGCCCGGCGGGCGGCGGTCTGCACCTTGTCCAGATCGGGATCGGTTTCGCCGAAGGCGATGTTGTTCGCGACGGTGTCGTTAAAGAGGAAGGTATCCTGAGTGACCAGGGCGATGTTGGAGCGCAGGCCGGTAAAGGAAAGATCCCGAACGTCGACGTCATTGATGGTGACGGCGCCTTCAGAGGCATCGTAAAACCGGGGTACCAGGCTCACCAGGGTCGATTTACCGCTGCCGGAGCTGCCCACCAGGGCGATTTTCTCCCCGGCGGAGATGGTCAGCTGAATGTTGCGCAGCACCGGTTCCTCATTGTACCGGAAGGTGACGTTCCGGAATTCGATATTCCGGACGGGGAGGGGGAGGGGGACCGGATGTTCGGGCTCCACCACATCCACCGGTTCATCCAGCAGGGTGAAAATCCGCTCGGCCGATCCCATGGCTTTCTGAATTTCCATGTGGACTTTACTGAGCATTTTCACCGGGTGGTACAGCATACCGATGGCGATAATGTAGGTCAGCAAAAGGCCGGGGGTCATTTCCTCGTAGAATGCGTAAATCAGCAGTCCGATCACGCCCAGGCCGGACACCAGCTCCATCAGGGGCTGATTGATATTCCGGGCCAGCACGATTTTGATCAGCCGACCAAACACCTTGCGGTTTTCGGTTTGGAATTTTTCGGTTTCCCGGGCCTCGACCCCGAAGGATTTCACCACCCGTACTCCGGACACATTCTCCTGAAGAACACCGGAGAGATCGGCCATATGTTCCTGACTCTGCCGCGCGTACTTCCGCACCTTGCGGCCGAAGAGAATCACCGGGGCGATACAGACGGGGAAGACGATCAGACTGAGCACCGCCAGTTTCCAGTCCTCCTTCACCATATAGGTCAGGGCCGCGATCAGCAGGAAAGGCTGCTGGGAGATATCCACCACCACGCCTGAAACGGCGTGTTGCACCATGGTGGTGTCATTCACCACCCGCGAGATGAGTTCCCCGGTGGTGTGCTGACCGTAGAAGCGGAGCTGGAGGGTCTGGAGTTTTCTGAAGATCTCGCCCCGCAGTTGCTCCACCACTTTAAAGCCGACCCAGTTGATCAGGTAAATCGAGAAGTAGCTGGCCAGTCCTTTGAAGAGAAAGAACAGCACCACGCCGATGGAGGTGGCGGCCAGAGTTTCCCAGCTGCCGGTGGCAAACTCCAGGGCCTGATTGGTGAGGTCTTTCAGCCGCTCCAGAATGGCGTAAAAACTTCCGCCGCCCAGCATCCCGAGCAGCATGCCGAAAAACAGCTTGCCCTTGTGCTCGAGGCTGTACCGGTAGAGACGGCGGATGGGCCGTCTTTCCGGGGGAGGGGTGTTCATGAGTGTCCGCTGGATTCCAGGTAGCGCTCGGCCTCAATCGCCGCCATGCATCCGCTTCCGGCCGCGGTGACGGCCTGACGGTAATTGCTGTCCTGGCAGTCGCCGGCCGCATAGACGCCGGGCAGGGTGGTTTTGGTGTGGTCGGTGATCAGATAGCCGGTACCGTCCATCTCCAGCTGACCTTTGAAGGGGTCGGTGTTGGGTTTATGGCCGATGGCGATGAACAGGCCGTCAATGTCCAGATCGGAGATCTCATCCGTTTTGACGTTTTTAATTTTTAGGC
>CAZVCO010000052.1:8162-9784 GCA_964625795.1 uncultured Verrucomicrobiota bacterium | reverse complement strand
GATCAGATACCCGGTGTCGTCAGTCTCGAGCTGATCGGCAAACGGATCGGTGTTGGGCTTGTGACCGATGGCCACAAAGAGACCGTCCACTTTGAGTTCGCTGAACTCGCCGGTCTTTTCATTTTTCAGCTTCAGACCTTTGACGCTCTTGTCCTCGACCCCCAGAACCTCCTGAACGGTGGTGTCCAGAATTTCTTCGATCTTGTCGTTTGCCTGCATGCGCTCCACCATGATCTGGGAGGCGCGGTATTCGTCGCGCCGGTGAATGAGATAGACCTTGCTGGCAAAGCGGGTGAGAAAGGTGGCCTCCTCCATGGCGGTGTCACCGCCGCCGACCACGGCGACCGGGACATCCCGGTAGAAGGCGCCGTCACAGGTGGCACAGGAGGTGACACCGAACCCGATGAGGGCTTTTTCGGACTCCAGGCCGATGTATTTGGCGGAGGCGCCGGTACAGATAATCACCGCTTTGGTTTCCAGAGTTTCTCCGCTGTCCAGCGTCAGAGTTTTCACCTCGCCGTCCAGCTTGGAGCTGACCACGGTCCCCTGTTGATAGCGGGTGCCGAAGCGTTCGGCCTGCTTGCGCATGATGTCCATGAGTTCGGGGCCCATGATCCCTTCTTCAAAGCCGGGAAAATTCTCCACGTCCGTGGTGGTGGTCAGCTGCCCGCCGGGCTCAAGGCCGTCGATCACCAGTGGATTCAGATTGGCGCGTGCGGTGTAAATGGCCGCGGTGTAGCCGGCGGCTCCGGTTCCGATAATGATGACATTTTCCATATGTGTTCTCCTGTGGCGCAAAGGCTCTACCCTTTCCGTCGGGGGTGTGTCTATCTCTCATACAGAGAAAGTCCAGAAAAGGGAGGTTTTTGGATGTTTGGTTCAGAGGGTTACACGAATTTTCAGCGGAATTGGTATCCATGGCCATTTCTCGCGCCACTGGCAGGCCAACGCCATCGGTATTCGGCATCGCAATCGCTATCGACCCAGAATTCTCCGGCTCCCTGAGGGTTGAATGTACTCCAAACCTACTATTCTATTAAAGTTCGGTGTCGATTACGATGGCGACACCGATATCGATAGGGTTATTTCCTATGCGGAAATTTTGCTGAACGATTCCTTTAGAATAAAATAGGTTTAAAAAAAGCTCTTCAGCCCTGAACTCTCGGCCTGACTTGCCATTGACCGGACCCGGAGAATCTCAGTGCCGGAGTCAGGAATTCCAGGGGGGCAGCGCGGGCAGACTGTCTTCGAAGGCCTGCATCAGCGAGGCCTCATAGTCCCCGGCATAGGTGCCCTGATAAAAGCGCTCCAGACCGGTTTCTTTCAGCTCGGTCCAGGAATCACGTTCTTTCCCCGGCACAATGGGGAAAAAGAGGAAGCCGTTTTCCTTGGCGGATCGGTGATCGCCGGGGGCGTCCCCGACCATCAGCACATGCCCCTCCTCATATTTGGATCCGGCGGCCAGAGCCAGATGCTCTGTTTTGGTGCCCTGCTCCTGGCCGGCGATCATGCGGGTGAAGCGGGCGATGTCGTGCTCCTCCCATTCGCGGACCAGATCGGCGGACGGAGTTTGCGAAACAACCACACAGTCGGCCTGACCTTTGATCTTTTCCAGGGCCTGG
>CAZVCO010000052.1:0-8152 GCA_964625795.1 uncultured Verrucomicrobiota bacterium | reverse complement strand
CCGACCGCTCCGGTGCCGCCGGGCGCGAACAGGACCTTGCCCAACGGGTCCGGGGTGATCTCCGCCAGCCGCTCGGCCAGTTCAATGGCCGGCACGTTGGTGTAGCGGCGCGGGCAGAAAGGCATGCGTTCCAGCTGGCGTTTCACCGCCGCCATCACGTCGTTGGACCAGGCCAGTGAGGCACGCAGAATGCTGTCGGCGGGTATGGTGTCCTTACGGGTCTTCAGGAACTCCTCCAGCACCGGCCCGCTGAGGCGGGTCTCGCCTTCGATCCACTCCTCAAGTTCCGAGGTGTCGATGGGGCCGCCCAGTTGCTGCAGGACCGGGGGACGGTCATTCAGGAGATGCAGGGCCTCCACCACGGCCACAAAGCGGTTGGCCCCGCGGGTTTTGGAGTAGAGATTGACAAATTCCCAGGTTTCCCGGGCAAACCCGCTGACGCCCTGCAGGCCGTAATGATTGATGAACGCCGGACAGAAGCACTCCTTGTGCTTGAGTTCCATGCTGTCGAAGACGCATCCGTCTGAGTCCACGCCGATGAAGAACGAGGCGTGCGGTTCGAGGTTCTGAAGGTCTGTTTTAGTGATTGGTGCGGTCATAGGGGGGGCAGGGGAGAGGTTGGAATTGGGAATGAACAAAATTTATAAGGTCTCTTGGCCGGAAAGACCCAGTCGTTGTGTCACTTCTTCAGGGGCATGGGCCTCCTGCAGGCTGTCTTTCAGCAGGGAGATCATAAGGGTTTCGGTTTCCGGCTCGGTCAGTTCGTTCAGCTGTCCGGGATCGGTCCGGACATTGAACAGTTTGGACGGACCGTCAAAGGGATGAGCGCCCGAGCTGGTGAACCGGGGCACCGGCATGCCTTTGGTAAAGGGTAGGGGAGGGGACATCTCCACCTGTTTGAATCCTTCCGGTGACCAGCGGTCCCGCATGCTGTTGGTGGTCCAGCAATAGAGAGGCAATTCGGTTTCGGGGTGCTCAATGTTGCGCATGTAGACGTATTCGCCGTCGGTGACATTGATGGGAAACCCGTAGTGGCCGAAAATGGCGGCGTCGCGCACCGGCGTATCCTGTTTGATGGTATCGGTCAGATCACGGCCGGTCATGTCAGCGGTGGGCTTCAGTCCGAAGGCGTTGAGCAGCGTCGGTCCGATATCCAGCATCGGCTGCACCAGCGCGGTTCTGCGCTGGTGCTGTTTTCCCGAGCGGGGGTCCCAGACAAAGAACGGAGTGCGGGCAATTTCGTTCCACAGGGTGGGGATGTTTTTGGCCCAGCGGTCATGTTCGCCCAGCAGGAACCCATGATCGGCACAGACGATCAGCATGGTGTTCTCCCACAGATTCTGACGGTCCATTTCATCCAGTACCCGCCCGAGCTGGCGGTCACAGAAACTCAGAAGTGCCTTGTAGTTGTCTTTGGCCCGCTGGACCTCCTCTGGAGATTCGGTCACGTTCGCATAGCCCGGCCAGTCGAAGATGGGCTCCTCCCCGGCGGAGGCGTACAGGGCCTGACAGTCTTCCGGAGAGACGAAGGGTTCATGCGGATCAAAGGTCTCGATCTGCAGCAACCAGTTGTCCTCCCCCTCATTTCGTCGAAGAAAGTCCAGCCCGGCCTCAAAGGTGCGGTGCTGAGGGAATTCCTCCTCCTGTTGCATAAACTGACGGTTGACCCAGTCCTGATCCCGGCCTTTTCCATTGATATTGGGCGGAATATCAGGCGGAGCCACCTGCCCTTTCCAGGGGTCACCTTCATGCCCCCGGAAGCATTCGTAGGTGTCATAGCGCTGCAGATAGCCGTGACCGCCGTCCTCGAGATAGTGATAGTGATCGGTGACAATGTGGGTGGAAACGCCATGTGCCGACAGCATTTCCGGCACCGAGTCATCCCAGGGCTGCAGGCAGGACCAGGGGGTGTGGAGAAAATTCGGGCGGGCGGTGTGCAGATCCCGCCGGGCCGGCATGCAGGGCATCGAGCACACATAGCTGTTCTCAAAGGTGACTGTCTTTTCCGCCAGCCGGGCAAAATTCGGCGCGACCGTCTCCTTACAGCCGTACGGAGGAAGGTAATTCCGATTCAGGGAGTCAAACATCACGATCAGAGCATTCATACGATGGGCATTGGGGCTGGGGGGTGTTAAAAGGCGATATGGTCTATAGCACTCCCGGATTCACTTAAAAAGTCCATAGTAAAAATTACGGTTTTTACAGAAAAAAGTCCTTAAGCCGTTTTAAGGGTGCAGTAAAATGATCGTTGACGCGACTCATTGAATAGATCTAGGTGGTTTAGCATCCGGCTTTACGCCGAAGGTATGACAAGAATCACCTGAGCATCATTTATAAATGAAAAAAAAGACATAAGATTTCTGGTTGAACAGATTGTCAACATACAGGGTTGATGCTTTAATGTGAGAGCAAAGCTAAGAGATTTGTAAAAAATGTAAAACATGTAAAGTAAAAACTAACAATCGTATTTTACGAATAACCCAAAGCCGTGTAATTTCCTTAATATAATGAGACAACGACATTCAAATTCCCTCAGGATCAGATCGCGTAAAGCAGGTGTTCCCTTTAACTGTCCAGTGAACAAGGATTGTCTTTACGTTTCCCGTTTCGTGCAGAGTTCCGCTCCTTCCCGTCAATGTGAAGGATCAGCGTTGCTGTTGACCATTCTCTTTGTTTCTCTGCTCATGGTGATCGTGCTGTCGTTTGTGGTCATGGTCCGTATGGAGCAACGGAGCACGGCCAACCGTCAGCAGCTTTTTGAGGCCCGGGCAAATGCGAAAATGGGGGCGCTGATTGGTCTGGCCGAACTTCAGCGGACCATGGGGCCGGATATGAGGGTCAGCGCACGATCAGAGATTATTCATGGGGAGAATCCAGACCATGGACTTGATGATGATTTTGTCGTGCCGGACACGATGCGGTTTTGGACGGGGGCGTGGACCAGTGAGGACTGGGATCCCGGAGATCCTGATGACAGGGAGGGGCGTTTTCTCCGGTGGCTGATTTCGATGCCGGAGGGTGGGGAAGACGAGGCGGATAACATGCTGCTGGTCGACACGAATCCGGTTTTTGACAATGACAGTTTTGTCACCCTGGCCAACATTCTGGATTCAAGGACTCTGAATACCCTGACGGTACGGGCAGGGATTCAACCGGTGTTCACATCTTTACCGGCAAGTGCTGCTGTGGAAGAAACGGGAGGTTATGCCTGGTGGGTCTCCGATGAGGGGGTGAAGGCAAACCTCTCCTTGGCAGATCCATATTTTGGCGTATTAGATCCTGCCGATATGGAGGATGGCGATTTTGATCCGGCTGTGCCCCGGTTTCTGTTTCCGCACCGTCCAAATCTCAACCTGACGGATTGGTTTGGCGATATCGATCTGGAAGAAGACTACGGAGAGAATCTGAACCGGAATTTTGAAAAGGCCGAAGGTTTCTTTGAACCGGGTGGTTTGGTTTTTGATCCGGCCATGGATGATCTGATTGATGAACCTCAAGTGAAGACCGCCATCATGGAAAACAGTCTATATGATGACTTTACCTTCTCTTCCCTCGGAGTGATGAGCAGCACCCGTCGCGGCGGGCTCCGTGGAGATCTTTCCCTGGCATTTTGGCGGGATGCCGACACGATTTTTCCCATTGACTGGAACGCCCCGGACGACAACGTTCCTTTTGAAGAAGACTTCCGTTTTAGGAGAATGTTCTCGCCGGTTGATTACGACGACATGACCCAAACCGCTCCTGGGAACACCTCCGTGGGAGCATTGAATCCATACGGTGCCCGATGGGGGGTTCTCAGGGATTTTCACAACTCCTTTCAGAAAATCACCAATGATGACGGATATGAAGTGGTGCGGGCTTACACTCCTGGAAATCCTGCGGTTGGCTCATCGGGAAGCGGGCGTTCCTATCACCATTTTCCACGGCGGGAAAAAGACAGCGAACAAATTCTAATCGCCAGGCCGGACATCCTGCACAGCGTTGGCAATCTGGCACGAAGTGTTGATGAAGATTATGACGGTCAACGCCCTCTCTGGGGAAAAAGTCCAAACTCATCTAATCCCGGTCAGCCTTACGAGCACATCACCAGTCCGGTCTATCCATTGCTTACCCGGTACATTATGCATTTTGAGGGGACTCTGGTCGAAAATCCGGATCAGACTGCGGCCGACAGGATTGCAAATGGGATATCATACCGACCTGAAATCCGCATGAAGATGTACATCACGATGTGGAATCCTTACAATGTGCCCATTTCTCTCGCCAGAAATGACAATGCTAGTACCAGAGGGCCCAGTTGGCCGAATTTTCGCGGTGGCGGTAATTCTGATGCGCGGAACAGGATGCAGATCAGCATGTTCAACTCTAATTTGGAGAATTTTGAAATTGAGATTGATGGCGAAACATGGACGGTTGGCAGGGAAGCCAATAATGATTCTGGTGCAGGGAACTATGTGACGTTATTCCCGGGCACTGGCATCAATGTTCGATACCCTTTGGCAATTGCCGACGTGAGGTATCCCAGGATTTTCACTGGAGATAGTAGTCATCCACAATTTTTTGGTGGGGACCCACATGAGATCAGCGACTATGAGGCAGGCGAAGTCCGTGTGTTTTCCTTCCATTCCAAGGCTCTCGATGCGACGGGAGATTCGGGTGCGCAACCTGGAGAGGCCACGCCTTTTTTTGTTTCGTTGGATGATGTGGGGTATCAGGCCTGGCAGAACACCTTTCGTAAAAAACTTGGTTTTTGGAGTGACCCGAACTCGGGGTATAAAGCCGGAGACGTGGTGGATTTTCATTTCAATGTGAAAAACCCAAACAACACGTCAGGGATAAACTCGGTTCTGAATGGGTGGTCATCAAACAGTGGGAACCCACAGCGCCCTGTACAGGCACTCACCACCGAGATGGATTTTTCGACTCTACCTCCGAGACTGCCCATTCAGGCAGGGGTCACCGATCCATCCACAGGTGAACCTGTCGTGGTTGACCTTGGCTACATTGAATTTGCCATGAAATCAGGGAATGAGACCCATCCTAAAGATTACTCAAGCTCAATGGATTATCCGGTGCTCCGGTACTCCACATTCAATCCCCGTGGTTTTTCCGGGGGTGCCGCAAACACTCCGTATGCCGGGGGACAAAACCCGCTGTATTGGTTGGGAACCGTATCGGCTGGCGATCCGCTGAATCATGTATCGACCTTGCGGGACCATGGACCAAGAGAATCCAGTGCCCGGTATCACCGGGGGTTTTATGGGGATGACCACACGAGCCCGAGCGGACAATCCTTTCTTACCCTGTTTGATGTTCCCCGTAGACCTGTGGAGTCCATGGGCCAATACCAGCACGCGATGCTTTCATGGCTGTCCCATCAGCCGACCTATCCGTTCGGAAACAGCCTCCCCGATCCTCATGTTCCCAGAAGCGGCGTCATTGCACGTTATAATGACAGTGGGGAAACCCGAACGTACATGGACTATTCCTGGTTGATCAATGATACGCTCTGGGATGATTACTTCCTCTCCACCATTGATCCTTATGTGGATACAGCTGAAACGCGGCTGCGCCCTCAACGGAATCGGTTTGTCGAATTGGATGATACGGTGGTGTACAACCGTGGTGACAGTGCGACTCCTGATGAAGAAGTGAATTACAGTGAATCTGCGGGAAACCTTCTTTTACGCGGAGCCTTTAATATCAATTCCACTTCTGTAGAGGCATGGAAAACGGTGATTTCAACCCTGTCGAATGACGGTATTACCACCTATGATCCGGAGAGCGCGTCTTCTGGAACAACGGGCAGTCTGGACTATCCCTTTTACAGGCACTCCCTTCCGTTAGGCGGCGAGGATACGGCCTGGACGGGCGGGCCGCGGAATCTTTCGGATGCTGAGGTGACCGCTCTGGCGGAATACATTGTAGACGAGGTGAAGTTGCGTGGACCGTTTCTTTCGATTTCCGATTTTGTAAACAGGCGTATTGGTGCGGATTCAGATGACAGATCTTTAATGGGGGGCCTCCAGTCGGCTCTTTTAGAGCTGGAAGCGAATACATCCTTTGCAAATGATCTGGTGTATGACACCGCGGCGCTGGATTCCGATTTTTCAACCAGCCCCGGGGCGCCAGCCTATTGGGACGAGAACCTGCCCCAGTTTGTAAAAGACAAACCTCTGGCATTTGCTCCGGGGGATCTGACCCAGGCGGATCTTCTCACCTCCATTGGTCCTGTATTGACGGCAAGATCGGATACATTCGTGATAAGAAGCTATGGTTCCAGCGGTGAGAATGCCAATAATGATTCTAATATGAAAGCTTTTGTCGAAATGCTGGTTCAGCGGTTGCCTGATCCGGTGGAGGCTGAGTCCGAGGATGAGCCGTATGTCACGTCAGGTCCGTTTGGCAGAAAGTTCCAAATTGTCGGCATGCGGTACCTTCAGGAAACAGAACTCTAAACGTAAACCCCACCTATGAAAAAAATTCTTATTTTCCTTATCCCTTTATACGGTTGTTGGATTCAGGCCATTGGTCAACCGACAGAGGGGCAACCGAGACCTGTCTATAATGTCGAGTACAGGCTGATGCCCTGGTCGGGGGGGATATGGGATTTATACCATCGACCGATAAGACCAACGGATGATCCGGAATTTTTCACGATCGCCTCTTATATGCCTTCTCCCTGGTTTCGGCATACCGGGCCTTTACCTGTTCCTCTTTACATGAAAGGTCAAACCATGACTCTGCCTCCATTTTTTGAGGGTGGAGAGGAGAGGGTGGTCCCCAGGCCTGTAGCATTATTGGAACCGGAAGGTTCAGGAAAATGGTTGATTTTTCTCCTTAAAGATAAAGACGAAAACGGGGAACTGTTTTTCCAAAGCTATGCGGTCAAAGACGAAAGCAAGGAGTTGAATGAGGGCTATCTGATCATCAATCTATCCACCTCCGATCTGGCGGTTCAACTCAATGAAGAGTATCATCGGATTGCCCCGGAGCGCCGCCGTCACATTGTGCCCACACCATTAGAGGACGGAACGGTCGATTTGAAAATTGCTGAGAATCAGGCCGGGGAGTGGAAGCTCGTGAATTCCAATACCATCCTAATGCCGGAAGAGGGCCTCACGACTATTTTGCTGACCAAGATAGGTCGAAAAGTGTGGATTAAAAGATTTGTTGATGCCCCCATGACTGCTGAAGCTCCATAGGAGGGTATTCTTTCCGGATGACGTTACGCCTTGAAATTAAAACAAGCCACTGCACCCTGATATTATGAAACTCATTCTCTTTTTTGTGGCCTTCTTATGTGGCCTGCAGCCGGGTTTCAGTGAAGATTCCGGGCATACCGACGCTGATGACCCGCAGGTCTATACTCTGGAGTTTCGGATGATGTCGTGGTCAGGGGGTATCTGGGATTTATATCTTCAGCCGGGAGAGCCCTCGGCTAAAGTTGACTACTTCACAGTGCCGTCTCACCGGCCGTCTGACTGGTTTAAGTATACCGGCACATTACCTCTGAAAATTTATAAAAAAGGGGAAATCCAACCAGTTCCTGTGGATAGGTCCGAAGAGGAGATGGAGGAGGTCCCCCGGCCGGTTTCTTCTCTTCATCCGGAGACTTCCGGAAAATGGCTCTTTCTTCTCAACAAAACACAGGATGAGAACGGAGATCTTTATTATCAAAGTATTGCAGTGAAAGATGAAAGCGGGGATTTTGAGAAAGGCTGTCTTGTGATTAATCTTTCCCCGTCAGAACTCGAAGTCCAAATGAATGATGAGCTTCACAAGCTCCCTCCCGGAACCCGCCACCATTTTGTTGCGGCACCTTACGACGATGGAACGGTTGATTTAAGGATTGCCGAGATGCACAATGATAAACTGAAACAGGTGAATTCCAATACGATTCTCCTGTCGGAGCAAGGACTCACAACCTTTTTGCTGTCCAAGACGGGTAACAAAGTGGAGGTTCGGAGATTTGTGGATCCGGGTGCTCCCGAGAGGCCCTGAACGTCTGGAAGACCCAAACCACAGGAAGTGGGGGATTTTCTGAAAGTGGTTGCCCGACTAGGATTCGAACCTGGACAGAGGGAGTCAGAGTCCCGTAAGCGTCACCGGAAGCCCCACTTGTTGCAAAGGTCATAGTTGTCGTAGTCTG
>CAZVCO010000051.1:0-16501 GCA_964625795.1 uncultured Verrucomicrobiota bacterium | reverse complement strand
GGAATGGGGATGGAATCCGGGCACCGAAACCTCTCACGACCAACAGTTGCTGAGTCAGGCCCAGATGCAACTCGGCAGCCGGTTGCTGCCGGAAGTCAGCGAGGCCAAGGATTTCTCTCTCAACCCGGCCCGGATCGCGCTCAATCAACTCCGGGAAATCAATTTTTACGGGTTCAGCGACATGTTTTACTACACGTCCAATACCGGTAAAGAGGCGGTCAGGGCCGCGATCTGCCGTCAGCTGGCCGCTTTTCTTGAGAAACAGGGAATCGAAGACGAGGACATCCGCATCACCTTTGTCGGGCACAGTGCCGGATGTGTGATCGCATTTGACCTGCTGTTTCACCTCTTTCACCCCATGGAGGCCCCCTACACCTCCCACTGCTTTGTGGACGTGGAAGCCCGTCAGGAGTCGCTGCAACTGCGCGAATGGACCACCGAAGGTAAACTTTGCCTGAGGCGGCTGATCACTCTGGGAAATCCCCTGGCCTCCATGACCTTCCGGCACAGCCGGGTGGTCGAGGCCATGGCCGCGGGCGAACGTCTGGATCCCGCCCATTACGGTTTACGTCCGGATCAGGACCTTCCAGGCCCCCGCTGGCTGAATGTATGGGATCTGGATGATCCACTGGGCTGGCCGGTGGCTCCCCTCATGAACAACGAATCCGGAGTGGTCGAGGACGTCTACGTCAACGTCTCAGACTGGATCACCAAAGCGCATAATGCCTACTGGACCAGCAAGCCGGCCCACAAAGCCATCGCCGAGCGCTGGTAAGACATGACGTCAGGCATTCACTATCGGCAGCACGGGGACCTTACCGTCCGTCATATCGAGGGCAGCCCCGCATTTGAGGAACTCGAAGAAGCCATTCGGCAGAATTACCGCTCCCCCACTTCCAACGTCTGCTGGGTCCTGCTGCCCGGTGCCTCCGCCAAACATCTGAATGTGAAGCAGGCCAAAGAACTGGCCCTCCTCACCGGAAGTCTGGCGGAAGAAACGCCCGGAGTGAAAAGCGCCATCGTGGCGCCGGAACATTTTGAATACGCCATGGGCCGGATTATCGAGACCCACAGCGGACTCCTCGGCCTTCCCTTTGACGTCAAAGTCTTCCGCACCCGCGGGGAGGCTGCGGACTGGCTGGGCGTGGATCCTGAGGCATTAGCTCTCTGATGGTGTGAGGCCTTACCCCAGCTTCGAAACCAGATAATCCCGCACCGCCTCGAGATCATTCGGCAGGTGTTCGCATTTGGTTTTCGCGCCCTCGAGCGCGTCGATCACCGGATGATGAGGCTCCTCGCCCACGGCGGCCACGATGGCCTCCACAAATTTGGCCGGGTGTGCGGTGGCCAGGCAGATCAGAGGATCCAGATTGCGGTAGCGGTCGCCCACCTCCACCCCGACTGCAGTGTGGGGATCCAGCAGATAATCTTCACGCGCCTTGACCTCCCGGATCGTGCGGGTGGTGGCGTCCGTATCCGCCCGGTCTGAGGTAAACAACCGCATGCAGGGATGGTTCCGAAGCTCGGAAAGATCCAGCGTGCCGGTTTCCGAGAATCGGATCATCGCCTCCCGCACCGCGTCGGTCCGCCCATCCATCAGCGCCAGCAGAAACCGCTCAAAATTACTGGCCACCTGAATATCCATGGAGGGACTGATGGTCTGGGCCACGTTGCCGGACTGGTAGATCCCGCTGTGAAAAAACCGCGACAGGATGTCATTTTCATTGGTGGCCAGAATCAGCCGACTTACCGGCAGTCCCATTCGCGAGGCATAATATCCGGCCAGAATGTTGCCGAAATTACCGGTGGGCACGCTGAACTGAACCTGCTCCGCACCGGTTTTCCTCATCACTTCCAGACCGGAGTAGAGATAATAGACGATCTGGGCCATCACCCGCACCCAGTTCACCGAATTCACCGCTCCCAGATGATACTGCTGCTTGAAGGGCATATCCGCAAACAGCGTTTTCATGATCTTCTGGCAGTCATCAAAGGTGCCGTCCACCTCGAGATTGAAGACGTTCGGATCCAGCACCGAGGTCATCTGCAACGCCTGCACCGGACTGGTGCGGCCTTTGGGATGCATCATGAAAATATTGATGCGGGATTTTCCCCGCACCCCGTGAATCGCGGCCGATCCGGTGTCTCCGCTGGTGCTGCCCAGAATATTGAGCACCTGATCCCGCTGTTCCAGCGCATACTCGAAGAACTGAGCCAGAAACTGCATGGCCATATCCTTAAAGGCCAGCGTGGGTCCGTGAAACAGCTCCAGAATATAGCGATCTCCCACTTTCACGGTCGGTGCGGTTTCCGGATGGCGGAAGGTGGCATACGCCCTGTCCACCAGACCCCTGAGATCCTCAGTTGGAATATCCGTGCAGAAATGAGAGAAGACCTCGTAGGCCAGATCCGGATACGACAGCTCCGCCAGCCGTTCCAGTTCGCCACTCAGATCCGGGAACGATTCCGGAACCAGCAAACCGCCATCCGGGGCCAGGCCGGTCAGTCCGGCATCCATAAACTCAAGCGGCTCAGTCTGACCGCGGGTGCTGATGTATTTCATGTGTGTCCCTTACAGGAGGTACAGCCGGAATCAAGGATCTGATCGCCCCCATGGATGTTTCAGAGAGATTCAACAGAGTTAAAACACTACAAACTACGTCCGGACAACACCTGTCTTTTGGATATAATCGAGTAGCCAGGGGACTCACGTCCCCCAGCCCTCACACCACCGGACATACGGGTTCCCGCCATGGCGGGACGATTCCTTTGTTGATGTTGTTCACGTTTTAACACGTCCTCCAGGATGCTGAACAGCTTTTGCTCCTGGAAGTACGAAGGCGACAGGGCTTGTCTGAGCTGGGGTGTGCCTGCACACCACCATGGACCATACCGGCTGTTGGCGACACACGCCTGCTGGCGTGTGCATCCGTGGGCCACGAGTTTACGGAACTTAACCATCGGACGCCCCCACTGTCGCCAGAGCAGGCAGCGCAGGCGCCGCCGGATCCAGAAGTCGTGAATACTGTTTAGATTGAGACACCGTGAACGCTGCGGGCAAAGTAGCTATGGTTTTTGTTTATATCAAACCGTGCGCATGATTCCATTCAACAGATTGGAAACCATTCGTTTTTGAACAGCCTCTCAGGGTCGTAGTGAGTCAGCATGATTGGAAAGATCCTTAATGATGGGCCTGAATATAGTTTTAAGATTTTCTGATGAAAAGAAATAGAAGCCCCAGTTGTTCCCCAGCACGAATATATCGTGTTCAGAATCACTCCATAATCTGGGTCGGAGCTTACCGGATTGATCTTCATAACTTTGGCTCCAGCATTCAATTGGAAGAGGAAAATTCTCAACAAAATGACCTGTCATTTGTATCTCCTCCCGGAGCTCAGGCCGAGTTTCGGCAGCCTTGCGGTTTATTGTAAATCTAAAGCTATCACGGTCCCCACCGTGAAGGTGCCCAATACTTGCTCCGCACACATTCAGCCGTCGATGTGGAAACGGGTGCTTCAATTTACGGTTTGCTTCACTCCACGAATTAGTTTTCAGATCATACACATTGCGACCCACCGCAAATCTGTGCCCATCTACCCTTTTCAGGTCGTAATTCTTCCCAGAATAATTATCCAATGGAGTGACAGCGGGCTGCCTTCGGTTAATCACCAGATTATCATGCTTACCAGTAGATAAATCGAGAACAGAAATACCCATCACCCGGGAACTATCTCCCTTTGTCTGATGTATATTGGTTAAACGGAACCGGGTGTAATCTTTAGGATTAGCAGCATACGCATATACTAATTTTCCTTCCAAAAGTAAGTGATTAAGATTTTCAATTGTATCGAAATTCAAAAATTCAGGAAGACTGAAAAATCTCCACCTACCATTTTCAAGATCTGCAATGCCAAAAGACGGTTGAAAATCATTCGTTCGCATATACAGCGCAAGATGTTTTCCCCACTCTCCATCATTCAGACTCGTTAGAATGCGGTGGGAATACTTTTGCTTGTCTTTTGGTGAGTGGATACGATACAGCACGTTTCCGGCTGAATCCACTTTCACGTAACTACGATCTCCTGGAGATCGGATCCAGTATCCCCCCCGTGCCCTTTCCACACTTACGCTCAGGTCCCCGGCCAGCAACGGGGTTTTCGCGCAGGAGGCAGGAGGCTTTTTGAAGAAGATAAAATCCTTTAATGGCAACCTAAGCTGATCTTTCCAGTGTTCCGTGCCTTTCAGTAAAGTAGATGATATTTTTCTAATTTCATAATGGATCACGCTCAAGGTTTCATCAGGTGAGAAGTTATGGCTAAGGGCAACAGTTTTTGCATTTTCAGCAGCCTGATTTAAACGCTTCAGATTAAACCGAAGCTCCTCAACACTGGCTGTGGCTTCCGGATAAAGCCCGGGGACGGGATATCTAATCTTATCACGTGTTGCCTGCAAGAGCACCGGGGTCCATTTCTCCTGCAAGGCTTTAATCCAGAAATTGTTACGGGCATTATTATTGTGATCCGGATTCGACCAAGGGTCAGCACTGCCAGGGTCAGGGGCAGTCCACCTATAGAGGATGGGCTCGACCTCAAAGTAATAGGAACGAAGATCACGGGGAGTAAAATATCCTTTTTTTAACGGGAAAAAATATTTAGACGTTGGGTTCGGTGGGGGGTATTTCCGATAACCACCTTTGAAACTTACGTGTTCTGGCAGCTGCTGCAGGCCTGTGAAATCCCAGTAATAATTTATTGCAGTTACATCACTCAGTAACGCCTTCGCGTGATGTTGATCGATAAAACTCTGAAGTTCCCAGAATCGGGCGGGACTTCGTGTTTGTGTCTGTTCCAACATCCCGCCCAATCCGCGCAAGGCAGACAGTTCACTTTTCATAAAATCACTTGAGGCCAGCTTCCATGCTTCATTCGACCAAGGCCCTGCATATGAAGTAAAAGGATCAGAAGAATACCATATCGTTCCATAAAGCGGATATTTATTCAAAGGATACTGAAATGTCTCAGCTTGCTGCAACATCTCTGTCGTGATCCGCACCAACTCTCTTTGGTCTTTCACGAGGTAGGGTAACTGCTCTAGGGTTGCGCAAACCGTTTTCATATACAGATACGGATTCTGGCCCTCAGAAATGGTCGTAACGGAGTCAATAAGATTCCATATACGATTGCGTAGATATTCCAGTTCAGAACTGTATACATTCTGATCGGACAGGCTGCTGTAATACTGTAGGGGTCTGGTTACACATCTAAGCGTCACAGGCATAAGTGATAGCAAAGTTTTTTGGAACTGACTTGGATCCAGGCCAGGGTTTTCGGTGAACGAATAAAAATCCAGCAGAATATTTGCCATCTCAATATATTCACCACCACTCAGAACATCTCCATCTCTTACATCAAGATGCAAAGGGGAACTGCGCAAAGCCAACCAACTCAATGTATTGGTTTCCGCTCTATCAATGTATCCCCCCATTTCTTTCTCAGACCCGATCCATCGCTCCAGCGTTAAATCAGATTCGCGTATTCGGTTGATGATAGTTTGCACGAAGAGTTTTTTTACTTCCACATCTTGCGCCCCGATACTCCAGGCAACGGCTGTGTTTTGATAGGCAGCCTCCCATTGGTTTGCATTGACAGCACGCCGTGCATACTCCAAGGTTCTATTCTTTTCCGTTTCTAAGAGAGCTAAAGGATATTCCGTGTGTGAAAGGACAGATAAAAGGTCCATAACTGTCTGTTTCACCAGAGTCTGGACATCGTCAATTGGACCTTCAGTCTTCACGGTTTTTTCAATTCCGGTAGATGTCTGACTGATCCGTGCAGTCATCCGGATGACATTGTCATGCACAACGGATACCGTTCCATCGATTTGCCAACCTGCGGCATAAAAAGCCCTGGTGGATTCATTTAGTTTTTTTTCGAACGCCAATCTACCTAATTCCTCACGCTGCAAAAGCACAACTTCTGGGTGCCGGACCAAATGCTGGGCAAGGACCTGTTGCATCTGGTAAGCAAGACGTGTGGTAAAAGAAGACCCCTGTTCCGGAATCAAAATAGGAATGCTTACAGCATGCAGCTCCTTAAGGTCTGTGGAGTGTTTCGACATTCTATAGGTTATCCGTTTCGGCAGATTTTCTGTCCAATCAGATCCTGATCTCTTTACATCCACCATTCCTTGATCGAGAATTTCTCCTGTATGGGCTGAAGCCAATTTCCAAAGCATCCAGTTTTCCTCTTGGCGCAGGCTTAATAATACGTCTGCACCCACCAACTGTCCAAATTCCAGATACTGCTGTCGATGGGGAGATGAATCACTCTGAAAGGAACTTTCCTTAAGTATCTGATTAATCTCCGTCCGTTCTATAAGCAGGCATTCCGGACGGGAGCTTAGCTGTGCCGTCAGCAGGCTTTCTGCATCCCGTGCTTCTGTACCATTTGACAGAATAGCTAGTTTGTATGGCTCAGGTTTATGCAAAGGCTCCAGCTCAACCTCCTCCATCGAATAAATAGATACCGGAGGCTTTGGAACTTCTTGATCCACATTTCGCCAGTCCCGCCGGTGAAATGTCTTATTCTTGAGTAAATCAAGATATGCATGAGAACGTGGTATTGCGGCACCCGCTGAGCGCAGAAGATCATAGATGCGTTGGTTACCAAGCATGTCCGCCAAAATAATGGGTAAATTGCCATATTGATCTATGACGGCCCCATTCCTTACAAGGGCAACAACGGCTTTCACATCATGATTCTTCACTGCATTGACAAGAGGACTTCTGACAATTCCATTCGGAGGGAAGGTTCTCCTCTTTTCTCCCACTTCAGGCCTGATACCATGTTCAAGTAATACATTCAGCACACGGGAATCTCGGGTCAGAGTCGCATGATAAAGCGGATGCCTATGCGCAACCTGAAGGTCAGGTTGCAAGCCTATCTGAATTAGACGTTGCGCGATGTTGGGTGCATCTCTGAAAGAGGCGAGTGTAAGCAAATTTTTGCCTCCAATTTTAAACTTTTCCACAGCGAGGCCGTATTGGATGAAAAGATCCAGCATACGAGGGTCATCACTCCATAAAAGACAGGAGATGGCTTTGGATGCTGACTTTGCATCTAATTCCAACACACCATGTCTGAGAAGAATTTTTGCTGTTTCGACATTACCGGACAGAAATGCATACCCTATCGCAGTCCTGCTATTTACAGGATCCGTGGAAGCTCCTTTTTTCAAAAGAAACTCCACAATTTCATCCCGTCCGTAAAACGCAGCATGCATCAAGGGGGTTCTGTTATACCCATCCTGACGATCAACCCTCACTCCTTTATTGAGGCACTCTTTAACTATTTCAAAATCTCCCGACTGGCAGGCTTCAACAAGTCGAATAAACTCTTTTGCCTCCTCTCTTGTAGACAGTGTCTCCGCACTGAGTGTCAGTGCATGAATGATCAGAACAACAATCTGAAAAGACAGTTTCATGTACGATCTCCCATTTGTTTTAAGGAATGGTTTTTGTAAAAACATGAGGCAAAGTGATTTGAAGGAAAATAGATTATGACGTTCATAAAGCAGATCAGCACACGGGCGTTCAAAATCTGTCATCGTGAGCAGGTTTTTCATGGTTCATTTCCCTGGATTGTGGTGTATCTGGGAGAAGGTCCCTCAAGGTGTTCACGTTGTCTATTCTCCGGAGTGATAGATCAACTAAAAATCCATCAGGTCAAATTCATGCAGTTTGCGGTGCAGGGTCCGCCGGGAGATTCCCAACTGCTCAGCGGCCCGGGTCCGGTTGCCTTTCTGATCCACCAGGGCCTGCTTGATCATCTGTTTTTCCGCCTGCTGCATGGAGGTGGCATTTTTGAGGGCTCCGGAGGGCCGGGAGGTCCCCTCCTCCTTCACTTCCGCCGGCACATCCCGCAGGGTCAGCTTGTCGCCCCGCGCCAACACCACCATCCGCTCCACCACATTTCTCAGCTCCCGGATATTTCCAGGCCAGCTGTAGCGGGTCAGGGCCTCGAGAGCGTCCGGCGTGAACCCCTCCAGTTCCCTGCTGTTTTCTTTGCAGAACTGGCGCAGGTAGTGGTTGAGCAGCAGAGGCACATCCTGCCGGCGGTCCCGCAGGGGCGGCAGGGTCAGCTGCACCACATTGAGCCGGAAATATAAATCCTCCCGGAAGGTCCCCTCCTCCACCATGCGTTTGAGATCGCGGTTGGTGGCCACCAGCAGCCGGGTGTCCACCTCGATCGGGGTCGCCCCTCCCACCCGTTCAAAGGACCGCTCCTCCAGAACGCGCAGAAGTTTGACCTGGGTGGCCGGTTCGATCTCACCGATTTCGTCCAGAAAGAGGGTTCCGCCGTCGGCCAGCTCAAAGCGGCCTTTTCTCCGTTCCGCCGCTCCGGTGAACGCCCCTTTCTCGTGTCCGAACAGTTCGCTCTCCAGCAGGGTGTCGGACAGGGCGGCGCAATGCACCGCGACAAAGGGATTCTCGGCCCGGGGGCTCAGGCGGTGCAGGGCGTGAGCCACCAGCTCTTTGCCGGTGCCGCTCTCGCCCTGAATCAGGACGGTGGCTTTGCTGGGGGCCACCTGACGGATGGTGTCGAAGACCTCCTCCATGTTGGGGGCCTGTCCGATAATCTGTTCCAGGCCGTACCGGGAATCCAGCTCTTTCTGCAGCCGCTGATTGGAGGCCTCCAGCCGCCGGCTGTGAATGGCCCGTTTCAACAGCACCTCCAGACGGTCCAGGTTCACCGGCTTGGTGAGAAAATCATAGGCCCCGGCCTTCATGGCCTCCACAGCGGTCTCCACATCTCCATAGGCGGTGAGGAGGATACAGACCGGTTTGGGATCGGAGGCCAGGATGCGCCGCACCAGGGTCATACCGTCCATGCCGGGCATTTTCAGATCCGTCAGCACCGCATCCGGCGTCTCCTCTTTGAGAATCTCCAGCGCGGTCATGGCGCTTTCGGCCAGAATCACCCGATATGACCGGCGCAGCGCGCGGGACAGCCCCTCCCGGGTGTTTTTTTCGTCATCGACAAGCAACAGAGTGGGTTTCATTCCGATACCGGTTCCTTTTCGCCCAGCAGGCGGATTCGCTGTTCAAAACGCGGCAGCAGCAGCGTCACATTGGTGCCCTGTTTAGGGCGGCTTTCAATTTCGATCTGACCCCCGTGATCCTGCATGATGCGCTGCACGATCATCAGTCCCAGGCCCGTCCCCTCCTCCTTGGTGGTGTGGTAGGCGTCGAACACCATGCCCAGATCCTCGGCCTGTATGCCCGATCCGGTGTCGCAAAATGATACCGCGACCAGGCCATCCGACACCTTGATTTTGACGGTCAGAATCCCCCCGTCGGTCATGGCCTGCAGCGCATTGCGGGTGATATTGTAAAAGGCCTGGAGCATCTGACCTTTATCGAGATGCAGAGGGGGTAGTTCGTCCGGGATCTCTCTTTCCACCCAGACCCCGCGGTCCGCCACCTCCCGCTCCATGGCCCGCAGGGTTTCCTCCACCAGTTCGCCCACATCCACCGGCTCACGCTGCGGGGCAGTTGGACGCAGCGCCCGGAGGAAGGAGTGAATGATTTTGTCCAGGCGCTGAATTTCGCCGGAGGACACCGTCACCAGTTCACGCAGCGATTCGCGGATCTCCTCGTCCTGGATGTCGCCCAATTCCCGCTCCATGATCTGCAGATGAATGTTGAGCGAGTTCAGCGGATTTCCGATTTCGTGCGCCACTCCCGCGGCCAGCAGGGTAATGGCCTCCAGCCGTTTGGACTCTACCGTGCTCTCCTCCCGCTCCCGTTCAGCGGTCACATCCCGCAGCAGGATCAGGGCGCCCTCCGCATCCTCCTCCGCCCCCTGCACCACCTGCAGCGGCACCACATAAAACTCCACAATCCGCTGCTCCGGATACGCCACCTCAATTTCCCGGTTCACCATGTGGGTCCAGGCCTCGGGATCCAGGCCCATCAGCCCCTCCCAGTCCAGTGTGGGCAGTGCTTTGTCCAGGGATACGCCAACCATCTGATCCGCATCTCCTCCCAGCAGACGGGCCACCGCCTCATTGGCATAGGCCACCTTCCCTTCGCCATCCACCACCACCAGTCCTTCGCGGATGGACTGAAGAATCGTTTCCAACAGACCTTTTTCCCGGGCCAGCCGCAGAAAATGGGTCTGCAGACTGCCCGGGTCAATCCGGTCAATACGTCGCAACAGTTGTTCCAGGAATCCCGCTTTCATGGCTCAGGTTTTACCAAACCTGAGCCAGAAAACGAGACAGAATGACCCAGAAAAACCGTTACTTTTCGTCTATTTGCTGGCCTTTTCCTGAACGATCACTTCGTCAAAATAACAGGAATCCTCGGGAATTTCGTCCAGACGTCCGCACACGGCTTTCACTGCGGCTTCAATAATATCGATACCTTTAGTCAGGGCCTCCTGGGAGATGGTCAGCGGACAGAGCAGCTTGATGATCTCATCATTGGTGCCGCTGGTTTCGATAATGAGTCCGTGGGTGTACGCCTCGTGGGCGATCTTGCCGGCGATGTCGCCGTTGACGCAGTTGATCCCCTGAAACATCCCGCGGCCTTTCGCGTTGAAGTTCCCCTCACCGTATTTCTCCACAATGGCATCTAGGCGATTGGAGATGTACTCACCTTTCTCCCGCACAGAGGCAGCGAAACTGTCATCTTTCCAGAAGGTTTCCAGCGCCGCCTTGGCGGTGACAAAGGCGTGGCAGTTGCCGCGGAAGGTGCCGTTATGCTCGCCGGGGCTCCATACGTCGCATTCCGGTTTAAAGAGGACCAGGGCGAAGGGAAGTCCGTAGCCACTGAGGGATTTGGACTGAGTGATGATATCCGGCTGAATGCCCGCCTCCTCGAAACTGAAGAACCGGCCCGTGCGGCCGCAGCCGGCCTGAATGTCGTCAACAATAAGAAGAATTTCGTGTTTTTTGCAGAGATCCGACAGTTTCCGCAGCCAGTCGAAGCTGCAATAGTTGACGCCGCCCTCGCCCTGCACGGTCTCAACGATTACGGCGGCGGGCAGATCCACTCCGCTGCTGGTGTCGGTGAGTACCTTGTCGAGATATTCTGTAGTATCCACCTGGTCCCCCAGATAACCATCGTAGGGGATACGGTGGGCACCGATCAGCGTAATTCCCGCCCCATCCCGGTGATGCGAGTTGGCGGTCATGGAAAGCGCGCCAAGGGTCTGTCCGTGCCAGCCGTTCGTGAACGCCACCACGTGAGTACGCCCGGTGATTTTGCGCGACATCTTGAGCGCCGCCTCCACCGCGTTGGTGCCGGTGGGCCCGGTGAACATCATGCGGTAATCCATTCCCCGCGGCTCCAGGATATGACTGCGGAAGGTCTCCATGAAGTCCCGCTTGGCCTCGGTGTGCAGATCCAGACTGTGGGTGATGGCGTTATCCTCGATATACTGCAGCAACGCCTTTTTCATCACCGGGTGATTGTGCCCGTAGTTGAGCGCGCCCGCGCCGGCCAGAAAGTCGATATATTGCTTCCCGTTCTCGTCGTAGAGATACTCCCCTTCCGCCTTGTGAAAGACACGGGGGAAATTGCGGGCGTAACTGCGGACTTCGGATTCGAGTTCTTCAAAGATTTTCATGATGTCTCCTGTGGGTGATAAGGGTCTGTTTTCGTGTTAGGGTTGGGATGTAAAACGGGTGGGTTCAACCTCCACCCGGGGCAAGCCCGGGCAGGAAGGTCGCAATTTGTGGGAAGGCGATAATGATGCCGGCCGCCACCAGTTCGATCGCGGTGAACGGCAGGGTATGTTTAATGACTTCGAGATAGGGTCGTCGGAAAATGAGCTGGGCGGTGAAAATGTCGCATCCAAACGGAGGGGTGGCCGATCCCATGGCCGCCTGCAGGACCACCAGCACGCCCAGGAACAGGGGGTCAATGCCCAGCGCAGTCACGTACGGCTGAAAGATGGGGCTGAGCACATAAATCGCCACGATGGGATCCACAAACATGCAGGCGACAAAGTAGGCCGGGGTCCTCCCCGATCAGGACGGGCATGACCTGCTGAGGGAGCCGCAGAAAGCCGATGAGCCAGGACAGGGCATTGCCGGCCCCCACCAGAATGAACACCACCGCGGTGATCACACTGGCGTCCAGCAGCGCCTCTTTCAGTTTGGCCAGATTCAGCGTGCGGTAGATCAGGCCCTCGAGGATCAGGGCATAAAACACCCCGGCAGCGGCGGATTCTGTGGGACTGAAAATTCCGCTGTAAATTCCGCCGATAATGATCACCGGGAAGCCCAACACCAGCACCCCCTCTTTCAGGGCCTGAATCCGCTCAGCCCGGGTGGCTTTGGGCAGGGTTCCGACCTTGTGAACTCGCGAGTAGGCAATGGAATAGAGGGAAAAAAGCACGAAGACCAGAATGCCGGGCAGAATCCCGGCCAGAAACAGATCTCCTATTGAGGTCTGCGTCACCACTCCGTAGACGATGAACCCGATACTGGGCGGGATGAGCAGCGCGATATCGCTGGCGTTGATAATCAGCCCCAGAGAAAATGAACTTTTGTATCCGGCATCCATCAGCATCGGCCGCATGGTCTTTCCCACTGCGGCCACCGTGGCCTGGGTCGATCCGAACAGGGTACAACTTGCATTGGTGGTAATGGGCAGGCCGCCGGGGATGTGTCCGGTGAACACCCGGATCATGTTCACCAGCCGCGGTGCGGCGTCTCCCGCCGTGATGAGGTTCGCGCCGAGGATAAACAACGGTACACAGACCAGGGAGGGAGGCGTAATGCCGGTCAACATTTGCTGCACCAGCACGTCGCCGGTGAGTTCCGGCATATGAAACCGCGCGTAGACCAGCAGCGAGCAGAGAATCAGCACCACAAACGGAAAGCCCGTAAGCAGCATGCCCACCATCATTCCCCAGAGCAGCTTCATGCCTCCCCTCCCTCCAGCAGTTCCTCATATTCACTCTGCTGGTCGGCCGACAGCCAGACCTCTTTCTCGGTAAGATTTTTCAGCACCGTTCGCACGCACTGCATGCCCGAGGCAAAGAAGCCGAGGGGAATCACCACCAGGAAAATCCAGTATGGTGCCCGCAGCGCAGAGGTGGTCTGCTCCATGGCCTTGACCTCCAGCATGTAGTTCCAGGCATGTCCGGCCATCACCCACATCACCCCGGCCGAGACGGCGGAAATAAAGATGACGAACCCTTTTTCCACAGCATCGGGCATCATGTCCAAAAACGCGCCCATGCGGATATGCCGGGCCCTCCGGGTGGCGTAACTCGCCCCCACGAAGGTGATCATGATGACCAGAAACTCAGACACCTCCTCCACGAAGTAAATGCTCTGAAAGAAAAAACGCGCGAACACGTTGGCGATAATGATCAGAGCCAGCAGCGAAATGGCCCCGCACAACACCCCCACCTCCGCCGCGTCGAGCACGCGGGAACACATCCGGGACACTGCCCGGAAACCGGAGAGAGGGACCGGGGCAGATGTCATGGAGCCGCCGTGGTTTCTGCTGCGAGGGCCGCCTGAGCGTTTTCGATATCCTGTAACAAGAGGTCCAGCAGCCGTTTGGCGTTGTCGCCCACCAGTCCGGGATACACCTCGGTCCGGACGGGAGCCACCTCGCCTTTGGCGATGTCGATCTGTTCCTGCGTCCACTCGGTCCAGGTGATTCCCGGCCGTTCCTCCTTGATCTTCCTGCGGTCGGCCTGGTTGCGGGCGTCGATCCACTCGGCCGCCTCGACGATGTGATTCCGGAAATAATCCTTCATGGCCTGCTGTTCCTCCGGCGGGCGGCTGTCGAAAAATTCGCGGTTCACCGAGGGAATACCGAGAAACGGCTCCGCCCACATCTGGCTGAAGTGGTCGGTCACTTCATAGAATTTCATGCTGTAGTTGGCGAAAAGCGGATTGACCTGTGCGTTAATCAGGCCGGTCTGCAGTCCACTGTAGACCTCGCCGTAACTCATGGGGGTGGGGCTCATGCCATAACGCCGGTATTGTTCCACCAGCATTTTGGACCCCATCAAACGTGTTTTCAATCCCTGCAGATCCTCCAGATCGGCCGCGGGCTCTTTGGAGGTGATCCATTGCCAGCCTTCATACATCACGGCCAGCGGCACGAGATTCTTCTGCCTGAACGCCTTCTCGAGTTCCGGCATAAACTCCCCATTGTTGACCACCCAGTCAAGCACCTCGCCAGTGTTTTCGCGCGGCCAGACGTAATGAAGGGCCAGAACCTGTGCCTCCGGCACAAAGGCGCTGATCCAGGCATAATCGGAAAAGACGAACTGCACCACTCCGAGCTGGGCGAGTTCATTGATGTCCCGGGTGTCGCCCAGAGAACCGTAAGGATAGACCTCAATGTCCAGCGTGCCGCCGGTGGTTTCACGCATGTGGTCGGCAAAGCGGTTGCCCCAGACGGTCATAAAATCACCCTCGATCTCCTCGGAGGCAAATTTTGCTCTCACCACTCCGTCATCATCGGTGGCGGCGGAGGGTCCGCCGCATCCGGTGAGAACCAGAACCGCAAGGGCAGCGGCGGAGAGGAGAAAACGGGACAGAAAGAAAGAGTGTGGTTTCATAAGATCGTGTCAGGTCAGAGGTGTCAGAGGCGTAAAATCGGTCCGGTTGGCGATATGTTCCGGACGTGGCGGTGTGCTGGCAAAAGGATCCACCAGCGCATTGGAAACCGCGTTGAACACAAAGAACACATTGCTGCGCGGATAAGGAGAGATGTTCCCGGAAGAACCATGCAGGGTGTTGCATTCGAAAAAGGTCACGCTGCCGGCCGGACCTTTCGGAGCCTGGATTCCCTGCTCGTCCGCCATGCGGGTGATGCTGGCATCGTCCGGAACTCCGACCTCCTGCCGCTGCAGGGAACTCTTGTAATTCTCCTCCGGTGTCTCGCCTACACAGGAGACGAAGTGCTTGTGGGAGCCCGGGATCAGCATCAGCGGGCCGTTAAATTCATTGTTTTCGGTCAGGGCGATGGAGGCGCTGATGCAGCGCATGCGCGGCATGCCGTCCTCAACGTGCCAGGTTTCAAAGTCGGAATGCCAGTAGAATTCCTTGCCACGGAACCCGGGTTTGAAGTTCACCCGGGACTGGTGGATATACACGTCGTCATTCAACAGGTATCGCGCCACGTTCTGCAGCCGCGGATCCCGGGCCAGACGGTTGTACACGTCGCTCACGCGGTCGATATTGAAAATAGAGCGGACATCACCGCTTTCGGGTTCCAGAATCGTGGAGCCGTTGTTGCGGATCTCGTTCCGGGAGGAGAGCCGTTTGAGTTCGTTCCAGTAATCGTCGACCTCTTCTTTGCTGAAAAGGGAAGGGATACTGATGTATCCGTTTGCTTCGAATTCCGCCACCCGCTCCGGGGTCAAGGGCGATTCCGGCGCACGCCCGGACGGGGCGTGCACAGCCGGATCCCGGCGGGGAATCCAGACGGGGTCGTCACTGATTCGGGAAGGATACAGGTCTTCTTGTTGGGCCGTGGGTGCAGCCATAATGTTGTCTCCTTGGTTCGTATTGTGTTTCAGCTATTGGATGCCGGCGACTCCGCTATTGTTTCCGCTTCGAGCGGGTACACCCCGTTCTCGTCGTGAACCTCCTTGCCATGCAGGGGCGGATTGAACACGCAGGCCAACTGCATGTCAGAATGGCCGCGCAGGAGATGTTTGTCGTGCTGATCAAGGATGTACACCGTGCCCGGACGGATCGGGTGGACCTTTCCATCCGTGCAGGTCTCCACCTCTCCCTCCCCGGAAATACAATAAACGGTCTCCAGGTGGTTCTGATAGTGAATCGGGGTCTCTGTGCCGGCATAAATGGTGGTGATGTGAAATGAAAAGCCCATGCCGTCGTCTTTCAGACTCAGGCGGACGCTGTCCCAGTTTTCGGACTGGACTTTGCGCTCGCTGCGGCGGGCATCTTCGAGGGTTCTGACGATCATTCGGGGTCTCCTTGGGGTAAGGCGTGAAGGGGGTACATTCGGAAAAGGCATTCGGCTTCGTGGGCGTCCTCCCCTGCCCCGGCACCGAAATCGGCGGCCTCCAGATAAGACGTCTCTTCAACGGAACATCCGCGGGATTCCGCCCAGGAAGTGAACAGACGCCGGCTGGCGGTATTGGAGGGGCTGATCGTGGTTTCGAGGCGGGAGCATCGGCTGGCGGCCGGCCGGCCGGCAATCTTGGAGAGCATCCGCTTGCCCAGTCCCTGACCGCGAGCGTAGGCATGCACGGCCACCTGCCAGACGAACAGGGTGTCCGGATCCTCCGGTTTCACATACGCGGTGACGGCTCCGAGCACCTGTCCGTCTGCATTCTCCGCAATCACCGATGTGGTGCGGAAATGGTCGCACACCAGAAAATAGGCGTAGGCCGAATTCACATCCAGAGGAGGACAGGCCCGGATGAGGGCATGCAGGTCTGCTCCGTCCGTCAGACGGGGCTCGCGCAGGTGAAGGGAGGATGTGGGGAGG
>CAZVCO010000050.1:6275-16698 GCA_964625795.1 uncultured Verrucomicrobiota bacterium | reverse complement strand
CGTACGCTGGTCCGCTGCCACTGACCGCGGTGACCGCGTGCAGGTCCTCCTCCGACACCTTCATGGCCTTCCCCACGCAGGACAGAGCCTGAACCACATAGTCCATATCCTCTACGGTGGCGGAGTGACCCGCCGCCACTCCGGCCATGCCCTCTCCCACCAGAGCAGGGGTGTTGGGCATCACCCGCACCACCCGCGGGCTGCCGCCCAGTAGTCGTTCAATGGTGGAACAGGTGACACCCGCCGCAATACTCACCACCAACGCCCCGTCTGTCTGACCGGCCAGCGGAGTGAGCACCTCCTCAAACTGCTGCGGTTTGACGCACAACCAGATCTGTGCGGCCCCGTTCACCGCTTCCGCGTTCCGGTTCGAGGTGTGCACGCCATAGGCGTCGGAAAGATCCTTGAGACGCTCCTCCCGGATGTCGGTCACCCAGGTGGTATCCGCTGACAGTTTTCCGGCGGAGAGCATGCCTTTGAGCAGGGCTTCGGCCATGTTGCCTCCGCCAATAAAAACGGTTTTTGTGTTCATAGGTTTTCTCCACGGGGGCCGTGGAACTACGGGGTTTTACCACGGGGGACCGTGGAACTACAGCGTTCTTGCGCCAAAAATATCTGTTCCGACCCGCACCAGGGTGGCCCCTTCGCGGATGGCCACCTCCAGATCGTGTGACATGCCCATCGACAGCTCAGGCAGATCAAACCCGGTGGAGCCGCGAAGCTCATCCCGCAGTTCCCGCAGCCGGGCGAAATGCGGCGCCGCTTTTTCCGGGTCCTCTGTAAAAGGCGGAATAGTCATGAGTCCCTGAATGTTGATGGAATGAAAGCCGGTGGCCTGCTCCAGCAACGGCGCCATCTCCTCCGGAGCCAGGCCGAACTTGCTGGCCTCTCCGCTGACGTTCACCTGCAGGAACACGGTTTGCACCCTGCCCTGCTGATCCGACTCCTCATTGAGTTTGCGCAGCAGCTTGGCGGAATCGACACTGTGGATGCAGTCAAACTCACAGTGTACCGCATGCTTCACTTTGTTGGACTGGAGGTGACCAATGAGATGCCACTGCAGCGCAGAGGGAAGTTCAGGCTGTTTGGCCATCACTTCCTGCACCCGGTTTTCCCCGAAGATCAGCTGTCCGGCATCAAACGCCTCCCGGATCAGTTCCGCACCTTTTTTTTTACTCACCGCCACCAGGGTGACCTCTTCCACAGAGCGGCCACAGGCCTCACAGGCCCGATGGATCCGTGCACGCACCTCCTCCAGATTCGCCGGAACTTCGGTCATGGGATCACCCGGCTCCCCACGGTGGACACCACCAGCCACCCGGTATACCCAATAAAGGACAGCAGCAGCAGCCCACCCTCCAGCCGGTTGATTCTTCCGTTGCCTTTAAAGCCGAAGCCAACCACAAACAGGGAGATGGTCAGCAGCACCATCACCGGGAAATCGCGCAGCAGTAAATCCGATTCAAACGACACCGGCTTAATCGAACTGGCCAGTCCGACCACGGCCAGAGTGTTGAACATATTGGATCCCACCACATTTCCCAGCGCCATCTCATCCTGCCCTTTCCGCACCGCGGCAATGGTGGAGGCGAGTTCCGGCAGTGAGGTTCCGATTGCCACCACCGTCAATCCAATCACCAGCTCACTGACCCCGGCCAAGGTGGCAATCTCCACCGCCCCCCAGACCAGAATACGGGAACTGGCGATCAACAGCACCAGCCCGATCATTAACTGAAGCAGGGCACGGCCCAGCCGGACCGGCTGCTCGAGCAGCGACGACTCCATCTCCACCAGAAACGCATCCTCCGGATCCCGCTGCGACAGCCATACCGTGAAACTCATCACCATCGCAAACAGTCCCAGCTGAATAAAGCCCTCGGTGCGGTTGAAACTGAGATCCTGGATAAATACCGCCACCACCAGGGTGATCAGTCCAAGCAGGGGCAGCTCCCGCCGCAGCATGGTGGAACGGACGGAAATCGGTTTGACCAGCGAAGCCACCCCGAGAATCAGAGCGATATTGGCAATATTGGAGCCGTAGGCATTGCCGATGGCCAGGGCAGGCTTTCCTTTGAGCGCGGACGTCACCGACACCACCAGCTCGGGAGCCGAGGTGCCGAAGCCGACAATGACCATGCCGATAATCAGGGGGGAAATCCTGAAGTACCGGGCCGTGCCCGCTGCGCCATCGACAAATTGATCCGAACTCCAAATGAGCACGACCAGGCCAATCGCAACCGCAAGTAAAGGAAGCAGAAAACTCATCGACCTGCCAGGGTAGACGCCTCAGTCATACCCGTCCTCGTTCTGACCCATATCTTCAAATTCCGGATCCTCTTTGTAAGGAGAAAGAGACTGGCCGGGTTCAAAGGCTTTCTGACGCCAGTATTCACCCAGCACAATACCGGTGGCGGTAGCCACGTTGAGACTTTCCACATTTTCGGATCCGGGAATCCGCACCACCACATCCGCGTCGTCGATCAGAAAATCGCTCAGGCCACTGGATTCCGGCCCCATCATCAGCAGAATTTTATCCGGCAGTTCCGTTTCGTACAGGTTTTCCCCCTGATGACTGCTGGTGGCCACCACGGTATATCCGGCCGCCTTGAAAATCGGCAGCGCCTCGCTCAGCCGTCCCCCCTGGATAAACTGAACAAATTCCGCCGCCCCCTCCGCCGAGCGGAGCGCGGCCCCGCTCTGGGCGGCGACCGCATCATTCACCAGCAGTCCCTCCACCCCGAAATGGGCGCAGGTACGCAGGATGGATCCGACATTGTGGGGATTTCCCAGACGCTCCAGGGCCATCAGACAGTCGGTGGGGAGGTCAATCGATGCGTCCAGGTACTCTTTAATCGTAAACGGCTCTATCTTCTTCACCAGAAAGCAGATTCCCTGGTGTCCCCGGGTTTCCGCGATTTTGTCCAGCTCCTGGGGATCCACAATGCGGTACGCTTTGCGGGCTTTGGCACAGGCTTTCATGATGTATCCAAACCGGTAGGCCACGTCCTCCGCAAAGTAGGCACGGACAATTTGGTCGGGACGATGCTCAAAAAAGGCTCGGCAGGCGTTCACCCCGAAAATTTTCATCTCCATGGGATCCTGCACCGAAGGCCGGGGTGCGGAGGAATATCCGCTGCTTCTGGAAGATGATGGGGAATCTGGATCGTACTGACTCATAACTACTAACTCCTGCTCACTGCGGGCAGGTTCTACCTTTTTTCCGCCCACAGGGCAACGTCAATCAGCCCACATGTACGGTGGCGGCCATGCTGGCCTCCACATCTGCCGCAATTTTGGAGACCAGGGAATCCGGGGCGGGCTGGTTGATCTTCAGAATGGCGATGGATTTGTCACCCGCCTCATTGTGGGGGTTGCGCACATCGTCGATGTTGATTCCCGCCTCGGCCACGGCCGCCGCGATCTTGCCCAGCACGCCGGGACGGTCGGCAAAACTGACGATCAGGGTATGCCCCTGGGGATCGAAGAAGAGTTTTTCGAAATCATTGATACGGGAAATCATGGGCTGATTTTCAGCCAGAGTTCCCCGCACGGATACCGGGATGAGTTTACCATCACCGCATTCCGCGGTCAGATCCACCGTGATCGAATTGCCGTACCCCTTCCGGTTGTCCACCGTGCGGTTACAGTATTCGATTCCGTTGTCCTCCAGAACCTTAAGCGCCGCGCGGTGATCAAGGGAGCGGTCGAATTCAGGGTCCAGGGCGGTGACCATGGGAACCACCAGCCACTCGGAATAAGGAGCCAGATCACCATAGACACTGGTCTCAAGCAGCTTGATCCGGGGATCCTCTCCCAGCAGTCCTTTGGCCATGGCGGTGAGGGTGTAGGCCAGGTGACCGTAGGCCTCATCCAGACCTTCCGGAATGTCGCGGTTGACGATGAAGGTGGTAATGCCCTTCTCATCAAATTCCACCAGAATACGGGCCGCCATCCTGGCGGCATTCTCGTTCGCCTCCCGGGTGCTGGCGCCGAGGTGGGGCAGCAGAATGTCGGCAAATTCCGCCTCGGGTTTGTCCCCGGCCTCATCCTTGGGATACACATCATTGAGAAAGCGGAGGGATTTCTCCGCCTTCAGTTTTTTCAGATCGTCGTGATTCACCACCCCGTGGCGGGCACAGTTAATCAGGGTCGCTCCCTCCTTCATGAGACCAATGAGATCGGCATTGATCAGCCCCCGGGTGGCATTGTTTTCCGGAATGTGGAGCGACACGTAATCGGAGCGGGCAAAAAGATCCTCCAGGGAAACCAGTTCCACCCCCAGATCCTCCGCGCGGTCCCGGCTGATCATGGGATCGAAACCGAGCACCTCCATGTCAAATCCGGAGAGCCGCTGAATGGTGAGCCGGCCGATATGCCCCAGCCCGACGATCCCCACCGTCTTGCCGGTGATTTCCCGGCCCATGAAGTTGGATTTCTCCCACAGGCCCTTGCGGACCGAGGCGTCGGCCGGAACAATGTGCCGGGCATCGGCCAGCATCAGCGCCACCACCTCTTCCGCTACGGCATTGGAGTTTGCCCCCGGGGTGTTCATCACATCGATACCCCGTTTACGGGCAGCCTGGATGTCAATGGTGTTATACCCGGCTCCCGCCCGGATGATAACCTTGAGGGACGGATACGCCTCCAGCACCTCTTCTGTCACCTTTTCACTCCGCACAATAAAGGCATAGGCATCGGAATGATCGGCCGCCAGCGCCAGGAGATCCGCCCCGGCCTCCTGATGAACCGCATAACCTCCATGCACTTCGAGAGTTTCACGGGCAACGGCATCCAGTTTGGTGGGTATGAGTACTTTTTTCATGAGAGGCGCTCTTATAAGCCCGGGTGGCGCAGGTTGCAAGTGTAAGTGGTGGTGGGACTGGGTGGGACAAGGTTGGACAAAATAGGACAAGGTGGGACACCTGCAAACCCATCACAAAGGCTGGCCACTTGTCCCACCCTGTCCCACGGGTCCTACCCCGTCCTACCCCCCCACACCGCATGCGCCTCCGTCGGCTCAAATTCTCCGTGAAACCTCCCTCCTCCTCAAACTGACGCATTTGGCCTTTCAGTTGGCGTAGAATCAACCAGCTGGCCTGGTGCAGCGCACAAAGCATGGCGTTTCCGGCAAATTCAGGCTCTGCAATTCTCACAAAAGCAGCCAGACCTTCAAGTCCGGTCAACACTACCTTTCCTTCCTCCTCTTTCACCCAAGGAGCACGGTCCTGATAGAGTCTTCGGCGCATTTCCAAAGTTTTGGGGTCGTCTTTGGCCCAGACCGGAAGCTTTCGGTGCATCATAAAACTCTGAATATCCCGTAACAATTCATCCCTCAGACTGGCCCGGGCCACATTGGTGAGCGTCATTTCAGATTTTTTTGAGGTCGCCGCCGCACCGCTCGCCTCGCTGAGATTACGAACACCGCTTCTGGCCGCCTGAACCATCTGATCCGTCATCCGGAAGTCTTTAGGATAAAATCGCTCTCAAAACACCACCGTGGCATTGAAAATCGCCTCGGCAAAGGCGTAGCTTTTGAGGTTCTCATAGCCACCAAACGGCTGGAAGGGATGGTCGGACATGGCCACATGCATAAACTATACGTTTGAATGTATCCGGAGTTTTTTGGGATAAATTGTTCAGGGTTGGACGGGTGGGACAAGGTTGGACAAAGTGGGACACGGTAGGACACCTGCAAACCCATCACAACAGGCTGGCCACTTGTCCGACCTTGTCCCACCCTGTCCCACCCTCCCAAAAAAATCCTCTGTACACCCGCCCGCCACGGGTGTACAATCAACCTATGAGCGTTCGGAATAGTAAATGCGGGCAGGTGATGCTCGAGTATGCCGTGGTGCTGGCCATGACCCTGGGGATTCTGGTCATGCTGGGATTTTTTATCTATATTTTTAAAGAATACGGAGGACGGGTACTGGATCTGATCTCCTCGCCTTATCCGTAAAGTCATCCTTTTTTGCGCTTGTAACCCTTTCATACCCGCTCATAATAAAGATTCAGAATAGACACGCCCCATTCCGGGGCATTAGGAGAACCCCATGAAACATCAGACTACCAAAAAGACTTGTGCGCCGAGGCGCAAAAGCGGCCAGGCCATGGTCGAATATATCATCATCGTGGTGATCGTGGCGATTGCCGCCATTGCCGTGTTCGGCGTGTTCAGCGACCGAATCCGTGGAATGCTGGGCGGTGCCACCGAAGAACTGGGCGGAGCAGGCGATCCAAATTCTGATACTTCTGAAGAGTATCTACAGGATTTGGGCAACTAAGTAAATATCGGGAGACGGGCCTAAACCCGCCTCCCGGTTTCGCCCCATGTCCCGTCGGCTCCAACCGTCGACGACCGCTGCTCCCCGCCCGGATGCAAAGTCCGGTCAGGCGTTGCTGGAATCGTTCGGCATCATCGTGCTCCTCTGCCTCATCCTCTTCGGGATGGTGCAGGTGGTGCTCATGCTCACCGCCCACGAAGTGGTGCAGTACAGCGCCGATGCCTCTGTGCGGGCCCGGGCGGTGGGATTCAATCCGTTTATGGTGCGTAAGGTTAATCGCGTCACCACCATTCCCACAGCCGGACGCATGATCTCCCCCTTACCTATGAGCACATCGTATGATGACGTCTGGGCGGGAGAATCCGCAGGCGGTGCTTTTGACCGGGCGGTATCCGAAAATCCCTCTTCTGATCAATTCTGGGCTATTGAACGACCAACGATTCCGATCTATCTCGGAACCGTACATGAAAATCAGTTAGATTCGATCCTCAACTATGAGGCTTGGGAGTCATTGCCGCTCCCGGCCTACACCAGCAGCGGCCAGGATTTGGTGGGCGTCACCATCCAACAGAGGTATGCCCTGCGTATGCCTCTCCTGCGGGCGTTTTCCGACAGCGACAGCATTACGGTCCGAAAGGAGTCCATCCTCGCCGATCACGCGGAACTGTATCTGGAGTAAAAAAGAGGTCAGGAGTCAGAAGTCAGAAGTCAGAAGTCAGAGAAAGAATTTCAATCATGCAACCTACACCAGCAAAAAAATCAGAGGACATAGGTTCCACATCTGTCGGACAGGATCATCACCCGTCTGTCAGCCTGACCTCTGATGCGCCTCCGGCGCACAAGCCTCTGACCTCTCCCACCCCGCTGCACCCCCGGTCCGGGCAAACGCTGATTTTTATGGCGCTGGTGGTGGTGATGCTGGCCTTTGCGGCTCTGTTTTATTTTGACCTGAACAAAGTGCTACACATTAAAGGCATGACCAAAAACGGCGGTGATGCCGCCGCCCTGGCGGGCGCACGCTGGCAGGCCATCAGCCTGAACCTGATCGGCTCCCTGAATGTGGCCCAGGCTGCGGCCCTGACCGATGCTCTCTCGCAAGGGCAAACCTCCACCCCCGAAATGGAGACCATCTCCGCGCTGCAGCAGCGCATCGCCTTCAGCGGCCCTATCTACGGCGTGATGGCCGCTCAGCAGGCGGGAAAGAAAAACGGCCTGCACAATCGGCCTGAATACGCCGATTCGGTGTCCGACCATGTGAACATCGTCCGGGACGAATACGGTCTGCTCTACCCGCAGCCCTTTCCTCCTTCCGGCGACTTTGCCACTGCCTGGGAGGAGGTGGCCGATATGTACAGTCTGATCGCCGAACACGGCATGGCGGTGCAGCCTGCCTGGCAGTATTACCTCACCTACTCCCATTATAATCACTTACTCCTCAATCCCTCCTTCTACGATGCCATCGCGGGGCAGAGCTGGTGCTGGTTTTATCAGAACGCGTATTCGGAACTCCAGTCGTATGAAGACTGGACGGACTGGGAGGCTCTCCCTCCGCTGGATCCCGCCCCTCCTGTCAATGCGGAAGTGCTCAGTCTGCATCTCCAACGGGTCCGGGTCCGGGACACCGTGCCGGTGCTGCCGCCCGGTACCGACTGGGAGAATCTGATGTCGGATCTGCAGAACGTCCTCACCCAGCTGGAGACCGATACCCCGGACACCTACGGCGAAGTGAATGTTCTCTGGTCCGGCTACCGTCCGTCCCGCTGGTCCAGCTGGACCTCCATTATTCCGGAAAATTTTCCCTGGGACCGGGACGTCCGGCCGGAATACAACTACGGCGGAGCAGACTCCGCCATGGCGGTGATCGCGGAAAGCCCGCGGCACAGCGATCCGGAGTTTCTGCAGAACGAGGACCTCGCCACCGTGTTCCAGGTGGAGTGGAGTGCGGTGGCCAAACCCTTCGGCACCCTGGAGGGGTTCGGGGGAGAGGCACGGCCCACCACTGCGGGGGTCGTGCTTCCCGCCTACACCGATATTCGGCTGATTCCGATCGACACCTCCATGTCGGGAGGAAACGACCAGCTCCGTCCGGGCTGGATAGAGTTCATCACCAATATTCTGCCGGATTATATGGTCGGAGGTCCCTCGGTCCTGCCCATGGATAACTGGTACGCGCGGCAGCTGGTCACCTGGGAAACCGATATTTTCCGGCTGACCGCCATCAACTGGCTGTTGACGAATTCCGCCTCCTGTGAGCAATCCTCTCCGGGGCCCGGCAGCGGCGGATCAAGTGGAGGCACCCGTTTTGGACGCTGAAACCCCGAACAACAAATCCGGTCAGTCCGTGGTGGAATTCTGCATCGGTCTGGTCGCGATCCTCACCGTGGTGACCGGAGTGTTGCAGCTCGGTCTGATGGGGATCGGCCGCACCAACGCCCGGGTGGAGGCCACCGAGGCGGCCGCGGTCGAAAGTATGTCCCCGCCCAATACCTCGTTTCAAACCATTCACACCTACGTCCGGGCAGTCACAGCGGGTCCCGACGGCCGCGCCTATTCCGCCGACGACACCGAGACCATCGCCGGGGTCAACGAAGTCTACGAACGGATTCTGGAGGCGAATCAGCCCTCGGTCCTCTCCGGCTATGTCTCAGGCAATGATCTGGCCAACATCCAGAATCAGGTCGACATGCAGGCCATGACCGGACTGGTGCGCGGCAGTGCCATTGAAAGCGGCATCCCGGTCATGCCTATCGTGCGGGAACTGTTTTTTGATCAGAACTCGGTGGATATCGAAATGGACGTCTGGTCCGTCCGTACCGGAGGGCTGTATTGAAACGCGGCCTGCTCATGGGTATGATCTTTGCCCTGACGGTGTCGGCGGATGTGTTCTGGCGCTGGCCGGCCGGCCTGCCGGAGACCTGGCAGCAGATGTACAGTTCCCCTTTCGAATCGCAGGGGCACAGGGGAACGCTGACGGTGTTCACCGCAGACGGACGTTTGCAGGGCATCGAAGCCGCCCTGCGGAACCGTCATCCGGATTCACTCATCTGGATGCCCGGAGAGGTCATGGCCTGGGCTGTGGCGGTGGAGGGACGCTCCCTGCAGCGGTATCTGGTTCAGCCGCGTCCCAACGGTGAGTGGTGGATCGCCGCCTTCGAAAGCGATCTGCGCACCGCCCCGGCCTCCGGCACCCGCCCGGACCGGCATCAGCTGCGCGATCTGCCGGCACCGGCTGGAGGCACGCCCGCGTTTCACAGTCACGACGCCGGCAACCGGGCCTCGGTGGAAATCTCCGAGGTGGCCGCCTCCCCCTCCGGCGCCCTGACCAGCCTTTCCCGTCAGCTGCAGGACGCCGGCTGGACCCCCTCCCCCGTTAACACCGGCGGATTCCGCATGTTTGTGAAGGGCAATTCCGTTGCTTTTCTCGGCGCGCATGAGGGAAAAGACGGGATTACCCGTGTACTCAGACTTCACAAACCGCTGGGGGTAAAGTAGGTATTCCTCTCCATGCTATGAACATGTATACTTCTTTTCCTAATCGTAATCCTGATCGTACTCGTAATCGGAACCAGAACACCCTTGTTCCGAGTATGATTACGAGCACGATCAGGATTAGGAATATGTGGAAGATACCCAATGATATTGCCTGCAGTCCACCTCTGCAAAAGGAGACCCTCCGCCCATGAAACAGAAAATTGTCCTGATCGTCGCCATTTCCATGGGAGTATTGGCCTTTGTCCTCACCCGTTTGTATATTCAGTCGGAGCGCGAGGCGTTGTTTGCCAGCGCCACTAAAGTGCCCATCGTGGTGGCCAGCGAGGACCTGGCGGTCGGCACGGTGCTGACCAGTCAGAATCTCCGGGTGCGGGAGGTGTTCGAGGCCGGCCTTGGCCGTCAGGTCTTCCGGGCGGATCAGCAGCGCTTCCTCATCGGCAAAACCCTCCGCTACCCCCTCCGCGCCAACAGTCCGGTCGACTGGGTTCACGTGGGCGCCAATCTGGACGAACTGCAGGGGCTGGCCTCCACCATCCGCAGCGGAATGCGGGCCATCTCCGTTCCGGTTTCCAACGAAACCGCAGTGAGCGGACTGGTGAGGCCCAACGACAGCGTGGACATTCTGGGCACCTTCAGTTTTCTGGATG
>CAZVCO010000050.1:0-6265 GCA_964625795.1 uncultured Verrucomicrobiota bacterium | reverse complement strand
TCGCGTGCCGGACGCCCCGCTGGAGGCGGGCGAGTGGGCGGAAGGGGCGGCGTTGCTGCGGGCGCCGCGAGACAGGGCGGTCAGCGGACTGGTGCGGCCGAATGATAAAGTCGATATTCTCGGCACCTTCAGTTTTCTGGATGAGGACAATCCGGGCGAAATGAAAACGGTCACCTTCACCGTGCTGCAGGACGTGGTGGTGCTGGCCACCGGACAGGAAACCGCCCGGGCCGAACTGGAGATCAGCGGCGGCAACCGGCGCAGCAGCTACAGCACCATCACCATCTCGGTCTTTCCGGAGGAGGCGGAACTGCTGGCCTTTGCCATGAATGTGAAGGGAACCCTGACCCTGTCTCTGCGCAATCCCAACGACGTCTCCGTGCTGGACCAGACCGGGCTGCTTCCCCGCCTGAACGAAAAACGGCAGTCCATCCTCCGGGGAGAAAACGAACGCCAATCCCTGAGCCGCTGATTATGTCCGATCCCCTTCAACTGGTCATCACCTCCCCCCGCGGCAAAGAACAGCGGTTCAAGCTGCCCCCGGGCGTGTACACCATCGGGAACGACAAAAAGAACAAGATCGTGCTGCAGGACGACACCATCTCCGGTAAACATGCCGTCCTGAGCGTGGGAGAGGAGCTGGCCATCGAGGATCTGAGCAGCCCCACCGGGACCTACCTGGAGGGCAGCCGGGTGCGGGACCGCGCGGTGTTCTCTCCCGGTCAGACCCTGCAGCTCGGCGGCTATGCGCTGCGGATTCTGGCCCCGGCCTCGGATGCCCCTGCGGCTCCATCCTACTCCCCGGCTCCGGAACCCGCTCCCAAACCCACTCCGGCCGCTCCGGCGAACGAACCGGCCCATCTGCCCCGGAAAAAACCCCTTTCACCGGAAATGCGCATCCGCCGGAACATCAAACAGCAGGTCCACAAGGAATTGCTGGACCGCCTCGATCTGCGGCGGATGACGGCGGAGAATATCGGTGAATCCGGATTGCAGGAACGGGCCCGTGAACTGGTCGATCAGATCATCGAGGACGTGAAAGACCGCCTGCCCGCCGGCATTGGCCCCGAAAAACTGGCGGACGAAATTTACAACGAGGCCGTGAAGCTGGGCCCCCTGGAGGATTACCTGGCGGATGACACCATCACTGAGATCATGGTCAATGGACACGACCAGATCTATCTGGAGCGCAACGGACGTTTGGAACGGGGCGAGACCACCTTTGTGGATGACGCCAGCGTACAGGCCATCATCGAACGGATCGTGGCGCCGCTGGGACGCCGTATCGACGAAAGCCGTCCCTACGTGGATGCCCGCCTGCCGGACGGCTCCCGGGTGAACGCCATTATCCAGCCCCTTTCCCTGGTCGGCCCCTGCGTCACCATCCGTAAATTCTCCAAAACGCCGTTCACGGTCGACAAACTGATCGAAATGGGCGCCATGACGCCTGGCATGGCCCGTTTTGCCGAAATCTGCGTCAAAGTCCGCAAAAACATCATCATCGCCGGCGGAACCGGCACCGGTAAAACCACCTTTCTCAACGTGGTCAGCAGCTTCCTGCCCGAAACGGAGCGTATCCTCACGGTGGAGGACGCGGCCGAACTGCAGCTTCCCCAGGAACACGTGGTGCGGCTGGAGTCGCGCCCGGCCAATATCGAAGGCACCGGCGCCATCACCATCCGGGATCTGGTGAGAAACGCGTTGCGGATGCGGCCGGACCGTATTGTGGTCGGCGAGTGCCGCGGCGGAGAGGCCCTGGATATGCTGCAGGCCATGAACACCGGTCACGAGGGCTCTCTCACCACCGTACATGCCAATTCGCCGCGGGACGCGATGTCCCGGCTGGAGACCATGGTGCTGATGGCCGGTATGGAACTGCCCATCCGGGCCATCCGCGAGCAGATCGGGTCGGCCATTCAGATTGTCATTCACCTCTCCCGTTCAGGACGGATCACGCCGGGTCTCCAAAATGACCGAGGTCTGCGGACTGGAGGGCGACCGCATCGTGCTGCAGGATCTGTTTGATTTCAAACAGGAGGGCATCAGCCCGGAGGGCAAAGTGCTCGGCCGTCTGGTGCCCACCGGAAATGTGCCCACCTTTATGGACGAGATCCATGCCCGTGGACTGGAACTCGACCCCCGCGTTTTTGATCCCGAGTTTACCGGAGACCTCTCCTCATGATGAACAGCACCGCCATGCTGATCCTCATTCCTCTGCTGTACGGAGGCTGTTTCTTTTTCTTCGGGTATCACCTGCTCGCGGGCCTGCGCGAAGCCATGGAGGGAGGAGATTCGAGCTCCCAGGCCGCATCCCGCGAACTGGAGGCTCTCTTTCTCTTCATCCCCGCCCAGCGGATTGCCTCGCTTTCGCACAGTGCCGGACTGCTGGCCTTTTTCACCGGGTTTCTGGTGTTTGGCAATCCCATGCAGCCGGAGGGGCTGCTGGGAGGTCTGGTGGCCGGCTTCTTCCTCTATTTTCTGGTGCAGCTGGTGCCCAGAGTGGTGATCAAGGTGCTGCGTACCCGGCGGATGGAGATGTTTAACCGTCAGCTGGTGGAGGCGCTCTCCACCATGAGCAACTCCCTGCGGGCGGGCTTCAGCATTCAGCAGGCCTTTGAAACCATCGTGCAGGAAAACCGCAAACCCATTGCCCAGGAATTCGGCGTCTTCGTGCAGCAGACCCGGGTGGGCGTGCGTTTTGAGGATGCCCTGACCAATATGGAGGAACGGGTGGGCAGCGAGGACCTCACCCTGATGGTCCGGGCCATCGAGATTGCCCGGCAGACCGGCGGAAATCTCACCGAGGTGTTCGACACCATCGCCTCCACCATCCGCGAGCGCTCCCGCATCGAAGGCAAAATCAAATCCATGACCGCCATGGGCCGGCTGCAGGGAATTGTGGTAGGGCTGATCCCGGTCTTTCTGCTGGTGGCCATGACCCTGCTGGATCCGCAGATGATGATCGGCTTCTTCACCAACCTCATGGGCATCGCTATCCTGATTCTGGTGGTGATCCTGCTCACCGCCGGATTCCTGGTGATCCGTAAAATCGTGAATATCGAAGTATGAGCATGCTGATATATCCTCTGGCCGTGACTGTCCCTCCCCTGGGGGGGCTGGGTGTGGCCGCCCTGGCCGTGACCGTGGTGGCCGCCTGCCTGCTGGGCTGGTACGTCGGCACGCAGGCCACGGAAATCCGCTACGCCACCCTGGCCGACGGACAGCGTCAGCAGCGCAGTATGCCGCTGAGCTTCCGCTGGCTTCTGCCGTTCACTCCCAATCTGAAATTTTTTCACAAACCGCGGTATGCCGGAGCGCGGTCCCGGATCGAATCCCAGCTGGTCTCCGCCGGCTACGACACCGTGCTCACCCCCCAGGAGTTTCTCGCCCTGCGGGTGCTGATTCCCATGGGACTGGGCCCTACCGTGATCCTGCTGATTGCGCTGGTGACCTCGCAGGTCCCGGGACCGATGGGCGACACCCTCCGGGACCGCCAGAGCCTTCTCTTTCTGGCGTTCTTCGCCTACCTGCTGCTGCGCCCCCGCCTCTGGCTGAAAAGCACCATCAAACAACGTCACCGCGAAATCGAACATGGCCTGCCCTTTGTGCTCGATCTGCTGACCCTTTCGGTGGAGGCCGGCCTGGACTTCATGACCTCCATCCGCCGTCTGATCGAACGGCGGAAGGTGGATGCGCTCAGCGAGGAGCTGATCCGGGCCATCCGCGAAATGCAGGTGGGCCGCACCCGGAGGGACGCTCTCCGCGACATGGCCGCGCGGGTACAACAGCCTGATCTTTCCTCGGTGGTGAGCGCTCTGGTGCAGGCGGATGAACTGGGGGTGGGCATCGGCGCCATCCTGCGCATCCAGGCCGAACAAATGCGGACCCGACGCTTTCAGCGGGCGGAAAAAATGGCCAATGAGGCCCCCGTGAAGCTTCTCTTTCCCCTGGTGTGCTTTATTTTCCCCAGCGTGTTTCTGGTGTTGCTGGGGCCGATTTTCTTGGAAATGATGAAAGCAGGATTTTAAACTATGGAACCCACTCCCCCTCATTTCATTCTTGAGACCGGTCCTGAAAAGGGCCGGGAACTGATCATTCCCGCCGCCGGCGCGCGGCTGGGCAGAGCAACGGAAAATGACATCACCATTTCCGACGCCACCATGTCGCGGTTTCAGTGCCGCCTGTATTTCCGGGACGGCTTTCTGCATGTGATGGATCTGGGGAGCACCAATGAGACCCTGGTCAATGATCAACCGGTCAGCGACACCATTCTGCGGTACGGGGATGAACTGCTGGTGGGGGAAACGGTGATGAAGGTCATCAGCGACGGTCTGCATGAATCGCAGAAGTCCCCCGCCCCCGCTGCGGAGGCCGCCCCAGAGCCTCCGGAGGAGCCGGAACCCGCGCCTATTATTTTTCAGGAGGACTCCGAACCCGAAGCTTACGCCGAACCGAACCTGCCTGACCCCGAACCCAGCTCCACGGACTCGATCAACGTCGATCTCGGTCTGGGTAAACAGCATCTGTTTCAGGATGCCGAAAATAACGGAGCCCAACGACGCTCGCCTCTCACCCTCATTCTGGTGGCCCTGATCACTATGCTGGTGGTGATCGGCGCCGGGGTGGCGGTGATGATGACCACGCCCCCCGCCACTTCAGGCGCGGCCGGCACTCAGCCCAGGGAGCAGCGGATTCAGGTGGACTACGAGAAAGTAATCTCCGGCGAGGGGAATATTTTCCGCTATGCTCTCCGTCTTTCCCCCGAGGGGGTTCTCACGGCTGAAGTTCATGATCTCGGCCAGCAGCGGAACATCACCCGGCGTCAGGCTCTCTCCGAAGAACGGCTGCGGGCCCTGCGGGAACAGCTCCTGTCCCAACAGGACAGCTTTCTGTCGCTGCAGGACAGCTACGAAGGACTTCAGGTGGGAGACCACGAGGCCTACCGGCTCACAGTGCTGTTCGGACGCGAGGCCAAAACCGTCCGTATTGAGAATCAGCTGGAACCGGATGCCTTCCGCCAGATCCGGGGTCAGATCGAAGCCTTTGCCAACAACGAATTGGGACTGATCAACATCAACATTCCACCGGAGGAACTGCGGGCACGGGCGGCGGAATCGTGGCAGAATGCCCAGGACCTCTACGCTCAGCGGGATGTCAAAAACGAAAATCTCTGGCAGGCCGCCCAGAAGCTGAAGGATGTGGTGTTCCTGCTGGAAAGCATCGAACCCAAACCCGATTATTTTGAACAGGCCGTCCTCCTGCGGCAGGAATGGCGCAAACAGCTGGAGGACAAAATCCGTGACCTCGAATTCGAGGCCATCCGGGCCAGGCAGGTGGGGGATAACCGCCGCGCGGCCGAACTCAACCGGCGTATTCTGGCCACCTTCCCCGAACGGACCCATGTGGAATATCAGGAGGCCTACAACCGCCTGGTCCAGATCGAACAGGAGATGAACTGATGCGTACTCCCTTTAACTTTTTTCTCCTGGGCTGGATGCTCCTGCTCTCTGCGGGCTGCGGACGGGATCAGGTCCCCAGCGGTGAACTTTGGATCAGGACCCAGCCGCAGGATGCGGTGGTGGAGGTGAACGGAGAGGTGCTGGGCACCACCCCGCTGCAGGAAACCGTTCCATCCGGCAAGCTGCTGGTGCGTATTCGCAAAGAGGGCTTTGTGGATCACTGGACCACCCTGAACCTGGCCACCGGTCAGCGGGTCATCGAGGAGGCCGAACTCACCCCGGTCAAAGGACTGGTGCTGATCCGCTCCACCCCCAGCGGGGCGGCGGTACGGATCGGTGAAGCGGCTATGGGGACCACTCCGCTGGCGTTGCATGATCTCGAACAAGGAACCTACCGGGCCCGGCTGCAGCGCGATGGCTTTGACGACAAGGAGATTCAGTTTGAGGTGGAGGACCGTATTCCCAAAGCCCTGGATGTCGATCTGATCTCCAACTCGGGTGTGCTGGTGGTGCAATCCTCTCCCTCAGGGGCCACCGTCTTTGTGGACGGACAGAATCAGGGCATCACCCCGCTTTCCCTCGACCGCATCGGCCGCGGAGAACGCGATGTCACCCTTCAACTTGCGGGATATGAACCCGTCCGGCGCACTGTGCTGATTGAACCGGCCGACACCACCCGGGCGGAATTTGATCTCACCCCCCTCCCCGGCGGACTGAACGTGGTGGCCAGCCCGGAGGAGGCCCGGGTGTATATCGACGGCGAGTACGCCGGAACCGCTCCGCTGAACATCGCCGAGATCTAGCCC
>CAZVCO010000049.1:10879-16866 GCA_964625795.1 uncultured Verrucomicrobiota bacterium | reverse complement strand
GAGCCAAAAAGAGAGTCGACAAAGCAAAGGAGTGCATCTCTGAGGCTATCAAGATTTTCGAAGAAATCGAACTGCACGGTATGTAAATCGGGATATAAATTTTCGGGGCCAAGGGTCACCACCTGAAAGTGTCGGTTGGAAATGTGGATCGGCTCTGGATGCATGGTCATGGCGGGAGGCGCCAGAAACACCCCTGAAATACCCCGATGTCTTAATAATCGATAGGTGGAAGCCCTGCGTACCCCCTTTCGCCCCAGCCAGTGAACCTCTATCTGAATTCCCCGTTCCCGGGCTGCAGCTTTCAGTTCGGTCAGGACCTGTTGATAAAAAGGATCATGTTGGAATCCCTCCTCCGTATTCCATTGATGCACCAACGCCACCCGGTTCCAGCGGGAAGAGACCTGAGTGGAACGCGTCCGATACTCTGCCAGGGCCTTTAATCCGGGATCCGGGTGATATCCTCGTTCAGTGGCAAGGGCTTTGACCTTTTTTCGGGTTTCTTCACTGACCCCGCGTTGTCCCCGCATGGCCAGGGAAACGGCCTGCACACTAAGACCCAATTCCTGCGCCAAGCTCTTTAAGGTCACCCGATCTGCCATAAAAATGATTGAAGTAACTTTACTGTTAAAGTCAATTTAAAGTTAGCTATAATAAGCTTGTACGGTATTTTCCTTCCATGAAAGAGTATACAAAGCCCGACCTGTTTGGTGACCATCTGAAAACCAGTGTCTGCGTGATAGGGGGCGGGATGTCCGGCCTGTGTGCCGCTGTTGCCTCCGCCCGCAACGGGGTGGACACCGTGCTGATCCATGACCGTCCTGTGCTGGGAGGGAATGCCTCCTCTGAAGTGCGGATGTGGATCTGCGGCTGCCACGGCAAGCACAACAAGGAAACCGGAATTCTCGAGGAGATCATGCTGGAGAATCAGTACCGGAATCCCTGTAAAAATTTCAGCATCTGGGATTCCGTGCTGTGGGGGCATGCGGCGCATCAGCCCAACCTGACTCTGTTGCTGAACACCACCTGCACCAACGCCCGCATGGAGGACGGACATCTCACGGCGGTGGAGGCCTGGCAAATGACCTCCCAGACCCGTATCGTGGTGGAGGCCACGCATTTCATCGATTGCTCCGGAGACAGCATTCTTGCGGCGGTGACCGGCGCCCGTCACCGCATCGGCCGGGAGGCCCGTGAGGAATTCGGAGAGGGGATCGCCCCCACGGTCGGCGATGACCGCACCATGGGCAACTCCCTGCTGATTCAGCTTCACCGTACGGACAAACCGCAATCATTCACCCCGCCGGACTGGGCGTACCGTTTTGAGGAGCCCGAGGACATTCCGTACCGCCTGCGGGGCGTCAGTGCGCATAATTTCTGGTGGCTGGAGCTGGGGGGGATTCAGGACACCATTCGGGATGCGGAATCGATCCGGGACGATCTGACCCGTGCCGCCTATGGTGTGTGGGATTACATTAAAAACCGCGCGCCGGAGAAGGAGCAGGCGGAGAACTGGGATCTGCACTTTATCGGCAGTCTGCCCGGCAAACGGGAAAGCCGCCGGTATGTGGGTGATCACATGCTCACCCAGCACGACATCGAGGCCGGCGGAACGTTCGACGATGTGGTGGCCTTTGGCGGCTGGTCGATGGATGACCATCATCCCGCCGGTCTGCTGTATCCGGGAAGCCCCACGATCTTTCATCCCGCTCCCACTCCCTACGGCATTCCCTTCCGAAGCCTCTACTCTGTGGACGTGCCCAACCTCTTGTTTGCCGGACGCAATATTTCGGCCACCCACTCCGCCATGTCCTCCACCCGGGTGATGGCCACCTGCTCGGTCATGGGTCAGGCGGCCGGCACCGCAGCCGCCATTGCGGTGCAGCAGGGATGTTCACCCCGGGAGGTCCACCGGAATCATCTCGACAGCCTTCAGCGACGCCTAATGAACGACGACTGCTGGCTGCCCGGAAAACTGCGTCAGCCGGATGTGCGCTGGTTTGATGCCCGGCTCTCGGCCGACGGAGAAGGCGCGGACCGGCTGCTGGACGGCTGGGAGCGTGACCGCGAGGAGGAGCCCCATGCCTGGACGTGTGAGCCCGGCGGGGCGGTCACCTTTCAGTGGAACCAGGAGCAGACGTTTCCCGGACTGCGGCTGGTGCTGGACAGCAATCTGTCTCCCAACAGCAAAAGAATGTCGTTCAGCTATCCGGTCAACGCCGGGGCTCACGCCATGCCGGGTGAGCTGGTCCGTGATCTCACGGTCGAGATCGACCGTGGAGATGGAAGCTGGGAAACTCTTCACCGCATTACCAACAACCGGAAACGGCTGGTGGAAATCCCGGTATCCTTTGCTGCCAGCGGGCTGCGTATCCGCCTGGATACCTCCTGGGGAGAAAAAGATCCCCGGCTCTTCTCCATCGATCTGCTCGAGAAAGGCCGGGATGACACCGTCCGGTACCCCATCGGCAAGTCCTGGAAAGAGGTAGTGGCCTCCGTGGATCCCAAAGAACTGGAACCCGCGGACACCCAGGCGGGCGGAAGGCAACACGGCGGTCATGTGGCTTAGTTTTTGGTAAAACCTTTCGACCTATAAATAAATGGGACCGGCGGTAAGGCCGGTCCCATGAGTGAGGGGGTTGTGAGTGAGAGGCTTTTCTACATGACCTCGCCCAGATGAACGAGGCTGCGGTCCTTGCGGAGGGCTTTGAGGTAATGGGCATGCAGGGTTTTGAGCCGGTAGGAAAATTCGCTGTTCACTACCTCTTTCTGATTCCCGCTCAGCCACCTGTTCTGCCCCTCGATCACGCCATCCCGGAAGGCTTCGAACATGTACAGGCGATCTTTTGGGTTTCGACTCCATTTTTTACGACTCACAGGCTTAATTTTGGCGGCTGCGGGGCTTTGAACGGACCCATTCTTTGTCGTGGAGGTGAAATAGACTGCATTGGCCATCGCTGTCATAAACGCGTCGTCCGCACCCAGCTCCGGGGTGGCGTCATGTACCAGCATCACCCCTTGTACCGAGTGGGAATAATGGCCGGTATCATCCGCCCGGCCGATCAGCAGGCCGTTCCTTCTGGTCAATTTCCCGGAGGAATTGTACGGATAGTAAAAATAGGGTTTGCCATCTTCCACGCTCAGGCACCCAACGTTTTTCCAGTTTTTGAAGTATTCCTCAATACATTTCCGATACCGGGTAATCTGCGGCTGCAAGGCGTGCATATTTCTCATCGCCTTCAAATCCTCCAGGGCCGCCGTGGTCATGGCCATCGTACCGATGCCGTTCAGGGCGCGGTTAAAGGCACGGTTCCGGAAATCCTCCGCCAGATCTTTGGGGATGCCCATCTGCGGATCGAGATTCATGTTCCCCTCCACTGTCGGTCGCAAGGTGAACACAATCGCCTTAAGAAAGCTGATCGCCTCCTCAATCTCCTGCCCGCTGACCTGATCCGGATGTTTCCGGGCCAGTTGCAGAGTAAGCCGTGCGGAGACGGCCATGGAATACATGAAGGCCATCCCTTCGGGGTCACGGGCCTTTAATTGCGCAGCCTCAGGATATTCATTGCATAAATCCCGGTAATGCCGGGCGGAGACGCGCAGCGCCTCGAGGATGCGTTTGTCACCGGTCCCCCGGTAGGCCTGGTAGAAGGTCAGCCAGTTGTCGACCGGGAAGAAAAACCTTCTGCCCATGAACTCCTCGGCGGATGCGACAGGATCCTCATAGGCCGCTTCCTGAATGCCATATCCCTTGGACAGCGCTTCCTGGACAAAAACATCTATCTCACTCTTCGGAGGCAGTTGGTCCGGGGAGAACGGTTTCGGGGACCAACCGGCTGGGGGGGTGAATTCCGGAGCCCTGGGCCTGCTTTTCATGGCCTCTTCATCCACCGTACTGCGGTTCGGCCCCCTCTCGATACAGTGCACACACACGTAAAAGAGTTCAAGCCCTTCGGCGTCTGCACGGGCTTTCGCTTCCTTCTGCGTCATGAGCATGGGCTCTGCTCCGACGTTGAAACGATGACAACCGGCCTGATGCCACTTCAGCCTGGTTCCGTCCTTCATATATTGAGCAATACCGGGCGTATCTTCTGTAAAGTCTTTCTCCGGATATTTCCGACGGTATCCCTTGAAACAACAGCGGCCTCGTCCGGATTGACCGGTTTCACCAATACGCCAGCCTTCCTTGTCGGCCTGCTCCAGCGTGATGACCTTTTTCCTGTCTTTCATGAGCAGCATCGGACAGTTTGCCTCATGAACGCGCATCCAGAGCGCATCGCAGTACGCCGGTGTCGTGGGGGCATACGCTTTCTGCGGGTATTCTGTCAGCCAGCGTTTTCTGGCCTTGGCTCCCTTCCGGCCGTACTTGCTGTAATCCATTTGGGCTTCTGCGGTCAGTGTGGTGAGTGTTGCGAGGATGGAGGCAAAAAGAAGGATCGTTTTTACAGTGTATGGAGTGGGACGTTTCATTTTAGGTTTTTATTTCAGGGTGCAGGTGAGTGGAATTGATGAGGACGTGTTCGAAAGAATGACCGCTTCTCAAAGAGGTCGCAGATTGGCTGGGGTACAGGGAAGCTTTTCCGGTTACCTGAATGCTCATGAAAACCTGGGAGTCTTTTCGTCAACATGAATGTAAACAGAAACCCGGGACCGGCGATGATGCCGGTCCCATTGATGAGGTGCTACGCATGAGAAGAATCCTACATCTTCTCACCCAGGTGGACGAGGCTCCGATCCTTGCGGAGAGCTTCGAAATAGTCCCAAATCCTATCACCGCTGCTGGTGAATTTGGCTGCCTCCTTCTCAGGGTTATCCTCGAGTCGGTGCTGTGCTAGAATAAGACCATCCCTGAACGCTTCGTAGATGAATAATTTTTCTCTCGGTAAGCCGAATTCTTTACGACTCAGTGGCTTGATTGCATCGGCAGAGGGGGCTTGGATGGACCCATTCCTGGTTGTGGAGTTATGGTAGATGGCATTGGCGATGGCGGTCATGAAGTCGTCGTCTACACCCAGTTCCGGGGTCGATTCATAGATCAAGGTCGCTCCCATCACGCAGTGCGCATAGTGGCCCTGGTCATCCGCCGAACCGAGCATGAGACCATCGGCCCGTTTCTTGCCTGTCCCTGAATACGCATAGTAGAAGTAGGTTAATCCGTCCGCTTCGGTGTACATGCATCCCATGTTCTCCCAGTTCCTGACCCATTCCTGGACGCTTTTGCGGTAGCGGTCAATGGTCGGCTGATACGCCTTTGTTTTCCTGATTTCCTGCAAATCCTCGAGCGCCTTCGAGGCCGTGGCAAGAGTGCCAATGCCGTTTGCCGCACGGTTATAGGGGCGGCTGCGGAAGTCATCCGCCAGCCCCTGCGGGATCCCCATCTGCGGATCCAGATTGCTGTCCCCTTCGACAACCGGTTTCACTGCGGCAACGAAGGCGTTGAGGAAGGCTTCCGCCTCGACAATCTCTTCCTGACTTACCTGACCAGGATTCTTACGTGCCAACTGCAGCGTAATCCGCGACCATCCTGCCATGGGGAACAGATAGTTCCAATGCTCCGGATCGCTGGCCTTCGCTTGCGCTGCGGTAGGGTAGTTCTCGCAAATGCTGTGGTAATACCGGGCTTCTTCAAGCAGGCTGTCCCGGGCACTCTGGTCTCCCGTGGACCGATAGGTTTTATAGTCCTTCGAGTAGTCAAAGAAAAACCGTCTTCCCATGAACTCCTCCAGAACGGCCAAAGGATTTTGATACGGAACAGCCGCAGGTCCGTCGGTTGACATCTTTGCCAGTTGAAGTGGATCGACTGACGTAACACTCGGTCCCCGCTCAATGCAGTGAATGCACATGTAAAATTGCACATTATTTGCGGTGGCTTCTGCCGCCGCCTCTCTCGGAGTCTGAATTCTGTGTGTGGGTCCGACACTAAATCGGTGGCAGCCGGCCTGGTGCCATTTGAACTTTCCATTTTTCATGGTTTGTACGATGCCAACCGT
>CAZVCO010000049.1:0-10869 GCA_964625795.1 uncultured Verrucomicrobiota bacterium | reverse complement strand
CCTGCGCGGCCTGCCGCATCTTCTCGAGCACCTCGTTGCGCGGCCCGAAGGCCTGGACCAACCCCTCGCGCAGCAACAGGACCTTGTCGGCCTGCGCCAGGGTGATGACGTTTTTCAGATCTTTCAGGATCAGCTCCGGGCAGTCTTCCTCATGCACACGCATCCAGAGCGCATCGCAGACCGCCGGCGTGTTGGGATCGTACTCCTTTTCCGGCTCGTCCAGCCGGCTTCTTCTCGCCTTCCACCCCTTACGACCATATTTCGTTTTCGGATCCTGGGGGTCAGGGTCGAAATTTTCGTTCATCTTGCGGGCATGAGCCGCAGCTTTGGCTTCCCGCTCCACATTCAATACACTGCCCGGACACCGTGAACAGAGCCGTCCGCCCTGGGCCTCCATTTCCGCCAGGGTCGTGTTGGTTGGCTTGTCCAAGCGCCTGCAGCCCTTAATATGACCACGCTTTCCACCTCCATAATAGACCGGCGTACTTCCGGCAAAGGTTTCGGCCCCCGGAGTATGTTCTGTACTTGCTCCACTCTTTTCGGCTGAAGTATTCCCGGCTGAGTTCTTCCCGGCTTCCCGTTCTTTATTCAATTCGCTGCCCGGACAGCGTGAGCAGAGCCGTCCACCCTTCGCCTCCATTTGCGTCAGGGTCATATCGGGCCCGGCTGCTTTTTTCTCCGCGCTCAGGCGCCTGCATCCATCAATATGACCGCGCTTTCCGCCGCCATAATATACCGGTGTGTTGCCTGGGATCTCCGCCAAAAGAGTGCCTGCCAGCAGGAGTCCCAAGAGGATCCCCCTTAAGGCTTTTGAAAAGTCATTGCGTATCCATTGTGTCGTGTTCATTGATCGTCTCCATGCGTGTTGGTACTGTCTCTATTGAAATGGTTCAGGGGATACCTGCGAAAAATGGTCTCAAAGCTCCGGCTGTTTTTGGCCCGGCTGAAGGAAGGGGAAAGGTCGTTTAAGACAGGTTCCTGCGAATGATGTAATTTGATATACATTTAAATTGTGAGTTTTTGAATGCGTCGACACCTACCAGACACGGCAGGTTCTGAATTTTAGCGTATTCTGTATTGTCATCGGCATTATAATATAATCTCTACTCTTAGATGTTGTTAATTCTATGCCTTTTTATTTATATACGGAATAGCTTAAACTGACAAAAGAATGACAAAATTTGATCTTTCTCAACGCAATGACTATCTGAGGGAACTGCTGGATTTTGTGGCGGAACATGGATGCCTCAGGATCGGACGGATGTTGAGCCGGAAGGTGAATGACCACTGGGGCAGTACGGAGGTGATCCGTCTGAGGTCCCATCACGTGACCGTGCTGTCTGCTGGAGAGGCTGAATTTTGCATCAATGGTGAAGCGGTGCCCCTGCGGCGGGGCACGCTGCTGTACACCAGTCCGCAGTGTCACCAGACCTTCGGGTTTGATCGGCATCATCGGCCGACAGTCCTGACAGCCCGGTTTGATCTGGAAACCGATGATCCATCCAGTTCTCCCCCGTCACTCCCCCCTGACGGCTGCTTTCTGGCGGTCATTCCCTGGAAAGAAAATACTTTCCTGGAGCTCATGGAACAACTCCACCGCTGCTGGATCCGGCGTGCCGACCCCGTGGCTGAAAAGGCCTGTTCCTGGTTGCTTCAGACCATGCTCTGGGCCCTGTGTGACGAGGTGTCGCATTCGGAATCCAATTCATGGGACCAGCAGATGGAGGAAGTGAAACTGATGCTGGATTCAGATCCGGAAGCGAATGTATCGATTGCAGAACTGGCCAGTGCGTGCGGGATTTCCACCGAACATTTCTCGCGCCGGTTCCGGCGCCATGCAGGGACCACTGCTAAAAATTATCAGTTGCAAAGCCGTATGCGCTTTGCGCGGCGACTTTTGCAGAATGAAGGTCTGAACGTCAAGGAGGTGGCAAGCCGCCTCGGATACAGCGATGCGTTTGTCTTCTCCCGCCAGTTCAAAAAAGTCTGGGGCGTTTCGCCTTCGAACGTGTGAGAAGCGGTTGTCTGCCTTCCTCAGACGGTGACCAAGATCTCATTGTGATCCTGCAGCAACTCATCGTCAATCTCGTATAGAGTCCGTCCGGAGAAGACATCAGTGATGGTCTTGGTAACGGGTTCGCTGTTCAGGGTCATGCTCTTGACCTGACATCCATCTCCGCCGTTTCCGATGATGATGCTGCATTCTTTACCACGGTAGTGAATTGTGGCTTTCGCCTCTTTGAACGAGGAGGGCAGGACCGGGTCGATCACCAGTCCGTCCAGATTGGGGCGGATGCCGTACATCCAGTCGTACACCCCGCGGATGCCGTAGGAGATGCTGCCGGTGAGGAAGGTGTTTTTGCCGCGGTTTTTGAAGCGGGGAATCTCCTCCCATACGTTGAGGACCGCGTAGGGCGGGGTCATCACCTGTTTCACCGGGTGACGTTCCTGATCGTATGGCAGCAGATTGATCAGGGCTTCATACAACAGATCGCCTTTTCCGGCCGCGGCCAGACCGCGGGCGAGAAATCCGTGGGAGCCCTGATTGTAGGCGTTGCCGTGCTCGGCCCGTCCGGGCGGGGTGTCACAGGTGGCCATGCGGCCGACCTTTTTCACTTCGCCAAAACGGAACTGGGGCCAGTTCAGGCGCCAGCCTGCATCGCACTTCAGAAAATCCAGAGTGGCCAGACAGCTGTCCACCTGATCGGGAATGGCCACGCCGGAGGCCAGCGACCACCAGGAAGCTGGACCGTACACGCGCTTCTGTCCGTCGGGATCTTTGGTGCTGAAAATCCAGTTTCCATCGTCGTTGAAGAAGCCGTTGAAATATCCTTCTTCGTTCAGCGCATGTTTGAGCAGCGACTCTTTGAGCTCACCGGCGGCGTTCACGAAGGAATCGATCAGGGCTTTGTCGGCACCAGTCTTCTGCGCGATCTCTTTCATAAAGTGACAGGCCATAATCACCTGATTGGTGAGCATGACGCCCTCGCCGCGGCCTTCCTGACCGGCGATGTTGACGGTATCCAGCCATTCACCTTCTTCAATTTTCACCAGGCCGTGTTCGCCCCGTCCGTCCTCACCCAGGTAGAAGTCGAGGGCTTTGAGCAGGTGATTCCACACGGTGTCTGTCTGGTCGGCCGGTTCGTCCAGCCACGGCACCTGCTCATCCAGAATGGAGAAGTCTTTGGTGTGGGCCAGGTATTCGTAGACCATCTCGATCACCCAGGCCCCGGCGTCGCGGTGCATGCGGTGATCGCGCTCTTTGCCGCTGTGTCCGGCGGAGGAATAGTGACGCGGACAAAGTCCGTCGGGCTTCTGACAGGACAGCTGGGTGAGAATGATCTCCCGGGTCCAGTCCGGATCGATGGGGACATTGGCAGTAAAGTCGCTGGCACCGTCGCGTCCGCCCCGCATGCCGGAGGGGTGACCCCGGTCCAGTGAGCACACCCAGTCCATCTGCAGCGGCAGCCACTCGTTGGCATACTGGTTCAGAGCCTCGTCCGGAGAGTCAATGGTCCGGATTTCGCTGCGGGCTTTGGCCTTCGCGGCCTGGGCGGCGATGTCTTTTTCGCAGGTGTCGTCATCAAGCAACACGGCCATCTTACGGGCCACGTCCAATTTTGGCAGCCAGTTCTCTTCGCCCGGCTCCAGCAGACCGAAGGACTGACGGAAGGATTTACTCTCTCCGGGTGCCAGGGTGTATTCATACTGGAAGGCACAAACTGGAGGGTATGCGAAGAGGTTGTTTTGGTCGCTGTACTCACCCCAGGGCATCGCATCATCCATGGACATCTGCAGTTTACCTTCGGCAATGGCATCCGGGGTTTTGAAGTCACCGTAGCCGACAAACTTCTCAAAGCTGACCTCGGCACCGGTGATGGCGCCCTCTTCGGTCCACATCACCGCGCTGCGGCGCTTGGCCACATTACACACAGGGCTGGTCAGTTGGATGCTGAATCCCGCGCCCACGCCGGGATCTTTAAAAAGTCCGGTGCGGAGATACCACTCGGGATAATCCCAGGGGGCCATATCGAACCAGGCACAGGCCGGACGCAGTACCGGGGTGGCCTTCACCTTCAGTTCCTTTTCGGTGGTGTTGGTGAGGGTGACTTTCTGGGCCACGGCGGGCAGGTCGGAGGGCACAAAGATCTCGGTCTCCACCGTGATGCCGTCTTTCTTCACGGTGTAGACCGCTTTTTCTGGAGAGTAGATCGCAGAGTAGTCGTCGGTGTGGGTTCCGTCGAAGTTATAGAACGGTTCGCTGCCTTCCGCATCAGTGCTCACCCAGGTGGTCCAGACCGACATTTTTTCGAAGCGGTCCCGTCGGAACATGATGATGTCTTTCGGCGGATAGGCCTGGGAGTAAGACAGCCCGAACTGGTCGAGGCGCACCAGAATTTTGCGATTCTGGTAGATGTAATCCCACAGGGCCGGAAGCTTCTGGGTCTTCAGTTCAAAAGAAGCTCCCTCTTTAAAGGAGCCATAGTTTTCCAGGGGAACGTCGTTCAGTTTCATAGTCCAGGATGGGGGTGGGATGGGAGAGGATGCCCTGGCAGTCACCGATACGGCTTCCAGGTCGTTTGTCTGAATAAACTAAAGATTTTTCGTCATAAAGAGAAGAGCCGTGCAAGTCAAACCAAAGCACAGGATTCCCGGCAGGGTGAAACGGATCGGCACGTTCAGGGGAGCGAAGGGTCTTCGTCGCCTGACAGGCTGGTTCGCTAAACTCACCACAGGAAGCCTGCAGGGGGCCTTACCCATCATTCACCAAAGGAAAAAGACCACGGCCTTCGGTCATTTTAGGGATTGCGCTCCGGGAGACCCTGGCCGATAAACAGAAGAATTCTTTGAAATAAAACCGTTGGTTCCACGTCTATATATAATGAACCTTATCCTATGGAGATCCCTATGACGAAATTCCTTGCTCTCATCAGTATGATCGGACTGTCTGCTCTTTTCACCGGATGTGCCACCGACGGCTCCACCGTACAAACCAAACAACGTGCCGTCCAGGGCGGTATCAGCGGTGCCATTATCGGCGGCGTGATCGGACACCAAAGCGGCCGTGGATTGGAAGGCGCCGCCGTCGGAGCGGCCGCAGGAAGCACCGCCGGCGCAGTATACGGCAGTTCCGAAGACGAAGCCAAGGCCACTACCCGCTGAGTCATTCGCCGCTGAGTCATTCGCCGGTAGAATTGGCGGGGGACATTTCTGCTGTCCACAGGGTTCTCCCCCTGATGGAGAACGTCACCGTGTCGATTGCCTGACAGGGGTTCCCTTTTTCACGGCGAAGTTTTTATCCGTCCCGGGCGGCGTCCCGTTTCTGGCAGATCCTGTCCACCTCCGACAGTACCTCTTCGCTGAGAGGGGGTTTGCCGGGAACGGTCAGATTTTCTTTGAGCTGCCGGGTGCGGCTTGCGCCGATGATGACCGAGGTGACCTCGGGTTTGGCCAGCAGCCAGGACAGGGCGAACTGCGCCAGGGTCTGATCGCATTGCTCTGCCAGGGCCTTCAGGGAGTGAAGCGCTTCGACCGTGGCGGGATCCAGTGCCCGTTCATTGAGAAACCGTTTCTTCGCCATGCGGCTGTCCGCGGGGATGCCGTCGAGGTAGCGGCCGGTGAGCAGTCCCTGCGCCAGCGGACTGTAGACGATTCCCCCCATGTTCATCTCCTTGAGCAGGGGCAGGACCCGGGTGTCCTGGGTTCGGTCGAGAATATTGATCTTCAACTGATGAATCAGGCAGGGGATGTTCCATTGCCCCAGGCAGCGGACGGCCTCCCGCATGGCCTCCGGCGGATAATTCGAAATGCCCACGTACAGCGCTTTCCCGGAGGTCACGGCGGTGGCCAGAGCCGACATGGTTTCGGTCAGCGGGGTGTCGGGGTCATACCGGTGACTGTAAAACAGATCCACGTAGTCCAGTCCCATCCGCTGCAGGCTCTGGTCGAGGGAGGCCAGCAGGTACTTCCGGCTGCCGCCGTTTCCATACGGACCGTCCCACATGTCAAAACCGGCCTTGCTGCTGATAAACAGTTCGTCACGATGGGAGGCGAGATCTGTTTTAAGGATCTTTCCGAAGGTCTCCTCCGCACTGCCGGGAGGAGGTCCATAGTTATTGGCCAGGTCGAAATGCACGACCCCGGCCTGAAAGGCGGTCACCACCAGATCACGGGCGGTGTCGGCGTCATCCTCTGCGCCGAAATTATGCCACAGTCCGAGAGACAGGGCGGGAAGGAGAACGCCGCTGTTTCCGCAGCGTCTGAAGGTCATGTCGTCCAGGTTTGGTTTGATCATACCTAACACAAACGAAATGTTGTCCTGCTAACAAGCAAACTCGGGGCGAAAGGTTGGGGGTGCATGACCAAAATCGTCCGAGACATCAAACGGAGGTTGGGCTTTCCCTGGCCGTCGCGAGCGACAGCTCGGGCAGGCAGCCCGACTACGGAAAATGACGGCCTGGACTTGTGCGCCGAAGGCGTAAAGGCCATCCCGCCTACGGCGGGCAAGCCTCCATCTTTAGGACAATGGTTCGTGATTAATTTTGTATCGAAGGACGATTTTGGTCATGCACCCCAAGGTTGGATCCGCGGACAGATGAACTTGCAGAAGATCCGTTTTTAGGTCAGCCAGACAGCATGAAGCCTTTTGTGAAGATCAAGCCATGGGCCGGCACATGACCGGTCCGTCGGAACGTCAGCGAACCGGGATCGTGTATGATCTTTCGGACCATGAAGGCGTCCGGAGACTGGTGTCGGCCGCTCTGGAGGAGGATCTCGGTCCGGCCGGGGATGTCACCAGCAGGGCGTTGATGCCGGAGGCCCGGCTGGCGGTGCACATGGTGGCCCGCGAGGCCTGCGTCCCGGCGGGAATTGAACTGGCGGCGCAGGTGTTCCGGGCCGTGGACGCCTCACTGAAGATTCAGCCGTTGTGGAGGGATGGGGATGCGGTGGAGGCCGGAGAGGAGCTGTTGCGGATTGAGGGATCCGCCCTGGGAATTCTCAGCGCGGAGCGCACCGCTCTGAATTTTGTGCAGCGGCTCTCCGGGATCGCCACCGTGACCCGCCGCTATGTCGAGGTGGTGGAGGATCTGGGCACTCAGATTCTGGATACCCGCAAGACCACCCCCGGCTGGCGGCTGCTGGAAAAGTACGCCGTCCACTGTGGGGGAGGGGTGAATCACCGGGCCGGACTTTACGATCAGATCCTGATCAAAGACAACCATTTGGCCCACTGGCGTCGGACCACGGGCCGGGGAATTGCCGAAGCGGTGGAGGAGGCCCGGCGCAGTGCTCCCGGACTGCTGGTGGAGGTGGAGGCGGACACCGTCGGCCAGGTCCGTAAATTGCTGGAGGCCCGACCCGACTGGATTCTGCTGGACAACATGACCTTCGGAGAGCTGGAGGCCTGCGTGGAGCTGTGCCGGGGCATCAGCAAAACCGAAGCCTCGGGCGGGATCACCCTCGAGACCCTCCGGGGGGTGGCGGAAACCGGGGTGGATGCGGTGTCGGTCGGAGCGTTGACGCATTCGGTGCGGGCGGTGGACATTGCATTGGATGACGCGGGATGAGCGGATCGCTGCTGGTGGTGGATATCGGGAACACCAACGCCAAATGCGGGCGGGTGGAGGACGGCCGGGTGTCGGAGATCCAGCGGTTTTCCCATCGGCAGGACGCCGGCACCGTCTTCGCGGAGCTGGAGGCCCACTATGGTGCCGATCCGTTGGAGGCCGTGGCGGTGGCGTCGGTGGTGCCGGACCGGACACCGGTCTGGATGAACGAATGTGCGGAGCGGCTGAAGGTGCCCGTGTGGGAATTGAGACCGGGGGACCCCCAGCCCATTCCGGTGGATGTTCCCGAACCGCGGACGGTGGGCGCCGACCGGCTGGCCAACGCCATTGCCGCGTTGCACCGGGTGCGGGGGCCGGTGATGGTGGCGGACTTCGGCACGGCGCTGACCTTTGACGTGGCCACGCCGGAACGGGGATACATCGGCGGGGTGATTGCCCCGGGCATGGATCTCATGTACGGCTACTTCAGCGAAAAAACCGCCTTGCTGCCCGCATTGGAGTTCACTCCCTGCACCAAAGCCATTGGCACCACCACGGCGGAGGCCATGCATTCCGGGGCCTTCTTCGGATACCGCGGCATGGTGCGGGAGCTGAGCGCACGGGTGCGGGAGGAGCTGGGGGTGCCGGCGCCACTGCTCGCCACCGGCGGGTATGCGGCCGAGGTGCTGAAAGACTTTGGCGAATCCGTGGAGGTGATTCCCCACCTCACGCTGGAGGGGATTGCCGCCGCCTGGGTGGAGCGCCTGGTCTGACCCTTAAAAAATCCTGTTCCGGACTGGAAAGGCGGGAGCTGGAGGCGTACGGAGAATTTCTCTCATGATGAATACCCGCATAGACCAGTGTTTCCGAGATCTCCGTTCCCGCAATGAAACGGCGTTCATTCCTTACATCACCGCGGGGGACCCGGATCTGTACGCGACCCTGGAGCGGGTGAAGCTGCTGGAGGCGGCGGGTGCGGACATCATCGAACTGGGCATTCCGTTTTCAGAACCTCTGGCGGACGGGGTGGCCAATCAGCGGGCGGCGGAGAGGGCTCTTGCGGCCGGTACCACGTTTTCGGGAATTCTGGACACCGTCCGGGCCATCCGGGAAACCAGTGAGATTCCGTTGCTGTTTTTCAGTTATCTGAATCCGTTGTTCGTGCGGGGATTTGAGTCATCGGTGCGGCAGGCCGCAGAGGCGGGGGTGGACGGCATGCTGCTGGTTGATCTCTCGCTGGAGGAAAGTGCCCCCTTTTCGGAAGCCCTGGCGGAGGCGGGCCTTAATCATGTGCCTCTGGTGACTCCCACCACGCCGGAAAACCGGGTGGAGGGACTGCTGAAAACCGCCGGAGGATTTGTCTACTGTGTCAGCCGCGCCGGGGTCACCGGCGAGCAGACCGAGCTGCAGAAAGAGGCACAGGCCGTGCTGGAACGTGCCCGGCGGCATACTGATCTGCCGGTGGCGCTGGGGTTCGGGGTATCGTCCGCCGATCAGGCCCGCACCTATGCCGGGATGAGTGACGGCGTGGTGGTGGGCAGTTATATCGTCAACACCTTTCACGAGGCCGGCAACACTCCGGAGGGCCGGATGGAGGCCATGAAAACCATTTCTCCTCTCATTCAAGCTGTAAAGGAAACGAGATGATTTCAGATCCCTATGCCGTGATTATGGCCGGTGGACGTGGCGAGCGCTTCTGGCCCCTCAGCACCTCACGCCGACCCAAACAGCTGCTGGATCTGGTGGGGGACAAGCCGCTTATTGCCCAGGCGGTGGAGCGGGTGGCGGACTTCATTTCTCCCGACCGGGTCTTTGTCATCACCAACGCCGATCTGGTGGAGGCCACCGCGGCGGCGCTCCCCGATCTTCCCCGCGACAACATTGTGGGCGAGCCCATGGGGCGTGACACCGCGGCCGCGGTTGCTCTGGGCTGTTCGCTGGTGAAATCCCGGGACGAACATGCCACCTTTGCCATTCTGACCGCAGACCAGGTAATGGGTGATCTTCCGGTTTTCCGTCAGACTCTGCTGGACGCCTTATCCCTGGCCGAGCGGGAGGATGTGCTCATCACCATGGGGATTACCCCTCTGCATCCCGACACCGGGTTTGGGTATATCCGGGTGGATGAGCCCAAAGAGGATGACTCCGACACTGAATTCTACACGGTGAAGAAATTCGAAGAGAAACCCGATCTGCAGCGGGCCCGCGAGTTTGTGCAGTCGGGCAAATGCTATTGGAACTCCGGCATGTTTATCTGGTCGGTCCGTTCTCTGCGCAAGGCCATGCTGCGGCACTGTCCGGCCCTGACCCGGCTGATGGATGTAATGGGGCCCCATATTGCCCAGCCCAGTTTTCAGGAGAAGCTGCGGTCGGAATACGAACAGCTGACCAAGATCAGCATCGATTTCGCCCTGATGGAGAAAGCCGACAACATTGTCATGGCGGTGGGGAAATTTGCCTGGGACGATGTGGGCTCCTGGCCCGCGCTGGAACGGCATTTTTCCAAAGATGAATACGGCAACACCGTGGCCGGCCAGGCCGAGATGCTGGATGCCTCCGACAATATCGTGGTCTCCAAAAACCACTTCACGGCCTGTGTCGGGGTTTCGGATCTCATTGTGGTGCAGGCGGAGGGCGTGACGCTGGTCTGCGACAAGCACAAGGCCCAGGAAATCAAGCGCCTGGTGAAAAGCCTGCATGAGCGTGGCGACTGCACCGGGATATTATGAGCGGAGCGGGCAGAGTTCTGGGGATCGATTTCGGGCGCAAACGGGTGGGGCTGGCCTTGTCGGATCCGTTGCGGATGGTGGCCACGCCGCTGGAGACGGTGGACGGAGAGAGTCAGAAAAAAGCCACCCGCCGCATCCGCGAGCTGCTGGCCGAGCATGAGGTGTCCGAAATTGTGGTGGGACTGCCGCTGCACATGAATGGGGACCGCGGGGATCTGGCCGAGGCGGCCACCGCCTTTGGCGAAAAACTCGGAAAACAGGTTCCGGGTCTTGCGGTGCATATGTGGGATGAGCGGATGACCTCGTTGGAGGCCGAACGTGCGCTGCAGCTGGGGGAGGCCAAAGCGGCCCGGAAAAAAGAAATGCGTGATCAGCTGGCCGCCCAGTTGATTCTGCAGTCCTGGCTGGATTCCCGGTAAAGGGCTGAACATTTCCGTAGAAGATGTTCTCAACCACGGACGGACACGGACAGGCGCGGATTCATGCATGAAAGGAAGAGAACTTCAATCATGGATCTGCCACGCCGCAGGCGTGGTTGCGAATAGTGGCCGTCGCGCCTTTAGGCCACGGACCGGAACCCAAGGCCCAGTTCC
>CAZVCO010000048.1:16289-17114 GCA_964625795.1 uncultured Verrucomicrobiota bacterium | reverse complement strand
AAACAGCAACAGGAAAATCCATAGTGACCAGTAGCCGCGGCGATTGCTGCGGAACGCCTGCCACTGCCGTTGACTGACCGGGTTCTTGAGTAGCATCAGAACTCCCGTCGATCAAAGTCGATGCGGTGCGGTCACGGGGCGCGGAGGTGGTGCTGTTTGGTGATTCTTATCAGGAGGCGCAGGCGGAGGCCGAGCGGCTGCGGGTGGAGCAGGGGCTCACGTTTATTCATCCCTATAACGATCCCGACGTTATTGCGGGGCAGGGCACGATTGCGCTGGAGATTCTGCGCCAGATCGACCCGGAAAAGGTGGACGCGATTCTGGTGCCGGTGGGCGGAGGCGGTTTAATCGCCGGGGTGGGGGCGGTAATCAAAAGTCTGTATCCCGCCATCCGTATTATTGGAGTGGAACCCGAGGATGCGGCCGGCATGAAAGCGTCGCTGGAGAAGGGAGAGATCGTGACGCTGACCGAGGTGGGTCTGTTTGCGGACGGGGTGGCGGTCAAGACAGTGGGTACAGAGACCTTTGCGCTGGCCCGGGAAGTGGTGGATGAGGTGGTGCTGGTGAATACCGACGCGATCTGCGCCGCCATCAAGGATGTGTTTGAGGACACCCGGACGATTCTCGAGCCGGCCGGGGCGCTGGCGGTCGCGGGGGCTAAAGCCTGGAGGAAGCAGCACCCCGTCGGATGTCCCACTCTGGTGGCGCTGACCTGCGGTGCGAACATGAATTTTGACCGGCTGCGTCATGTGGCGGAGCGGGCGGAGTTTGGTGAGGAGCGCGAGGCTCTGGTGGCGGTCACCATTCCTGAACGCCCAGGCAGCT
>CAZVCO010000048.1:12997-16279 GCA_964625795.1 uncultured Verrucomicrobiota bacterium | reverse complement strand
AATTCAATTACCGGGTCACCGACGCGGAGGTGGCACATGTATTTGCGGGCGTTCAGGTCCAGAACCGGGAAGAGGCGGAGGTGTTTGTGGCCGATCTGAAAAAAGCCGGTCTGGAAACCATTGATGTCACAGGGGACGAATTCGCCAAGCTGCACCTGCGCCATTTGGTCGGAGGCCCCTCGAACAGAGCCGCAGGAGAACGGCTGTTCCGTTTTGAATTCCCGGAACGTCCGGGAGCGTTGCGGCGTTTTCTGGAATCCCTGCCGCCCGGCTGTAATATTACGTTATTTCACTATCGGAATCAGGGAGCGGATGTCGGCCGGGTCCTGGCCGGGCTTCAAATGATGTCGGAGGGGAGAGAGGAGCTTGATCAAAGTCTGAAGACTCTTGGGTATGAGTTTCATGAAGAAACCGACAACCCGGTGGTCCGGCTGTTTTTGTAAGGCCGTATCTGCTGTCTGAACACGTGGGTGTGATGGCCGGACAGGATGATTTTCAGGACAGGATGATTCTGGGGGACTGGGTTTAATTACGGATTATTTTCCGGGAAGCCCGCGCAGGTGCCCCAATCCGCCGTCGACGTTGAGAACCTGTCCGGTGACCCAGGAGTTGGAGGGGTCTATGAAATACCGGATGGCTGAAGCGATATCCGCCGGGGTGCCGATTCTTCCCAGGGGGTGCATTTTTTCAGAGACCTCCCGGGCGGGAGACTGACATAGGTGGGTGGTGGCCGGAGTTTCGGTCAGTCCCGGTGCCACCGCATTGATCCGAATGCCCTTGGAGGCATAGGTGGCGGCAGTGGAGCGGACCAACCCCTCCACCGCACCCTTGGCGGCCGAGATCGTTTCATGGTTGGGAATGCCGGTCCGTGCGGCCACGGATGAGAGAAGCACGACACTCGATCCTTTGGATAAGCGGCTGCAGGCCTCATGCAGGATGAGGAAGCTGCTGAAGACATGCAGCCTCATGACTTCGGAGAACTCTGCGGCAGAGGTTCGGTGTATCGGCTTAAGGAACACGTTACCCAGGCAATTCACCACGGCAGTGATCTCACCGTTCTCCTCCGCCTGTTCAAATCCATCCCGCACCCCTGATTCCACTGTGGCATCCCCTTTGACCGGGGTGACACGGTCGAGATCGGGCAGGGACTCCGGTGAGCGGCTTACGGCGGTAATCTGCCAGCCGTTGTCGTGCACGTCATGAAGGAGGCGGGAGGCGATTCCGCCGGATGCGCCGAAGAGTAGAAGTTGTGGGGTCATGGTTGAATCCTGTGTGGGTTGAAGGAGGGTGAAACATGTCGAAAAACGTAACCATTTTTGGATGGGATGCCGCCTGGACAGAAAACGGGAGCGGTGCCTGGTGTGTGGTGCGGGGATCTGTGGACGGACAACGACCCAAAAAGCTGCTGCACTGGGAAGCGACCCCGATGTGTGGTGAGGAAACGATCAAGCGACTTCGAGAGCTTCTGCAGGAAACCCGTCCGCAGCTGATCACAATAGATATGCCCATCGGAGTGAAGGAAGTGACGGGATACCGTGAGGCGGACCGGGAGACCACGAGAGCCTTCAGCCGGTATGGCTGTCCGGTTCACAGTCCCACCCCGGAACGGCCGGGACGCTGGGGGTATCGGTGTATGAAGGACGTGATTTCGCAAGGATATGAGGTGTGTACACAGAAAAAGGTTCCGCTGAAGGGAGTGGCTGAAGTTTATCCCCACAGCGCATTATTATATATGCTACGCCTCAGCTACCGGTTCCCTTACAAAGTGAGCCGCCATCGATCTCTTTGGCCGGAACTCAATTCAGAACAATCCAGGGCTGCCTGCCGCTCACAGATGAAGATGATCTACCAACGGCTGGGCCGGGAGATTGGATTGCCGCCCTGGGAAGAGGTCATGCCGCACACAAAGCGTCTCAAAGAGTTGAAGTCCTTTGAAGACCGCCTTGATGCGCTGATCTGTGGCTGGTCGGGATTTCAACTTCTGGCGGGGACATTCAAGCCTTACGGAAATAAGGAGGCCGCTATCTGGAATCCTGATCTGAATAAACTGGACCCCCCGGTCCGCACCCCGTAGAAAATTCACATGAGCGAAATGGATTTCACCAACTCCGATGTGCCTGTGGTCCTGACCATTGCCAGTTCCGATTCCGGAGCGGGCAGCGGGATTCAGGCTGATCTAAAAACCTTTTCGGTTCTGGATGTGTTCGGAACCTGTGCATTGACCGCGGTGACCGCGCAGTCTCCCTCGGAAATCATGGCCATGCATCCCTTGCCGCCCCACGTGCTGATGGAGCAGATTCAGTCTGTGAGCGACAGTTTTCCCATCAGCGCAGCCAAAACCGGTCTTTTGCCGACTGCGGAGCTGGTGGAGAAAGTGGCGGAAGCGGATGAAGTATTTGGTCTGCCAGTGCTGGTGGTGGATCCCCGCATGCTTACCTCCAAAGGGGCACGTCTGATGGAGCCTGAAGCGGTGGAGGCCTTGAAGTCAGTTCTTCTGCCGGTGGCCCGGGTGGTGACCCCCAACGTGCATGAGTCCGAGATTCTGGCCGGGTTCCCCATCGGATCGGTCGACGACCTCCGTAAAGCGGCAGTGACCATTTCCGAACGCTACAACATCGCCTGTGTCTGCACGGGCGGAAGTCTGCCGCACCCCGAAGTGGTGGACATTCTCTGTGATGAGGGTGAAATCACAGAATTCCGCCATGCCCGGGTGGAGGTTCCGGAAACTCACGGAGCTGGATGTACCTACAGTGCGGCCCTTACCGCGCTGATCGCAAAAGACATGCTGTTGACCGATGCGGTTCAACTCTCGCGCGAAATTGTGTCGACCGCCCTGTCACAGGCCTGGCATGTCGGATCTCATTACCCTCTCCATCTCTCTGTACGTTAACGGGTGACGCTGCCTAAGCTGGCATTGGCCTTTTGCCTGTCTGCCGCCATCTGGATGTGGACACCGGCATGGGTGGGGGTGGTTGTTGTGATTGCCGCCCTTGCGGTCTGGAAGTGGGGAGGCCTGGTTTTCCGGCCCCTGGCGGGGTGTCTGGTTGTCAGCTGGTGCTGGTGCGGAATGGTGGTAGGGCCTGCGGCGTTTCCTCCGGCTTCTTTTGCAGTTCAGGCAGAGTCTTCTGCCCGGATCACCTTCACCATCACTGGAGATCCGCTGATTCTTCGTCCGGTCAACCGTGACCCCCTGTACCGGTTTCCGGCCCGTGTGGAAATTCAGCAGTCACAGCTTCCAGGCGATTGGCGATCCGGACTTTTCCGTCCCCGCATTCTGGTGGT
>CAZVCO010000048.1:10917-12987 GCA_964625795.1 uncultured Verrucomicrobiota bacterium | reverse complement strand
GGAAAATCCAGAGGCCGTAGAGAGGTTTCAGGTGGGAACCCGCTGGGAGAGTTCAGGCCGTTTACAGTCCCGGGAGGGGCCGCATACCGGTTTGTACCGATCCTCGTGGCGCTTTCATCCTGATTCGGAACGAGTGATGAAACGTCCGGTGTCCTACGGAACGGCCATTATTCAGAAACTTTTTCAGGGGAGGCGTCTCTTCTCAGACCGGATGGAGAAACTTTCTCAGGGCAGCCATGCAGAACGGTCGGTTTTGCAGGCCCTGCTTCTGGGAAACCGAAGTGGACTTGAGCCAGAAGTGATGGACCGCTTTGCCCGAACCGGACTGGTGCATGTGTTCGCAGTTTCCGGACTGCATATCGGCATGCTGGCCGGAATGTTGTGGTTTATGCTCCGTCGCGTACATGTTCCCTACCGTTACCGGGCCTGGGTGGTGCTGCCTGTCTGTTTTCTTTTTGTCTTCTTCAGTGGAATGAGGGCCAGTTCGTTACGGGCTCTGATCATGCTGGGGTGTTTGTGGGCGGCCCCCTTCTGGTATCGCCGCATGAATGTCACCCAGGCTTTCGCGCTGGCTGTATGTGTGATTCTTGCGCTGTCACCCGGACAAATTGCCGATGTGGGCTTTCAATTCTCTTTTCTGCTGGTGGCGGCTCTGCTGGGGCTGGCTCCGTTGCTGTCGGACGTGCTGACCCGGTGGACGGAGCCGGACCCCTGGGCGCCGCCTGGTGCGGGACTGCTGCGTCGCCTGCAGGCTCTGTGGAGGTCCGTTTCCCGCTCACTGGTGGCCTCAATGATCTGTGTGGCCATGGCCGCGCCTCTGACCGCGTATTATTTCAACATGTTCTCGCCCATTGGTGCTCTTGGTAATCTGCTGGCCGTCCCTCTGGTGTTCCTCATTCTGTTAAGCGGGTTTCCTGTTCTCATGCTCCAATGGATTCCGGTGCCAGAAGCTGCTCTGTTCTGGTCGGTTCCCGAAGGATTCACATCGTTGCTGCTGTCATGGACCGCCTGGCTGGAGTCGTTTGACCTCGGATGGAGTTGGGTGCGCGCACCGGCACTGTGGATGGTGGTGGCGGTGTATGGGTGTCTGATTCCGGCCGCCCTGTCGAAATCCTGGCGCCGCGCCTCGTTGTGTGCCGGACTCGGGCTGTTGATGTTTTTCTGTGTGCAGGAAGGGGTAAGGTGGAGCCGGACACGCCTGACGGTGCTGCCTACAGAGCGCGGGCAGGCCTTTCTGCTGCAAAAGGGATTTCAGCCGGCGGTGCTGATCGATGCCGGTTCCGACTGGGATGCCTGGGAAGTGGGGAGGGTATTAAAAGAGGAGGGCATCAACCGAATTGCGGCGGTCCTGTTTACACATGACGATCCTCATCACACGACCGCCTGGCCCGCATTGCAACAAGATTGGAGTCCGCAACAGATGTTTGCACCTCTTTGGGATGTGCATTCTATTGAGGAAAGAACGGGTATTTCCGGAGTAAAGGCCTTGAGTGAAGGGGATGTCCGGACCCTGGGAGGCTGGACTCTGGAGGTGCTCCATCCAGAAGCGGAGGGTGAGATGTCCAGGGCCGATGACCGCAGTCTGGTGCTCCGTTTCACAGATGGATTCCGTTCTGTGCTGGTGATGGGAGGGGCTGGAGAGAGGGTGGAGACCCTGTTGCTGTGGCGGAATCTTGCGAAACCCGCCCGGGTACTGTGTGCGGGAAACCCACGCCGTGGAGCATTCCTTCATCCCTCATTTTTGGAAACCGTGGATCCTGAGACAGTCCTTTTCTCCGGACAGGGATTCGACGGTATCCGCATGAACCGCCGGGAAGCCGAGCAGCGGGTGGGTGAAACAGGCCGGAATCTGATCAGATCGGATGGAGGCCCTGCACACAACATCGTTTTTTAACATAAATAGGTGGTTTTTCATTTCTTTGTGATTGATCCCTGTGTGGAGAACGGTTGAATCCATTTATGAAATCCTCGCACCAGATGCTGATGCTGGCGATCCTGATGGGCCTTTCTGCCTGGGTGCTGGACGCCGTGATCAGCTGGTATTTTTTTCCGGGAAAACCATTTCTGGAA
>CAZVCO010000048.1:3652-10907 GCA_964625795.1 uncultured Verrucomicrobiota bacterium | reverse complement strand
TTGCCCGCTCCGCAGTGGTGGCTCTTTTCTTCTGCTTCGGTCTCTACGTGGGCTACCTGGTCGACAAGGTGGAGACACAGGAGGCACTTGATCAGGAGAATCTCCGGTATATGCGTGGAATTCAAAGAATTCAGGACTGCTCGTTCCGAACACTGGATCCGGACCGGATGATCGAGGAAACCGCCGCACTGTTCCGTGATACGTTTCTTTTTCAGGATGTCCTGTTTATCCGGATTCAGCCGGAGAGCCGTCAGGTGCTGTTTCGATACACCACCCGCGAGGGGGAGCTGAATCCTGAAGACTTCAAAGAGCTTGAAAAGACGATGTCCCGGGCCAATCCTCCCTTTACTCCCAGTCGATCCAGCCGTCCGTTTTCCGGATCCTCCTCCGGGCGACACCGTAAAGAAGGGGTGCAGGTGCCGCTGGCCTATCAGGACACGCTCTACGGCTTTGTGCTGGGAACCTGGACACCCTCCAGCCATGAGAATCTCAGTAAACCCTGGGAGGACTATTTTTTCTCGGCCTGCAATCAGATTGCCCAGTCGATAGACCATCTTCAGCGGGTACAGGACTCCAAACGTCAGGCAGAGGAGATAAAAGCGCTGTTTGATCTCTCTCCCCTTGGCGTCTTCACCATCACGGAGTCCGGTAAAGAGATTTATGCAAATCCGGCCCTGCGTCAGTTGCTCTCCGCAACCGCACAGGCGCATCATTTTGAGATCCCCCCCCTGCAGAACTGGTTCAAAGTTCAGGATCAGTACACGACCTTTATGACAACGCTCTCGACTGAACAGAAGGTGAATGATTTTGAGTTCGACCTTCGGTCAGCCGATGGCACCCCCCGGACGGCTATCCTTTCTGCCAGGCTCAACCAGCAGGCGGATGACGGTGATCTCCGGATTGAGGGCTTTCTTCTGGACATCACCAACCGCAGGCAGGCGGAAGAGGCCAAGCTGAAGCTTCGTCAGGAAATTGAACGCAACCAGCACTTTAAGGCAGTGACCGTATTGGCCGGTGGGGTGGCACATGAATTTAACAACATTCTGCAGGCCATGATGGGCAGTGCGTATTTAGGGAAGATGAAATTACCGCCTGAAGAGGATGAGGTCGCTCAATATCTGGATGACATTCAAAACAGCGGTGCACGCGCGGCCAAACTCTGTGATCAGATGCTGAGTTATGCCGGCAAACGGGCCATGGTATCAAAACTTGAAGTGGTGGATGAGTGTCTGCGGCGGATCCTGCTGATTCTCAACAGTGACCTGAATCCCTCCGTGAAAATAGAGAGCCGGCTTGAAGCGGAGGATACCCGTGCCCATCTCGATTTCCCCTCATTTTCGGAAGCCATCACCAATCTGGTGCTGAATGCACTGGAATCGGTGGAACAAAACAGAAACGGCAGCGTAATGCTGAGAACCGCTGTCCAGTCGCGTAAGGATCTGACCTCGCTCCCCTTTCATTTCACACATTCCCTGCAGGAGGATGTATACTGGGTGCTGTCAGTTCAGGATAATGGCTGTGGAATTCCGCGGGAGGAGTGGCCGCGTATTTTCGAACCGTTCTTCACCACCAAGTTCCAGGGCAGAGGTCTGGGGTTATCCGTGGTCAGTGGTATTATTGAGAAATTTGACGGATCAATCGGGGTGCGCAGCAAAGTCAATGTCGGGACGGAAATGCTGCTATGTCTGCCGGTCGCGGAAGCGGCCGTTTTGGTGGAGGACGCCCCTGAACCTGTGGCGGAATCGACAGCAAAAGATCCGGAAGGGTTTGCGCTGTCGGAAAGGAAAAAAATCTGGGTGGTGGATGATGAGCCGCTGATCTGTGAAACCGTGATGCGTATTCTGACGCAGAACGGCTATGACGTCAGCACGGAACAGAACTCAAAAGCATTTCTGGAAAACTTTTCGGAGGAAGAGGCGGAGCAGACAGATTGCCTGCTTCTGGATTTAACCATGCCGGAAGTGAGCGGTCTGGATATCCTGAAATCCGTTCGTGTCCGGCACCCCGATCTTCCGGTGATGATCATGAGTGGCTATGATGAACAGGATCAGAAAGACGAACTTGAAAAACACCGGATTTCAGGATTTGTACACAAACCTTTCCAGATGAGAGACCTGCTTGAGGCTATCGACAAGGTGTTCGCCTGAGGCGTCGTTAACAGCCTGCAGTATTCCGGGTGAAGAAATCCGGATCACGGCCAGAGAAGAGGTGTTTCCGCCAGTCCCGGGTTCCGGCCAACTGATCAAAAAAGTCAGGGCGGGCGCCTTCTGCATTGAATAAGCGGTCGGCCCTCAGGTGGCGGATCAGCTGTCGGAGGATGTCATGTGCGAGGCAGACCGGACGGCAGGGGTATTCCGGATTCCGTTTCAGGCGAAGGCCGTTCCATCGTCCGTGAGGTGTGTGAAAAGAATCTGCCGTCACGTCGAATCCGTAAGAAGAGGGGGCTGGCAGCTCAAAGCCAGCAGGAAAATCCGGCATGCCCCACACCTGAAAGGAATCCGTTCCTCCACGGTCCACCCAGACTTCGGGTACAGCTTCACTCCACACCGTAACCGGATAACAAAGCGCCGCATGAGCTGAGACGATTGCGGGCGAGGGTGGAATCCACTTGGAGAAGGTTGCTCCGTCCGGTTTCCAGACCTCCACCTTCAGAGACTTCAATTCGGGCAGGGTCTCCTGCAGAAACAGAGCAAGTTCTCCCTGGGACTTTCCGTAGACCAGAGGCAGGGGGATTCTGCCGACAAAGCTTACGCACTCCGGGTCGAGATCCGGTCCATCAAGGACGCCGTGAAGCGGGGTCTGCCGGTCCAGAACCAACATGGGGATTCCGGCCTTTGCGCATGCCAGCATCATCTCCATCAGAGTGGAGGCATAGGTGTAACATCTGACTCCCAGGTCCATGAGGTCGGTCACCACCAGTTCCAGATCCTGAAGCCAGTCCGGGTCGGGAATGCGGGTTTCTCCGTAGAGACTGTGGATGGGAACTCCCGTTGGCTCATGAATGCTGTGACGGACGTGTTCCCCCGGGGCGGCGGTGCCGGAAAATCCGTGTTCGGGTGAAAAGATACAGGAAAGTCTCCATTTCAACTGTTTGGAGATCAGGTCTGTGATGTGCGTTCCGTCACGGGTAACCGATGCGTGATGACAGAGCAGGCCAATGCGTGATCCGGGATAAGGACTGACCGGCTGTTTCAGGAGGCGGTCCAGGCCACTCACGACGACTGCAGGGCGCGGCGGACCAGATCCTCAACCGGACAGTCCTGTTGTTCTTCGGCAGGAATCCGTCCCAACAGCGTTTTCGCTTCCTGCTGTTTATAGCCCAGGGCCACCAGGGCCAGCACGGCATCCCGCGTGGTTTTTCCGCCCGTGTCGGCGGCTGCAGGAGGTGAATCTGTGCCGGGTGAGCCCACTTTGTCTTTCAATTCAAGCATCAATCGCTCCGCCATTTTTTTGCCGATTCCCGGTATCCGATTCAGGCTTTTGAGATCCTTGCTGGAGACGGCCCGGATGAATTCAGACGGGGGCAGTCCGCTGAGGACGGTCATGGCGAGCTTGGGGCCGATGCCGTTCACCTGCAAGAGGAGTTCAAAAAGACTCCGCTCCTGAACATCCGCAAACCCGTAGAGGGTGAGAGAATCCTCTTTCACCGCCAGGAAAGTGGGGAGGGTCACCGGCTGACCTTCGGCTGGCAGGCCGTCATAGGCGGATAGTGTGATCGGCAGGTGCCAACCGATACCGCCGGTTTGCACCACGGCATAGGTGGGGGTGGACTGGATGAGGGTGCCGGTCAGGAATTCAATCATCACCAATCCGTGGATGCCCGGGATATGGTTCCTTCAATCCAGGTGGTCAGTACCGGTTTGGGCTGTACTCCGACCATCCGGGCCACTTCGTGGCCCTCCTGCAAGAGGACCAGGCAGGGAATTGGCTCTACCCGGAAACGGGAAGCGGTGGCGGGAGCTTCATCCACATTGACAGCAATCACCGTGAGCCGGGCCCGCTCTTCACGGGCGATTTCCGTTACCGTCGGCATGAGGCGACGACAGGCGTCGCACCAGGGAGCCCAGAATTTCACCAGTGTCCATTCGCCGGACTCCTCCAGCTTGTCCCTGAAGGTGGCGTCATTCGCCTGTACCAGTACAGGCGCCATGTCGTTGCTGTTCCAGCCTCCCAGCTTGATGGTCTGAATCAGCGCAAAGCTGAGGATGATCACCACACCCGCTGCGATTTCCTTCTTCATTCGTTCAGTTCGAAGAGAGGATTTTCCGGCAAGTATCCGCTGAGCAGTATGGTGGTGGCGATACGGCCGTTCACTGCATCCACCTGCACCAGACCGGTGAGAGATCCCCGGGAGATCAGTTGCTGTTCCTCTTCACCCGGCAGGGTGATGGTTCGGTCAGCTTCTCTTACGAAGAGCCGGTCTCCGGGGGCGAGGGAATCCTCGGCAGGCATTCCAATGATGACCTCATCTCCGTTCCGCCTCAGTAAAGGAAAGTCCTGGTCGGATTCGATCATCTCGGGAAGGGGCTCGACCGGAGCCTGTACGGTGGTTTCCGGCTGAGTGGCAGCCGGTGTCGGCCTGGCTGGAGGAGCCGCGATGGAGGTCTCCGGTTCATTCATCTCCATGGCCTCATCCGCCTGCCGTTGCAGGCGCTGTTCGTTGGTGACTGCCGGTCGATCCGGCATCACGCTTTCCAGAGGTTCAATAATGTTGCGGTCGACATTCAGGGCGATGTTCCGGAGCCGGGGATCATCCTTGGCCAGTTCAAAACCGTGGGTCTCCATGGAGGCCGCGAGGGGAATTACGCTGTCGTAAATCAGTTCATTGTCAGCCTGACGGATGACCACAATACGGTAATCCTCCACCTCCGCACTGCTTTCATCCTTGCGGTACGCCACCCAGCCGGATCCTTCCGGCACATTCAACAGAACAAGCTCTGTCCGGGTGGGGAAGCCGGTCAGCATCAGAACGGTGACATAACTGAGGGACAGGAGCCCTTTGAGAGCGTTGGAGAGGGAATGTTGTGGGAAAAGGTTCATCATCAGATCATTAAGCGTCTTCAGGGGTTGTGCAACGGAAAAAGCAGGGGTTTGAATTCAGCTGATCCCAAACTTTTTGCGGAAATCATCGGTTCCCAGATGCAGAAGGGTGGGCTTGCCGAAGGGGGTGGTGTAGGGCATTTGGCAATTGGCCAGTTGATGAAGGAGCTGCAGGGCGGCATCGGGTGTCGGGGTCCTCCGGTGAGCAGCTGCGAGTCGGCAGCAGCTTCGTGCGATGCGCTCCCGGATCACATCCGGCCCTTTTTGGCTTCGTCCCTCCTGAACCTCCATGGCGAGCGAATGCAGCAGCTCCGCCATTGGGATATCGGTCAGCCAGGCCGGAACGCCTTCGATAATAAAGCTGTCGCTGCCGAAATCCGCCAAATCAAAGCCCAGTTCCTGAAGCAGAGGAAGGGTCTCACGGATCCGGCGGGCCTCCTCTGCTGAACAGCTGACGGTCTCTGGAATAAGAAGTTTCTGGGTGGCGGTTTTCCGGGTTTCCCACTCGTTCCTCACGGTTTCATAGAGGATCCGCTCGCGTGCGGCGCGTGGGAGTAGAACCACCAGGCCGGTGTCGATGGACAGCAGGTGAAACTCATCCTGTTGCCCCAGATAGGTGGCATGCCGCCAGGACCCGGGTCCTGAAGACGGGGTTTGCTCCGGTGGGGTGCCGGTGGAGTCGGCCGCTGGACCTTCGATTCTCTCCGGTGGTGGAGACATGTCCGCTCCCGGAGATGATGAGGAGGGCATGCGGGGCGGAAGAGGGGGGTAGGCGGGGGTGTCGGGGCTGAAGTCCTGTTGTCGTTGATTCTCCTGAAGGGAGGGGGGGAGAGGGGAGCCGGGATCTTGAGGTTCTTTTTGCGCCGGACGGGGACCGGTTCCTGATTCCAGCGTGCGGGCAAGGGCCTCAATCAGGGTGTCCCGGATGAGATGAGAGGGTCCGAAGCGCACCTCCCGCTTGGTGGGGTGAACATTGACATCCACCCATTCCGCCGGCATGTCCAGATGCAGAAAAAGGATGGGATGGCGTCCGGCGGGTAGGCTGTCGGCAAAGGCCTGACGGATCGCATACCCCAGCAAAGGAGCGGTGGCGGGCCGCCGGTTAATCAGCGTCACCTGGTCCCGGCGGTCGCTGCGGTGAAGGGTGGGCAGTCCGGCAAAGCCATGAATCCGGAGTTCTCCTCTCGCATAGTCCACCCGGCGCAACTGGGAAAAGACCTCCTGGCCCTGAAGATCGGCAATACGGTCCGCGAGATGAGGCTGTGCCGGAAGTTGCTCCAGCAGACGTCCGTCCACCTGCAGGCGCAGGGCGACATCGGGATGGGCAATGGCAAAGGTCTGAAACAGAGTACGGATATAGGCCAGTTCCGTGGATTCGGTGCGGAGAAATTTCCGGCGGGCGGGGGTGTTGAAGAACAGATTCCGGACGTCGATACGGGTGCCGGGCGGGCAGCCGACCTCGGTCACATCCGCCAGTTTTCCGCCGTCCACCTGAATCCGGGTTCCCTCCAGCTGATCCCACGGCCGGCTCTCCAGACTGAAACGGGACACCGAGGCAATGGCGGCAAGAGCTTCTCCCCGGAAGCCCATGGAGTGAATACGTTCAATGTCCTCCACCCCCCGGATTTTGCTGGTGGCATGTCGCTCGATGGCCAGTAGGCAGTTGTCCCGGTTCATGCCGCAGCCGTTGTCGGTCACGATCACCGCTTTCCGTCCACCCTGCAGCACCTCCACCAGAAGTTCACTGGCTCCGGCATCCACCGCATTCTCCACCAGCTCTTTGAAGACTGAGGCCGGACGCTCAATGACTTCCCCCGCCGCAATCTGGTTGCAGACGTGATCGTCCAGTACCCGGATCTGGGGAAGGGGTTCAGCGGGCATAGTCAATCGACCGGGTCTCCCGGATGACCGTTACTTTGATCTGGCCGGGAAACTGGACGTCGTGTTCGATTTTCCCACTGATGTCGCGGGCCAGACGCACCGCCTCGTCGTCACTCACATCCTTGGGCTCCACCAGAACCCGTAGCTCACGTCCGGCCTGAATGGCATAACTGCTGTGCACGCCTTCAAAGCTGTTGGCAATGGTCTCCAAATCGCTCAGGCGTTTGAGGTAGTGTTCGGTGTTTTCATTTCGGGCACCGGGACGCGCGGCGGTCACGGCGTCGGCGGCCATGGCGAGATGGGCGTAGACGCTTTCGGGTTCGACTTCGCGGTG
>CAZVCO010000048.1:0-3642 GCA_964625795.1 uncultured Verrucomicrobiota bacterium | reverse complement strand
CCCCGCGCAGGCCGAGCGCATCCTCCAGGAAGTCTCGCGGCCGCACGGCCTGATCCTTCTCGTGCCCTTCGCCCTGGTGATCACGCTCGCGCTCCGGGGCTTCCACATCATCGTCACGCTCACCTGGGGCGTCATCCTCGCCGCGGTGATGGGCCGCCACCGCATTGACCACCAGATCATCCTCGCCGTGCTTCCGCAGCAGATCGGCCCCGATCAGGGCATGGGAACCCTCCACCTCATGAGTGAGGGCCTTGCCGATGTCATGCATGAGGCCGATCCGTTTGGCGATATGAATATCGAGGCCCAGTTCAGCTGCGATGGAGCCCATAATGTGGGCCATTTCGATGCTGTGGTTGAGCACATTCTGGGAATAGCTCTGACGGTATTTCAGCCGGCCAAGGGTATAGACAATCTCAGGCGCCACTTTGGAGAGCCCGAGATCGTACACGGCATTTTCTCCGGCTTTCTGTACCGTGTCCTCCACTTCGGCCCGAACCCGTTCCACCGTCTCCTCGATACTGGTGGGATGAATACGTCCATCCGCGACCAGACGCTCCACCGAAATCCGGGCAATCTCCCTGCGCATGGGATCATATCCGGACAGAGTGACGGTCTGGGGAGTATCATCAATCACCACGTTTACGCCGGTGGCGGATTCGATGGACCGGATGTTCCGACCCTCCTTGCCGATGATCCTTCCTTTCATTTCCTCGGAAGGAAGATGAATGGCGGTGGCGGTCACATCCTGCACCGTTTCGGCCGCATAGCGCTCCATGGCCAGGGTAAGGATTTTCTGTGCTTCCTGTCGGCTGCGGCTTTTGAGATCCTGCTGCACCTGCCGGATCCACTGAGCAGACTCTGATTTGACTTCATCCTCCAGCCGGGACCGAAGTTCCGACCTGGCCTCCTCGCGGGAGCATCCTGAGAGCGTTTCCAGAATTTCCTGCTGTCTGGTTTCCAGAGAAGTCAGTTCCTCTTCACGTACCGCCAATGCATCGGAAAGCGACTGCAGTGACGCAGCGCGCTGATTAATAGACTCCTCACGGGCATCGAGTGAGCTGGATTTTTCCTCCAGCCGCATCAGACGCTCGTGGTGCTTGTCTTCTAACGCTTCCAACCGGCCGCGGCGTTCCTTCGTCTCCAGTTCGAACTCATTACGAGCCTCATGAAGCCGTGACTGAGCCTGGGTACGGGCCTCGCGCAGACAGATATCCGCCTCATGACGAGCATCCTGCAGAATCTTCTCTGCAGTCTCTGCTCCATTTCTGCGGGCAACCTGTTGCACATGCCAGTGCCAGAACCAGCCAAGTGCTGCGGCGGCGAGCGTGGTAAACCATGCCACCCACCATTCTACCATTGTTTCATCTCCAATTCCGTCCGCTGGCAGGGCGGACGGGAGTTATTGTTGTGTTGAGTTTTCAGTATACGTCTCTTTTTCTGACATGAAAAGGTTTGAATCTCGAATTACGTTCTTCCCCTCAGAGCATTCACCGTTTAGACTGCGACCGGAGAAAATCTTATGAATGAAAATGTACAATTTCTAAAAGAACATCCCGTATTTCAACGGCTCAGCGAAGTCTATCTGCATCAGTTGGCGGAGCATATGGGGGTCATTAATCTGGAGGCCGGTGACCATTTGTTCCGTGAAGGTGAGGCGGCCGAACAGTTTTATATTGTCATGGAGGGCACGGTCGATCTGTACGCGGTGCTGGGGGAAGAGGAGCAGTGGGTACAGATGATCGATGTAGGAGAGGTGATCGGCTGGTCCTGGCTGGTGCCGCCCTACAAGTGGGCCTTCACGGCCAAATCCAGAGACGGGGCGATGCTTATGCAGTTTGATGCCAGTGCCATCCGCGAACTCTGTGACCGTGACCCCGCTTTCGGGTACGGAACCATGAAGCAGATCTGCTCACTGATGCTGGACCGGCTTCACACCGTCCGCACCCAGATGGGGGACCGGATCCGCGAGCTGCAGAGCGGGTCCTGACGCATCTCCGGATCAGGCAGACGGTGGTGTCGTCACGCCGAGCTTCCGGTTCAATTTGCCGGAGACAAATCCCTCCGGATCCAGTTCCACTGACTGGAAACCCAATTCCTGAAAAGCAGGCAGGATACGGCCCAGCAGGCCCTCGGCCTCCGGGACGCGTTCTGATTCCACTTCAATCCGGGCAGAGTCACCTTCATGCCGTACACGGCAGACTGGAAATCCCTGTTCTCTAAGAAAGGCTTCGCCGTTTTCTATGCGTCGGAGTTTCTCAACGGTGACCCGCTGGCCATAGGGGATACGGGAACTCAGGCAGGGCGCCGCCGGTTTGTTCCAGCACTCCAGTCCGGCCTTTGCCGCCAGGTTCCGGACCTCCTCTTTGTTGAAGCCGCATTCCGCCAGGGGGCTTTTGACTTCAAATTCCGAGGCTGCCTGCAGTCCCGGCCGGTAATCGCCCAGATCATCGGTATTGGTGCCATTGAGGATCCAGCAGGGGGCATGCCGGGCCGCAAGAGACGATAATTCGGTATACAGGGTGTGTTTACAGAAGTAGCAGCGGTTGGCCGGATTGGCGGCATACTCCGGATTCTGCAGTTCCCGGGTCTCCACCACCTCCAACCTGATGCCATGACGGGCAGCGAAGGCCTTTCCCTCGTCCAGATCCGAAAGTTTCAGACTGGGCGAGGCGGAAATGACGGCGAGATGGCGATCCGGCCCCAGCAGTTCAGCGGCGAGCCAGGCCACCAGAGAACTGTCAACTCCGCCACTGAATGCGACGAGAGCAAATGGACAGTCGGAAAACCAGCTTCGTATGGATGGGGGAAGATCAATCACGCTATGATTCTAAGCGGAGAGCGTGAGATCTCAATCGGAATCCGGGTCGGTCTTCATTCCGGGGTAATATTTTTTAGCGCATTCAGGGCACATGCCATGACTGAACCGCGCTTCGGAATTCTCTTTCAGATAACTTTCGATCTGATGCCAGTACCCCTGATCATCCCGGACATTTTTACATCCCGCACAGATGGGGATCAGGCCCTCCAGGGTTTTAACCTCATGCAGCGCCTTTTTCAGTTCGGCCTCCGCCTGCTTCCGGCGTTCAATCTCTGATTGGGCCTGCTGAAGCTCCTCCCGGATTTCCGCCATGGTGCTGAGAATCGAGAGAACCGGCCGGTTTTCTATGGAGACATCATGGCGTTTTCGTTGAAGATGGATGTAGGCATAAAGCATGGGGAAGGCCATTACGGAGACGAAGAACCGCGCAATCAGAGTGCCCTTGAGAATGCTTAGATGTGAAGGTGTTCCGCCGAAGGCCAGGGTGGAGAAGAGCAGGACATCCAGCCACATGACTCCCAGCAGGGTAAGAAAGGTCCGTGGCCCCAGTTTAAGACGAAGGCCGGGTTTCCCCAGAAACTCCCAGGCCATAGCTAAAAACAGCAGGTCGATCAAGGTGGTCAGCACGGACGCACTGTTGATGCGCAGACTGGGAATGGGGACGTCCTGCAGGGGAGTGTTGCCCAGCAGACTGTTCTGGAGGTGCAGCATGACCGCGATGAGGGGCATAATGGCAGAAACCCCGATCACAGTGGTGATCATCACCCGGGTGACGTGTGGGCCGTCAAAGACATAGATCACAAAGACCCCCAGCAACAACGCCG
>CAZVCO010000047.1:16317-17213 GCA_964625795.1 uncultured Verrucomicrobiota bacterium | reverse complement strand
AACGTCAGGGTGACCTCGGCCATGCCCACGGGCTTGCGCTTGGTGGTGCCCTTGAAGATGACGTCGTCCATCTTGCCGCCGCGCAGGTTCTTGGCCGACTGCTCGCCCAGCACCCAGCGCACCGCATCGGCAATATTGCTTTTGCCACAGCCGTTCGGCCCCACGATGGAGGTCATCCCCGGCAAAAAGTTCATCACCGTGCGTTCGGCAAAACTTTTAAACCCAATAAATTCGACTTTTTTCAGATACATGTCATTTGTCTCCGGCAGAAAAATTCCTCCCCAACCTGGATAAACCCATGGAGGACCCACACTCCCTATCATGTGGAGTTTTCACATGACAACACTATATGTTGTGGTTTTTTGGCACATCTTCCTGCAGGTTGTCCCCGACAGATGACCAGGAGAGCTGTAAAATCCATTAGGTAACGCCGGGATTGAACCTTTTTTTCCAATGTTGTGGACATTTACGTCCGTCATGACACACCACCCTCAAACGTAACCCCCACCCGATTTATGGCACAAACGACTCCTGTCCCTCATCCGCATCAGCACGAAGAAAAAGAAGAAGATCAAAATGCCAAATGGGAAAAGATGCTCAAATGGCTGGCACCCGGTTCTGCGGCCGTTCTCCTGCTGGCCGTTCTGTTCCTCTGGATCCAGAATCAGGACAGCGGTTTGCGCACCGAAGTCACCCAGGCCTACGCTATGGCGCAGTCCGCCGGTGATCTGGAGGTTGTGGCCCAGGCCTACCCCAAGCAGCCGGAAGCCCCTCTGGCCCTGCTTCAGGCCGCCTCGATGCGGTTCAACGACGGAGAAATCGAACCGGCACAGAACCTGTATCAGTCATTTCTGGATCTCTACCCCTCTCATCCCCTGCTGGAAACCGCCGACCTG
>CAZVCO010000047.1:15244-16307 GCA_964625795.1 uncultured Verrucomicrobiota bacterium | reverse complement strand
TGCGCGTCAGGGTCCCGTTTACGTAGGCCTCAGCCCGCATGACCGCCCTCCTCGCGCTTCCGTGCAAGCCACCGCCACGCGGTGCCGTCCATCAAGGGGACGGGTACTACCGGGTTCGCCTCGGTGACCGAAGAACAGCTGCTGTATCCGCAGGCGCTCATGGCGCGCGCGCGCATCCAGGAAAAACAGGACAATGCGCAGGCCGCTCTGGATCTCTACACGCAGATCGAAGAAACCTTTCCCATGTCGCCCTGGTCCGAACAGGCCCGGGTGTTCCGTGAACAGGTCGAGCTGAATCTGGAATAACTTCCTTTCTCCGCGGGGGCCGCGGAACTACGCTCTTTCCTCTACCAAAGGAGGCAGCTGATCCGCGTGATTCGGGACCTCCTCCAGCAGAGCCTCCGCGACTGAGACCCCGGTCTCCCCTTCGAGTTTGGCATGATATTCCAGCACGAGGCGGTGCTGCAGCACCGGCACCGCCACTGCGCGGATGTCATTGAAGTCGACATTCTCTGAACCGCGCAGCAAAGCGCGGGCCCGTCCGGCCGCCGCCATCCCGATCGCGGCCCGGGGACTTGCACCGTATTTCACATTCCGGGCCGCCTCACTGGCACCTGGATGAGTTGCCGTGACCAGACGCGCAATAAAATTGGCCACCACATCCGGCAGATACACCCTGCGGCTGAGATCCATCATGCCGGCCAGCTCGTCCCGGTTCAACACGGCCTCCACTCTCGCCTCCTCGCCCAATTGGCGGTGCTGCACAATCCGCTGCAGCACATCCGGTCCTCCGGGATGTACCTGAAGCTTAAACAGAAAACGGTCCAGCTGTGCCTCGGGGAGCGGGTAGGTGCCCTCCAGCTCGATGGGGTTCTGAGTGGCCAGCACAAAAAAGGGATCCGGCAGCAGATGGCGTTCCCCCATGGACGTGACCCGGCTTTCCTGCATGGCCTCCAGCAGAGCGGCCTGGGTTTTGGGGCTGGCCCGGTTGATCTCGTCCGCCAGGACGATGTTTCCGAAAAGAGGTCCCTTCTGAAAGACGAATTTCCGCTCCCCCTCCACA
>CAZVCO010000047.1:0-15234 GCA_964625795.1 uncultured Verrucomicrobiota bacterium | reverse complement strand
GCTGGCCGAGGGGCTCGCCGCGATCGCCGGTCCGCCGGCGCTTGATCCTATCGGAAATGACGATGACGGGCATCCTGAATCATGGGGTTCCCGGTAATATCCCCAGGAAGCAGATCCGGGGTGAACTGAATCCGGGTCGCCTCCAGTCCAAGCGTGCCGCCCAGGGCGCGCACCAGTTCGGTTTTCCCCAGGCCCGGCAGCCCCTCCAGCAACAGGTGGCCCCTGGCAATCAGTCCGGTCAGGACATTCTGAATCAGGGCGTCCTGTCCGAACAGCACCTGATTGAGGGAGGTCTGCACCTCCTGCAGACGGGCAGAGGCGGAGGCAAGTTCTTCTGAGGAAGGCGGGGCGGATTGGGTCATGGGGACTCCATAGAGGGTGGGACAGATGAATTCGACTGAAAAAAACGGTTGAGGACATCCTGTTCGTCCGGTGCGAGGCTGCGCTGCCAGGTCGCGGATCCACTCCCGCCCGGACTCTCCACCCCACCGGCAGACTGGATCTGCTGCGCTCTGCTCTCCTGATGCTCCAGCTCACGGGTCTCCAGTAAATCCCCCATTTGTACGGATTCCGGATCCTTCATTTCCAGCAGAACCGTGGTGGCCGGATTTGCGGACGATTCGTTCTCCCCCAGCCCCAAAGCTGCGGCGCCCCCTCCTTCGGTCCCCCATTGGTCCGATTCTCCAGCTCCCGGCATCAGCAGCCCTGCCGCCATCAGGGCCGCTTCCGCCGCCTCCCCCTGCGCCCGCAACTGCTGCTGCAATTGCTGCAGCTGTTCGTCGGAAATCTGCTGAAGCTGACTCAGGTCCACCTGACGAAGCGCCTGCATCTGATCCGGCCGCAGTGGAAGCCCGTTTTCACCCATCTGCTCCAGCATGCGTTGCATCTCCCGCTGCAGGGCGGATTGTTGGTTCTGTGAAAGAGAGGACCGGTGCACCGCCGCCGTCTGCAACAGATCCGCGGTGCGCTGCAGCCCTTCGGCCAGGCGCACCGTCTCGGTCTGCATCCGCTGACGCAGCCGGTCGGTCGCCTCCAGTCCGGCCTGACCATACCACTCCCGCTCCGGCAGTGCATGGAGCCGTTCGATCTCCTCCTCTAAACCGGACAGCGCTTCCTCATCGGTCACCTCCTCTTCTTTCAGAGTCTCAACCAGAGCCTCCATCTCCTCCCATTCACGGGGGGCCGTGCGGGTGAAGGTCGCGGACGGAGCGGGCTGGATGACCGGAATCCATTGCGAGAGCGCAACAAAAAGCAGGCTCACGCAGACCGGAGGCGCCCAGGCCTGCCACCGGATCCTCAGAGGACAGGGCGGCGGCGGGGCGGGCATCACCGGCCACGGCCCCTCTCCGGCCACCGCCCGGGTGAGCGACTGCGCCAACCCCCAGCCATCGTCCAGCCTGGCCGCGGCCTCCATCAGTCCGGGGCTTCGCGCTGACAGCGCCTCCAACCCCCGCAGACCTCCCACCAGAATCAGACCCACCCCAATCCATCCGGCCGGCGTGGGCGACTGATCCATACCCCGCAACAGCCAGGACAGCAGACTGCCGGTGATCGCAGCGGCCAGCAGCCAGGGGGTCAGAACCTGCCACAGCCATCCGAAAGAAATCCGGTTGCGAAGTCGCGCGACCGGTCGCCTCCAGGGGTCCGGCACGGGGTTGAAGTGGTCCGTCATACCATCGATATGCCAGAAGAACCTCAGGGGAAAAAGCCCAAACCGGACCGGTTCTCTTTACGCATCGCCTGGATGCCGTCCTTAGGATTTCATTCCGATCGCAGGGCGTGACGGTAGACCTTCAGACCGGTATGCATAAAGTCCAGACGCGGAAGCAGCACCTCCTGCCCCTTCCCGGCATTCTTCACCTTTCCTCCGTCCAACAAGATCTGCCCGGCCCGCCATTCGCGATAGCCCGTTTCAGGACTCTCGGAGAACAACGTTTCGTCGCAGGACAGAGAACTGGATTCCAGACGCAGAACCGCCTCATTCCGGTCCGGGCGTATGCTCAGGATACGTCCGATATACTCCCGCTTTCGGCTGGACTGATTTCCCGGAGGAGTGGTCCAGTCGCCCATGGGTTTCCCCAGATAAAATCCTTCCGAAAATCCGCGGTGATACACCTGCTCCAGACGCGCCATCCCCCGCTCTTTCACCTCAGAAAGACGGGTGGCCGGTTCGCCAGCCCGGAGCACATCCAGAGCCTCCCGGTACACCGACACGACCGTGTGCACGTAATCCGGACTCCGGTTCCGTCCCTCAATTTTCAGTGCGCCCACTCCCGCCTCCACCAGCTGTTCCAGAAAAGGCAGGGTGCACAGATCCTTTGGACTGAGCACATGCCCACCCTCCAGGCGGAACCCCTCCCCGCCCCGGTCTGAAAGAATCCGGTAGTCACGCCGACAGGGCTGTGCGCATTCCCCCCGGTTGGCGGACCGCCCACTCTCAAATCCTGAAAGAAAGCAGCGACCGCTCTCGGCCACACACATGGCTCCATGCGCAAACACTTCGATCACGAGTCCGTCCGCAGCCGCTCCCAGTTCCTGCCGGATCCGCAGGAGATCCTCCAGACTGCATTCCCGGGCCATCACCACCCGTCGCGCCCCCATCTCCATGAGGATTCTCAGTGCGGCAGAATTGCTGACGGACATCTGAGTGGAGATATGAACCGGCATCTCCACGTCCGAGGCCGCCTGCAGCACCGCGAAATCCGCCGCGATCACAGCATCCACTCCCGCCTCTTTCGCTGCCTTCAGAATCTCCTTCAATTCAGGAAGGTCCGATTCGTACATCAGGGTGTTCAGGGTCAGGTAAGCTCCGGTCCCGTTCGCATGGCAAAGGTCACAAACCTCCGAAAGCTCCCCCAGACTGAAATTTTTGGCCCGGGCCCGCATGTTCAGCCGCCCCGCACCGAAGAACACCGCATCCGCTCCAGCATCCAGAGCAGCCCGCAACTGGGGCCAGCCTCCGGCCGGAGCCAGCAGTTCAACTCGATGAAAATACGTCATTCCACTCTGTCCTATAGGACAAACGCGAATAAAGAAAGATTCATTCCGTTTACCGCCTTCATTTGGGCGCATTCCGGAATTGGTTCAAGCGGTCAAAACACGGGTAAATAACCACGGACCACGCGGACCTTGTTCAGAGGGAGACGAAATGGCCGTACAACGAATAACCCAAATTCTAAGACTTATCTGCATGGGTCGGTGAGGTCCGCGTGGTCCGTGGTTGTAAACACCAATTGTGGGATGCGCCCCCTTCATTCCCCAATTTTTCAGGCAAAAAGCAGGATCCGCCCTTGAAGTGTCAGCGGGATTTCCTTTGTTTGGGGTCATGGCAATCTTTCCACCGACTTCGTTATGAAAGAATTTTCTGAATTTTTCGACACCTACCTTGACCAGATCGACTGGCAGCCCCTGCTGAAGTCATCGATGCGGGTGGCGATGATTCTCGTCCTTTCCTGGATCCTCATGCGGATCATCAAGAGCGCATTGAAGCATCTCGAACAGCACCTGATCAAACAGGGCCAGCGCCAGGGTGAGCAGTTCGAGGAGGCCAGCAAGCGGGTGGAAACCGTGGTCAACCTTCTGCGGCAGGCAGCCGCCGTTGCCGTGTTTATCACCATGCTGCTGGTGATCCTGAAAGAGTTCGGCGTGGAGGTGGGACCGGTCATCGCCAGCGCAGGGGTGGTGGGTCTGGCCGTGGGCTTCGGCGCTCAGAATCTGGTGAAGGATGTCATCGCGGGTTTTTTTATTATTCTGGAAAACCAGATCCGGGTGGGCGATGTCGCCGTTTTGAATGGTACCGGTGGTCTGGTGCAGAACATTAAATTCCGCACCACCATTCTGCGCGATCTCGGCGGCGTGGTCCATGTCTTCCCCAATGGATCCATCACCTCCATCAGCAACCTCACCCTCGGCTGGTCGGCCTATGTGTTTGATATCGGAGTGGCCTACAAAGAGGATACCGACCGGGTGGTGTCGGTGATGCGGGAAGTGGGGGCAAAACTGAAAGAGGATCCGGACATCGGTCCCAGTATGCTGGAGGAGCCGGAGATTTTCGGAGTGGATAAATTTGATGATTCCGCCGTGGTCATCAAGGGACGTATCCGGACCAAACCGATCAAACAGTGGGAGGTCGGACGGGCCTACCTCCGCAAGGTAAAACAGGCCTTTGACCGCGAGGACATTGAGATTCCCTTCCCCCACACCAGTCTGTATTTCGGCGAGGCGAGCAAACCCTTTGAAGTCCACACCGTGCATGATCCAACCGGGGAGGAGCCGCAGGAATAAGCAGGCCCACCCGGGCCTGAATTCTCCTGCCTGCTCAGCTGTATGTCCACTTCAACTTCACGTCCCCGGATTGTCATTCTCGGCTCAGGCTTCGGTGCCCTGAGAGCCGCCCAGAAACTGCGGCGCTCTCCGGCTGATCTCACCATCGTCAGCCCCCGCAATCATTTTCTCTTCACCCCGCTGCTGATCAACAGTGCGGTGGGTTCGGCGGAATCCCGCAACATCATTGAACCCATCCGGGATGCCTGTCCGCATGCGGCCTATTATCAGGCAGAGGCGGTATCCCTCGACCCTGAACACGCGATCGTAACCTGTCAAAGCCCTCTGGATGGCACGGAATTTGATCTTCCATACGATCATCTGGTGATTGCAGTGGGAGGAAAAAACGGAACCTTTGGAATTCCCGGGGTTGAGGAACACACCCTCTTTCTGAAGGAAGTGAAGCATGCAGAGCTGATCCGTCAGCGGATCCTTGGCTGTCTGGAGCGGGCCTCCCTGCCCACCACCTCCCCGGAGGACCGCAGCCGGCTCCTGCACTGGGTGGTGATCGGCGGAGGGGCTACAGGATCCGAATTTGTCGCGGAACTGCATAATTTTCTCACCGATGTGCGGACCCATTATCCCGAGGCGGTTGACGGGATTCGTCTGACCCTGCTGGAGGCCACCTCGGAAATCCTCCCCTCGTTTGATCAATCCCTGCGGTCCTATGCGGAACGGCAGCTCCGGGCCGAACACATCTCGATCCGGAAAGAGTCGCCCGCCAAAGAAATTCAACAGGAACGGGTGATTCTGGAGGACGGTGAAGAAATTCCGGCCGGTCTCATCGTCTGGTCAACCGGAATTACCCCCCGGGACTGGTGCGCCGACTGTGGGCTGCCCACCACATCCGGCGGATTTCTCAAGACCGACAACGAATGCCGGGTGGAAGGACATGAACATATTTATGCCATCGGAGATGCGGCGCGCATCGAGGACGCTTCTTTTCCGGCCACCGCGCAACTGGCGCAACAACAGGGAAAATACCTGGGCAAGGCCCTCACCCGCCGACTCAAAGAGAAACCCGTAAAGCCCTTCCACTTCAATAATCTGGGAATGATGGCCTCATTGGGAAATAACCGCGCCATGGCGGATCTTCCCAAAGGAGCGGTTACCGGCCGGGTGGCCTGGTGGATGTGGAAATCCGTCTATCTCACCAAGCTGGTGGGATGGAGAAACAAAATCCGCCTTCTGAATGACTGGATCCACACCCGGCTGTTCGGCCGGGAAACCAGCCGTATCCCCTGAACCCCATTTTACAACAACCCCCAACCACCCTTGAATGATGAGTTATATTGAAAACCAACCCCTGCTGCAACAGCTTCGTGAAGCCGACCGGGTTCTTCGACAGGAACAGGCCGATGTCCGGGCCGACACCGATTCACCCCTGACCCGACATATCGCGGATCATATGCGGAGTTGGGAGGAATTCCTTGCCGACACGCTGGAGAAACTGGAGGCGTCCCTTGATGAGGCCACCTCCAAACGGTTTCATCAGATCACGCCTCACGGCTCTCCGCTGGAACGGCTGCAGTCCTCCCTTCCGGCCCCGAGAGAGCCAAAGGAACTGGTCACCTGGACCCTGAAACGTCATGAGGAACTGGCTGAATGGTGCGCGTCCGTGGCTTCCCAGGGCGTTTCAGACAGCACTACTGAGCAGTTTCAACTGCTGGCAGACCAGCTGAAGGACATCAACCGTCAGCTGGCGGCCGACACCCGTTCGCTTGAACAATCCACGTAGTGGAGTTACAAAGGTGTCAGTCGTGACCCGCTGATGCTCAGTAAACGACTTTATCTCATTCAGAACCTCTGACGGTTAAGTAAAAGGCCTGCTGGTAATCAGCAGGCCAATGATGTTGAGAGTAGATTGGAACGGTTTTACCAGAGAAACACCAGCCCCACGTGAAGGGCAAGCCCATCCAGGTTAAAACGGTTTTCCTCAAAATCCCCGTCATCTGTCACCCGGGCCTCTGCATCACGCCACATGGCCTCTACCGAAATACCCATGTTCTCGTTTATCTCCACTTCGCAACCCGCCTTGAGATAATAGCCTACCCGGTCGTCAGAATCTCCAACATTTGAATCGAGAAGAAAGTAGGTTCCACCAAGACCGGCGTATAATTCTGTAGCTGGAGAGGCGTCAAACCTGAGGCCGAGGCCCAAATCAAACGGGATCACACTCAGTTCATAATCAATAAGGGTGAATTCCTGGGTAATATCTTCATAATAGGTACCCAAAGCTTCGAAATACACCAATTCGCCTCCGCCACGAACCTGTAAGCCCACCCCGTAGGAGTCATCTCCTTCATCAGGATTCCAATAAGAACCATACACACTCAACCCGTCTGCGTTCAGGACTCCTCCACCTAACAGACTCAGACAACATGCGGTTAACATTAAGAATTTCATCATTACTTCCTCATTTTAGTATTGGTTATCACTCTATTCGTTACTCAAACGATTATGAGTATACAGAGTACCCCCTGTAAAAACCATACGTGATTTTACGGATTAGCTGTTTCGCTAATCTTATGAATTTCATGAATAACGTTCTGTTTATTCGTCGAAATTCCGGTCGAACAGTTCACCCAGAGCGGCAAGAGCCTCTTCGGCCTGTGGCCCCTTGGCCTCAATGTTCAATACGCTTCCCTGGTGCCCCTCCAGGGTCAACAGTCCCATAATGCTGTTCCCTGACACGCACATGCCGTCTTTTTCAATCTGAATGGTACAGTCAAACTGACTGGCACATTTCACCAGCAATGCCGCCGGCCTGGCATGGAGGCCGAACTCATTGTTAATGGTGAAAGCTTTGCTGAGCGTATCTGCTGACATGATGTTAAGTGGAGGATGGAACCGCACGGTGAACGCGCCGCTGCTGGAGAGTTTTGATCAGTTTCTCATCAAATTCTTTCGCAGCTTCATGCCCCAGATAAGACAGTTTCTGATTCATGGCAGCAACCTCAATGCCTCCCGCCATATCCCTTCCCGGAGCAACGGGTAGTTCCACCAAAGGAACTTCACGGTCAAGAAGTTTCCGGGTATTTTTAGTTAAGCCGGACCGGTCCCCCTCCAGTGTGGGGTTGGCCGGATACAGGGAGACAATGAGGTCCAGTCTCTTTTCCAGACTGACAGAGGCCATGCCGAAAATACTCGGCACATGAATAATCCCCAGCCCCCGGATCTCCATATGAAAGCGGGTGGCCTCGCTGGACGTGCAGACCAGCTGCCCGTGGGTTTCCCGCCGGACAATGGTAAGATCATCGGCCACCAGACTGAATCCCCGTTCGATCAGCCCCAGAGCCGCCTCGCTTTTCCCAATACCCGGGGGGCCTTCAATCAGCACCCCCACGCCCATGACATCCATACTGGTCCCCGACATCTTCAGCACGGGAGCGGTGAGTTGCTCCATGGCCAGGGTGGCCAGATTGATAAACCGGCTGGTGATCAGCGGGGTCCGGAGTACCGGCACTTTATAGTGAACCGCGAGACGTTTGAGCTCTGGAGTGGCATGACGGTTCCGGGTGAGCACCACACACGGGATATCCTGCTCAAACACGTTCGTCAGACGCTCCACCCGCTCTTTGGCGGTGAGCGATTTTAAATACGTCATCTCAGCCAGACCGAACACCTGGATCCGCTTGTTGGCGAAATACTGAAAGAATTCCGCCAGCGCGAGGCCGGGGCGGTTGATCACCTCTTCAGGAATCTTGGTATTCAGAAAGTCCTTCCCCGCCTGAAGGGAAAGAGGCATCAGGGTCCCGGCGTAGTCGAGAAATTCTCCGACCGACACCGGCCCCCGTGATTGAGGCTGAGGAGGCATCCGGTCCCTACTTCAGCCCGGCTTCCGCCTCGCCAAGGCCCACGGTATGTTTATGGTCCTGAACTTTATCGCGGTTCTTGCGAAGCTGACGGTGCACCTTGTCAATAGCCTCATCAATACTTGCGTACATGTCCGAGGTCGTCTGGGTGGCTTCGGCGTGCAGATGGTTGCTGCCCTTCACCACCACTTCCGCCACGTGATTGATCTTTTTCTGCACGTCCAGGATGACATGCACATCCATCACCCTCGGGAATTCATCCAGAGATTCCTGCACGCGGGCGGTGGCGTGTTCACGGATGGAGGGAGTCATTTCCATATGACGGCAGGTTACGTGTATATTCATGGGATCCTCTTGGATGTGGGGTTGTTGTTACATGGAGAACCGGTCGCCCAGATAGAGCTCCCGACTCACCGGGTCGTTGATCAGAAAGTCGCGTGTGCCCTCCCGGAGCACTTTGCCCTCAAAGATAATGTAGGATCGATCGGTCACCGTCAATGTCTCACGCACATTGTGATCGGTAATCAGAATCCCCAGACCCCGCTCTTTCAGCTCCAGAATAATTTCCTGCACATCGTTCACCGATTTCGGATCCACCCCGCTGAAGGGTTCATCGAGCAGCAGCACCGCAGGTTCGGTCACCAGCGCCCGGGCAATTTCCAGCCTGCGCCGCTCCCCTCCGGACAGAGTGAAGGCCTTCTGTCCGGCAAGTTTGGTGATTTTTAGATCCTTCAGAAGTTTGGTCAACCGCTGATGCTGTGCCGCCTTGCTGAGCGGCAGGGTTTCCAGAATCGCCTTGATGTTGTCCTCCACCGTCAGCCGTCTGAAAATAGAGGGCTCCTGCGCCAGATATCCCATGCCCATACGTGCCCGTTCATACATGGGCCGATCCGTAATGTCGCTGCCGTCAAACAGTACATGTCCCTCATTGGGCTGAATGAGTCCCATGATCATGTAGAAGGTGGTGGTTTTTCCCGCCCCGTTGGCCCCCAGCAGCCCGACAATTTCATGCCGGTCCACCCGGATGTCCACCTCATTAACCACCCGTTTTCCATTATAAATTTTCACCAGCTTCTCCGCGTGGATCGCGGGGGGGACGTTGGAGATCCGGCGTCCCGGCTCCGCCATCGCAGAGGAAAACCCACCCTGCTCCATCACACTCACTCCTGCTCCTGAAACATAATCCCCCTCGCGCGAGGAAAGGCCTCCAGCCGGTTCTCCAACCGCCAGTAAGTGATTTTCTCCGCCTGCAGGACCGAGCCATCGCGGGAGACCTGCGGACGTTCGGTGAGCAGCACTTTTCCGTCGGAGAGGGTGTACACCGCTTTGCCGGAGCGGCTCTGCATCCCCTCCATACGGATCTCCACATTGCCCTCCGCCAGCAGGCGTTCAATATCATCCTCTTCCGTCAGATACACCGTGAGTTTATCTCCGGTAAGTTGTAAATCGGGATCATTGACCACCACATTTCCGGTAAAGATCGCCTGTTTGCCTTCGTAGTCGAAAAAAAGTTTTTCGCTGGTGATCTCGGTCACCCGCTCCTCCTGAGAGTAGGCCGGCAACAGGAAACTAAACGCAAACAACAGATATAGGGAATTTCGCTTCATGGGGATTCCGGGGAGGGAGAGGATTCTGAAGGCTCCGAAGGCTCGGACAGGGCCGGCGGAGAATCTGCCGGCTCCTGGGCAGGGGTGAGATTGGTGTCCGAAAACACCACCCGCACCTCATTCAACAACTCCATACGGCTGGTATTGCTGTCAAACTTGTAGCCGACCCCCTCCACCGTGAAGGTATCCCCCACGATCAGCACAGGCTGATCGGATTCAGCAAAATTGGAACGCGTGTCATAATGACAGCCCGGAGAGGTCAGACGAAGGTGCACCGTTTCTCCGTCCTCCTCAAAAAATTCAATCACCAGTCCCTCAATCCACATGGGCTTGTCGGGATACATCTTCGCTTTCTCCCCCGTCAGCAGCGTTTTCAGCACACCCTCCTCATCGGTGTCCGGCACCCGGAAATTCCCCACATCTGTCTGGGCGGACACGTGCACGGCCAACCAGAGGCCTGCTCCTGCCACCAAACCACCCCGCACCCATGACGGAACATGTTGAACACTGATCATATCTGAAACCTACACCCCCGCCCCGGATTGTCCAAGTGAAAAAGAGGAGCGTCCGCACAAAGAGTGGGACACCTAAAACCGTTGCGCTTCACCGGATTTGGCGGTAACAGTCGCACCCCATGAGCCCCACGCCTGAAAACGATTCCTTCCTGCGCGCCTGCAACGGCGATCGTCCTGAACGCACCCCCATCTGGCTGATGCGTCAGGCCGGCCGCTACATGTCCGAATACCGCGCTCTCCGGGAGACCCACCCCATTCTGGACATGATGAAAGATCCGGATCTGGCCACCGAGGTCACCCTCCAGCCCTGCCAGGCCTTTGATGTGGACGCCGCCATCATTTTCGCCGACATCCTCACCCTGCTGGAACCCATGGGCATGAACCTGGAATTTATTCCGGGAAAAGGACCAGTATTTCACAATCCCATTCAAACGCTGGAGGATGTCCGGGCCCTCCAGCCCGTCCTCCCGGAGGAATCAATCGACTTCACCCTGGAGGCGATCCGACGCTCCCGTGCCGCCCTCCGCAACCGAATTCCTCTCATCGGATTTTCCGGCGCTCCATTCACCCTGGCCTGTTACGCGGTGGCCGGCGGCGGCTCAAAGGATTTTGATCAGGTGCGGGGCTGGATGTTTGCGGATCCCGACCGCTTTCATGAACTGATGGAACGCCTGACCGACGCGGTTCTCCTTTATCTGCAGGCGCAGATCGATGCGGGAGCCCAGGCCCTGCAGCTGTTCGACAGCTGGGCCGGCGCGCTGAGCACCGCCGACTATCAGGAGTTCGCCGCCCCCTACACCCGCAGAATTTTTGAGGGACTGGCCGGAAAGGTTCCCACCATTCACTTCAGCGCCAACGGCGGTCACCTGCTGGAACAGATTGCGGACATGCCGGTGAGCGTGATCGGGGTCGACTGGCGCCCCTCCCCGGCTGACGTGCTTCACCGCCTCGGCACCGACCGCGTCTACCAGGGCAATCTGGATCCCTCACGCATGCTCGCCTCCGACCAGGCCGCTCTCTCCGGGGCGAAAGCCGTTCTGGAGGGATTCGCTCCCGCCAAAGCCCATATTTTCAATCTGGGACACGGGGTCATCAAAACCACCCCGCCCGAACGGGTGGCCAAACTGGTGGATGCCGTTCACGGCGCCTGAACCCCCTCCCGCGGTCAGGACGCCAGATTCGGCGCCAGCCAGCGCCGCGCCTCCCGCAGCGTCATCTCTTTCCGTTCGGCGTAGGACCGAAGTTGATCCTCCCCGATCGTGCCCACGCTGAGATATTCGGACTGGGGGTGGCTGAAGTACCATCCGCTCACCGCCGCCCCGGGGAACATGGCGAAGCTCTCCGTAAGAGACACCCCGATCTCCTCCTCGGCATCCAGCAGCTCAAACAACGTCGCCTTCTCGGTATGATCCGGGCAGGCGGGATATCCAGGGGCGGGACGGATGCCGGTGTAACGCTCTTTGATGAGGTCCTCGTTCCCCAGGGTTTCGTCCGGGGCATATCCCCAGAAGTCCTTGCGGACCACCTGATGCAGATATTCCGCCAGAGCCTCCGCCAGCCGGTCAGCCAGAATTTTCACCATAATCGCGTTGTAATCATCCTGCTGACCTTCAAACGCCTTGGCCAACTCCTCGGCCCCGATACCGGCCGTCACCACGAATCCTCCGATATAGTCCTGCAGTCCACTGTCACGCGGGGCGACAAAATCAGTCAGACAACCGTGAGGCAGATCCTCTCCGCTGCCGGACTGACGCCGCAGATGGTGCAACCGGCAGATTTCACGCGACCGGGTCTCATCCTCAAAGACCGCGATGTCGTCATCCTCCACCGCGTTGGCCGGCCAGAAACCGCATACCGCCCGGGCTTCCAGTTTCTGATTCTCCACCAGATCCTTCAGCATGTCCTGCGCATGACCGTAGAGTTCCGTGGCCTGCTCACCCACCACGTCGTCCTCCAGAATCTGCGGGAACGGTCCGTGCAGATCCCAGCCCATGAAAAAGGGCCCCCAGTCAATAAAGGGAACCAGATCCTGCAACGGAATCTGTTTGAGAGTCTTCCTGCCCGTGAAGGACGGCACCGGCGGGGTATAGGACGACCAATCGATGGGAACCCGGTTTTCCCGCGCCGCCTCCAGATCGGCCAGCACGGCTTTGGTGCCGGAACGGCGGTCCCGGTATTTCTGGTACTCCTCCGCAATACCGCCCACATAATCCGGTTTCCGGTCCGCAGAGAGAAGGTTCGAGGCCACCCCCACCACCCGGGAGGCATCCGGCACATGAATCACCGGATGCTCATATTCGGGATCAATCTTCACCGCGGTATGGACCTTGGAGGTGGTCGCGCCTCCAATAAGCAGGGGAATGTCAAACCCTTCCCGCTTCATCTCCGAAGCCACATGCACCATCTCATCCAGAGAGGGCGTAATCAGACCACTGAGGCCGATGATATCCGCATCATGCTCTTTCGCCGCCTCCAGAATTTTCACGCACGGCACCATCACCCCGAGATCGATCACCTCGTAGTTGTTACACTGCAGCACCACGCCGACGATGTTTTTGCCAATGTCGTGCACATCCCCTTTAACCGTGGCCATGATCACCCGACCGTTGGCCTCGCGTTTACCACCATCCGCCGCTTCGAAAAAGGGTTCCAGATAGGCCACCGCTTTTTTCATCACCCGCGCGCTTTTCACCACCTGGGGCAGAAACATTTTTCCGGAGCCGAACAGATCACCCACCACGTTCATGCCGTCCATCAGCGGTCCCTCAATCACATGCAGCGGATGACCGAACTCCACCCGGGCCGCCTCCGCGTCCTCCTCGATGTACTCGGTGATACCCCGCACCAGTGCATGGGAAATCCGGTCACCCACCGATGCCTCCCGCCAGCTCAGATCCTCAACCCTCTGCCTGGCTTTTCCGGCGTAGCCTTCTGCAAACTCCAGCAACTGCTCGGTGGCGTCCTCACGTTTATTGAAAATCAGATCCTCCACCCGTTTCAACAATTCCGGATCGATCTCATCGTAAACCCCGAGCTGACCGGCATTGACGATCCCCATGTCCATCCCGGCCTGGGTGGCATGATAAAGAAAGACGGTGTGCATGGCCTCACGGATGGGATCATTGCCCCGGAAACTGAAACTCAGATTACTGATACCGCCGCTGATATGAACCCGGGGAAACCGCTTTTTCAGTTCGCGGGCGGCGGCAATAAAATCAATCGCGTAAGTGGCGTGCTCCTCAATACCGGTGCCGATGGCAAACACGTTGGGGTCAAAAATGATGTCCTGGGAGTCAAACCCGATCTCCTCCACCAGAATTTCGTGACTGCGGGACAGAATCTCCACCCGGCGGTCCAGAGTGTCAGCCTGGCCATCCGTATCAAAGGCCATCACCACCACCGCCGCTCCGTAACGCCGGGCCCGCTTCGCCTGTTCGCGGAAGGGTTCCTCCCCCTCTTTCAGACTGATGGAATTGACCACACAGCGTCCCTGCACACAGCGCAGTCCCGCCTCGATCACCGACCACTTGGAGCTGTCCACCATGACCGGAACCCGTGAGATATCCGGCTCGGCCATCACCAGATTCAAAAAGGTCTTCATGGCCGCTTCCCCGTCCAGCATCCCCTCGTCCATATTCACGTCGATGATCTGGGCCCCATTCTCCACCTGCTGGCGCGCCACATCCAGCGCCTCCTCGTAGGCCTCCTCCTTAATCAGACGGGCAAACTTCCGGGAACCGGTCACGTTCGTCCGCTCCCCTACGTTGACAAAATTGGTCTCCGGCCGGATGACAAAGGACTCCAGTCCGCACAGGCGGGTATACGGCTCCACCTCGGGTGCCTTTCGCGGCGGGTACGGGGCCACCGCTTCGACAATCGCCCGCAAATGATCCGGCGTCGTTCCACAGCATCCCCCGATAATGTTCAGCAGACCGTCCCGGGCAAAACCCGCGATCACGTCGGCCATTTGCTCCGGCGTCTGGTCATACTCCCCGAACTCATTGGGCAGTCCCGCGTTGGGGTGACAGGTGATCGCGACCGGCGCCACGCCGGACACCTCCTCAAGGTGCGGCCGCAGATCTTTCGCCCCCAGTGCGCAGTTGAAGCCAATGGCCACGGGATGGAGATGCATCATGGAATACCAGAACGCCTCGGGCGTCTGCCCCGAAAGCGTGCGGCCGGACTGATCCGTAATCGTCCCGGAGATAATGACCGGGATCTCCTCCGGCCATTCCTCCAGCACCTCCATCACCGCGTACCCCGCCGCCTTGGCATTCAGCGTATCAAACACCGTTTCAATCATCAGCAGATCCACCCCGCCCTCCAGCAGGGCTCTGGCGGACTCCGCATAATTCTCCCGCAATTCCTCAAACGTCACGTTACGGGCGCCGGGATCCTCCACATCGGGTGAGATAGAGGCGGTGCGGCTGGTGGGCCCCAGAATCCCGGCCACAAATCGGGGTTTTTCCGGCGTGGAGGCGGCATCCGCCAACTTCCGGGCCAGACGGGCGCCCTCCCGGTTCAATTCCGGCACCAGATCCTCCATGCCGTAATCGGCCTGTGACACCCGGGTACTGTTAAACGTATTGGTCTCCAGAATATCCGCCCCGGCATCCAGAAAACGCTGATGGATCTCCCCAATAATCTCCGGCGCCGTCAGGGTCAGCAAATCATTGTTCCCCTTCAGGTCCGACGGCCAATCCTTGAAACGACTTCCCCGATAGGTGGCATCATCGGGCTTCTGACGCTGAATCATCGTCCCCATCGCCCCGTCCAGGATGAGAATACGTTCGGCCAGCTGCTTTCGGAAAATTTCTGCTTTGTTCATTAATCATCCGTATATCCGGATATCCGGATGATTCAAGTGTGAATCGCCGTGAGGTTCATACAGTTGCAAGGATGCTGGTTTCATGCTCACACAATCGAGTAGGGGGGATTTCTCCCCCCTCTCACACCACCGTACGTGCCTTTTAT
>CAZVCO010000046.1:16950-17317 GCA_964625795.1 uncultured Verrucomicrobiota bacterium | reverse complement strand
GGTCCCCGCCGGGACAATCTGGCCGCCGCATCATTAAGATCATTCGCATCACAATATTGATCGCAAGACCACAGGAAAGGATAAGGTCATGTTATTTGGGAAGAAGAAAACACAGCAAAGTTTTTCCACAGATACGCCCGTTGAAAGGGTGACAACCGTTTTAGGGCCGGGCATCAGCTGGAAAGGCGACCTGCGCGGTAAAGGCGGTGTGCGCATTGAAGGTGCCCTGGAAGGCGAAATTGTCATTCAGGGTATGGTCATCGTCGGTGAGACAGGGCGTGTGACCAGCGAAACGGTCAAGGCGGATTCTGTGATTGTTGCCGGGGTTGTAAACGGACAAATTGTTGCAGAAAAACTCGAGATCCGA
>CAZVCO010000046.1:16007-16917 GCA_964625795.1 uncultured Verrucomicrobiota bacterium | reverse complement strand
TTTTACGTGGAAAGGTGACGATGGAGGACGTTGTAGATCTCTCTGATGAACAATTGAATGGTGAAGCAGGTCAAGAAGAAATGGTGGATGAAATTCAGTTGATTCTGGATACCGCCGAGAACATGCGCGAGATTTCCGAGCGTCCCATCAAAAAGGTGCCGACCCTGCGGGGCAAAACGGTGTTGAACCTCTTTTACGAGCCCTCAACCCGCACCCGCTCCAGCTTTGAAATTGCCGCCAAGCGGCTGTCGGCGGACGGGATTAATTTCTCCGTCTCCACCTCAAGTGTGGTGAAAGGAGAGTCGATTCTGGATACGATCGACACCCTGCAATCGATGCAGGTGGATTACATGATTGTCCGCCATTCTGTCAGCGGAGTGCCGGAGTATATTGCCCGGCATACCCCGGCGTCTGTCCTGAATGCGGGAGATGGTCATCACGCACATCCAACCCAGGCCTTGCTGGATGCCTTTACCTTCCGGGAGGTCTTTCCTCAAATGGCCGGGAAGAAGATTGTGGTGGCCGGGGATATTCTGCATTCCCGGGTGGCCCGGTCCGTGTTTGAGGTTATGCACATTCTCGGAGTGGAGGTGGCGGCGTTCGGACCGGCCACGCTGGTGCCACGCACCATGCCGGATTATGTGACAATTCTTGACTCGTTCGATGCGGTTCTCGAGTTCAACCCGGAGGTCCTCTATCTCCTGCGACTTCAGTTGGAGCGTCAGAAGGCGAATTTTTTCCCCAGTATGCGGGAATATCATTCGCGGTATGGGGTGACGTCGGAACGCTTCCGTGTCCTGCGTGAACGAGGTACCTGGATCATGCATCCCGGACCGGTCAACCGCGGAGTGGAACTGGTGGATGATGTGATGACCTACGAACGTACTCTGATCAATACCCAGGTCGAGAA
>CAZVCO010000046.1:12285-15997 GCA_964625795.1 uncultured Verrucomicrobiota bacterium | reverse complement strand
TATGGCCGTGTTGTACCACCTCACTCCCCAGATAAAATCACGGGGCCCTGAACCGGAGGAGGCCGTATGACGTCTTTCTTTCTCAAAGGAGCCCGGGTGGTGCATGCGGACGGCCGCGAGCCGGTCCTGGAACATCTGCGCGTGGAGGACGGGATTATTACCGCCATCGGTCCTGATCTGGAACCCGGAGGTGATCTGGAAGTAGTGGATGCCGCGGGCATGATCCTTCTGCCCGGCCTCTGTGACGTCCATGTCCACATCCGGGAGCCGGGCCGTGAGGACTGCGAAACCATTCAGAGTGCCACCCGGGCGGCCCGGGCCGGCGGATTCACCCGCATCTGCTCCATGCCGAACACCTATCCTCCCATCGATACCGGCGGTATGGTCACCTACGTGAAAAGTATTTCACAATCCGAGGGAATCATTCCGGTATCGGTCTCCGGTTGTCTTACGGTGGGACGCGAAGGGGAAAAACTGGCGGAAATTGGGGATATGGTGGCCAAGGGAGCTGTCATGGTGACCGATTGCAACCGCCCGTTGCAGGATCCCTACGTCCTCCGCAGGGCACTGGAATATTCCCGCACCTCCGATGTGGTGGTGGCCGTGTATCCGGATACTCCTGCCCTCAGCCTGGAAGGGGTCATGAATGAGGGGGAGGTCTCCTTCCGGCTGGGACTTCCCGGGATCCCGGCCGTTTCCGAGGAGATTGCGGTCGAGCGGGATCTGCGTCTGGCACAGGCGGTGGGGGGGCGGATTCACATTCAGAATGTATCAACCGCGAAAGCGGTGGCGTCTGTCCGGAGGTTCAAGGCGGAGGGCGTGGCCGTCACCGCCGAGGTGACGCCGCATCATCTTCTGCTGACGGAGGAATCGGTGGAGGGATATAACACCCACACGAAAATGATGCCCCCGCTGCGTACTGCGGCTGACCGTGAGGCGCTGCGTGAAGGACTGCGGGACGGAACCCTGGATATGATGGCCACCGGGCACGCCCCCCATACCGATTTCGAAAAGAATTTGGATTTTCAACATGCTCCCTTTGGCATTATCGGTCTGGAGAGCGCACTCCCTGCCTGTTATGAGGGGCTGGTGAAACCGGGTGAGCTGTCCTGGTCCCGCCTGGCGGAAGCCTTCTCCCATGCCCCGCGTGCCTTGCTGAAGGAGCCTGCGCTGACCTTCCAGGTTGGATCCCGGCTGAATGCGGTCCTGTTCGATCCCGAAGGCGAAACCCGGATTGCACGTGAGCTGCTTCACTCAAAAAGCTTCAATTCTCCCTGGCTGAATCAGACGCTGCAGGGTCGGGTTGAGCGAGTGTTTCTGTAATCGCCCTGCCGGAGGTTGCCCTGCACAATTCTTTTGCCTTCCCGTTTTTGAGAAGGTAATACCCGATCCGGTATGAGATACGTCGATAAACTGTCCAAAAGGATTCAAGAGGTCCAAAGCCATCTCTGCGTGGGTCTTGATCCCCGTCCTGAGCTTATTGAGGGGGACCTTGAAGCATTTCTGAGTGAGTGCATCGAGGCAACGGCTCCTTATGCTGCGGCTTTTAAGCCGAACATCGCCTATTTTGAAGCTTATGGATCGCAGGGAATCGTGGTGCTTGAGCGGATCCTCCGCCGTATTCCTGAGAGGATCCCTATTCTGCTGGATGCAAAACGCAGTGACATTCCCGCTACCATGGAGGCCTATGCCCGGGCGTATTTTGAGCAGTGGGGGGTGGATGCGGTCACCTTGAACGGATTGATGGGTTTAGACAGTATTGAGCCCTTTTTACAGTCAGAGGAGCATGGGATTTATCTTCTGGGCGTCACCTCCAACCCCGGGGCGGCGGATGTGGAGTTGCAACAGGTGGATGGACGCTATGTGTTTGAACTGATGCAGGAGTTTGCTGTCCGTGCAGGGTCACTGCCGGGGCAGGTGGGGATGGTGATGGGTCTGACCAATGTTTCCGACGAGGTGCTCGGCCGGGTGGCCGACCTTCCGCTCCTGGTCCCCGGTCTGGGTGCGCAGGGTGGGGACCTCAGTCGGTTGCAATTGACCGGACGCTCGGCCCCCTGGCTGATCAACGCCTCCCGTTCCATTTTATACGGGGAGGAAGGATCGCCGGAATCCCGCGCAAAAGCGGCCCGGGACAAGATTTCGAATGCTGTGGAACCCCCCTCCTGACCTCTGCTGCCATGTCTCCGAGACTCACCGTTCTGCTTGATCATTATCCCAATCTTGAACCCTGTGTTCCGGAGATCGAAAAGGCGTTTGTCCTGTTGCGCGATATGTACACGGCCGGGCACAAGGTCCTGATCTGCGGCAACGGCGGCAGTGCGGCAGATGCCGATCATATCTCGGGAGAGCTGCTCAAAGGGTTTCAGTCCCTCCGGCCCCTGACGGAAGAGCAGCGGCGGGGAATGGGGGCCGAACTTGCTGATCAACTTCAGCAGTCACTCCCCGCTATCCCGCTCACTTCCTTTCCGGCCCTCACCAGTGCGGTACAGAATGATCTGTCCGGTGAAGTTGCTTTTGCCCAGTTGACACTGGGACTGGGACAGAAAGGGGATGTGCTGTGGGGGATCTCCACTTCGGGTAATGCCGTCAACGTCTGCCATGCCTTAAGAGTGGCCAGATCGAAGGGCCTCGGAACTCTGGGCCTTACTGGTGAGACCGGGGGCAGGATGAAAGAACTGTGTGATGTCTGTATACAGGTGCCGGAACGGGAAACGTTCCGGGTGCAGGAACATCACTTGCCAATTTACCACTGCCTCTGTCTGATGCTGGAGGATGAGTTTTTCAGCCTGGGGGCAACATGAGGGCGTCGGCTTCCAAGATTTGTGGCTGGGAAGAGGCCCGGTCCCGGGTGGGGGAATGGAAACAGGGCGGCCAGGCCGTGGTGATGACCAATGGCACCTTCGATCTGCTGCATGCCGGGCACACCGGTTATCTGGAGTGGGCCCGGAACCAGGGGGACCGTCTGGTGGTGGGGCTGAATACCGATGCCTCCATCAAACGAATTAAGGGTGACAAGCGGCCTTTGGTGGAGCAGCCGTACCGGGCCGCATTGCTGTCGGCCTTGGAATCCGTCGACTGCGTGGTTTTGTTTGATCAGGAGGAGCCCGAGGAACTCATCTCCCTCCTCCTGCCCGATATTCTGGTGAAGGCCGAGGATTGGAGCCACTATGTCAGTGGACGGCAGATAGTGGAGGAGAACGGTGGTGAAGTGCGGCTTGCGCCCATGTCGGAGGGACTCTCCACCTCCTCGCTGATCGATCGGATCTGCCGCACCTTTACCGGACAGGCGGCACAGATCGATCCCCAGTCCCAAAGGGAGTTGAAAACGTGAGGGCCTTTTTGCCGGAAGAAGTTGTGGGTACCCCGGTTTGCTTTTATGGTGGGGGCATGCCTCTTTTGCACCGCCTCATTCTTCTCGCCCTTCTGCTGGGTTCCGCGGCCTGCTCCCGTGATCCCGGGCGGAGACTGACCGAGGGATTGACCGAGCTGGAAAACGGGAATCCGTCTGGAGCCCTAAAAGAATTTCAGTCGGCCGCCGACCGTCTTGGGGGTCACCCGGATGAGGCCCTGGTCTGGAATGCGGTGGGGGTTGCCGCCTTCGGCACCGGAAAAGAAGAGGAGGCGGAAGCGGCCTTCCGCCGTTCCGCGGCGGAGGGGCCGGACTTCGCCGACGCGCACTTCAACCTCGCGATGGCGCTCGGCGGCGTCGTGG
>CAZVCO010000046.1:10096-12275 GCA_964625795.1 uncultured Verrucomicrobiota bacterium | reverse complement strand
AGAGGAGGCGGAAGCGGCCTTCCTGCAGTCGCTCGACCTGGATCCCCGCCTTTACAGCGCTCACCTGAACCTGGGGCTGCTGTATCGGAGTCAGGGGAAAATGGAGGCATCCTTTTCGGCGTTTTCCCAGGCCAGCCAGTCCGATGTGTCACGGTCAGAGGCACTGGAAATCCAGGCGGTTCATGCAGTGCGTCTTGGAGATCAGGAGGCAGCACTGACCTATCTGCGCCAAGCGGTGGGACGCCGGGAAAGCGCCCGCACACTGTCTTCCCTTGCGGTGCTGTCTGCAGACGAATTGAGTCTGCAGGAAAGGCGGGACCTCCTGCAGCAGGCGGTGTCCATGAATCCGCAGTTTGCCCCGGCCCAACTGAATCTGGCCGCCCTGCTGGATCAACACCGCCTGGATCCCGAACAGGCACAGGCGCATTATGAGGCCTTTATCCGCCTGGATCCGGACTCTCCGCTGGTACCACAGGCCGTACAGCGCGCGCAGGTAATGGAGGCCCGTGTCCTTTCCGGAACCCTCAATCTGCCGGACCCGGTGCGGGTGGAAGTGGAGGACATCCTGAAGCGGGCCTCAGAAGAAGAGGAGGAACTGCTGGCGTTGAGGCTCTGCCTTCAGGCTCATGCCGTTGCCGCCCGGGCCTCCAGGGTGGACCTGCGGGAACGAGCCCTGCGGGCCGCCACTACGCTGGCCCCCACCTCGGCCCGGGCTCAGGTTGGGTTGGCCCGCTTTCTGCGTGAACAGGGCAGGGGAGAGGAATCGTTGGCGGCTTTTCTTTCTGCTCACGAACTGGCCCCACAATGGCCTCCCGCCTTCTCGGGCGCGGTGATCCTTTCCATGGATGAGGCAAATACAGACCAGGCCCGCGAACTTCTGTCTGAGAGTGAGCAGGCCGTGCAGGATCAGCCCGATGCTCTGTTGATCGTTGCGGATCTCTATGCAAGTCCCCTTGGGGCTGGCCGGAAAGCCCGGGAGCTGTACCGCTTCATCCGTTCCGAATTTCCCGGCTCAGCGGCGGCAGAGACGGCGGAAGCACGGTTGGCCGAATAAAGACTGCGGGGAATCAAGGGGATTCCGTTGGCCCCAGGATGACCACGAACTCGCCTTTGACAGAGTGGGTTTCGAAAAACTCCGCCAATTCCTCGGGCAGACCTTCAACGCTGGTTTCGAACTTTTTGGTCAGCTCCCGGCCGACATAGACCCGACGTTCCGGCATGAGGTCACAGAGGTCTGCGAGCAGCTTTCGGAACCGATGGGTGGATTCGTATAAGATCACCGGCCGGGTTTCAGGCTGCAGAGAGGTGAGAAGCCTCCTTCTTCCTGCACTTTTATTCGGCACAAAGCCCATAAAGACAAACCCGTTTTCCCCCCAGCCGCTCAGGGCCAGACCGGTGGTGGCTGCGGTCGGACCGGGGACGGCCACCACGGGAAGGCCGGCTTCACGTACCGCCCTCACCATCCGTCCCCCGGGATCCGATACCACCGGCATGCCGGCGTCGCTGATAAGGGCAACCGCTTTGCCGGCAGAAAGCAGGTGAAGAATTTCCTCCACCCGGGAGCGCTCATTGAAGCCATGGCAGGAGCGCATGGGGGTGGAGATGTCATAATGACGGAGCAGTACCCCGGACGTCCGGGTATCCTCAGCCAGAACCAAGTCCGCTTCAGACAGAGTGCGTACCGCCCGGTAACTCATATCCTCCAGATTCCCCAGGGGAGTACCGACAATATACAGGCCGCCTTCCATTCTGTTTCTGTTATCCTTCACGCTGAATGGTCGCACCCAGACGTTGCAGGGTCTGATCCACCTGCTGATATCCGCGGTCGATCATCTGGGCGTTTTCAATGATACTTACCCCTTTGGCGGAGAGTGCGGCCAGGATCAGGGCCATTCCGGCCCGGATATCCGGACTGGTCTGATGGGACCCGCTCAACTCACTGGGACCGGTTACCAGCACCCGGTGTGGGTCGCACTGGACGATACGCGCGCCCATGCTGATCAGGCGGTCAACCCAGACCATGCGGCTCTCGAACAGCTTTTCAAAAAACAGCACGCTTCCTTCCGCCCGGGTCGCGGTCACCAGCAGCAGACTCATCAGGTCGGAAGGGGTCGCCGGCCAGATTCCGTCCTCAATCTTGGGAATCGCCCCTCCCAGATCGTCTCCGATGCACAGGGAA
>CAZVCO010000046.1:3796-10072 GCA_964625795.1 uncultured Verrucomicrobiota bacterium | reverse complement strand
CCCAGCCGGCGCCGATACGGCGGAATGCCCGGTCCAGCACTCGGTAGACCTGTGGGGTATGCACGGAACGGATACGGATCTCTCCGCCGGTCACAGCGGCTGCTGCCAGATAGCTTGCGGCTTCAATGTAATCGGCGCCCAGCTCCACTTCAGCCCCGGTGAGTTCGGCCGATCCCTTGATCACCAGACGGTTGGTGCCGATGCCGGTGCATTCCGCTCCCATGGCTTCCAGCAGGTGACAGACATCCTGGACGTGGGGTTCGCAGGCGGCATTGTAGAGTACATGAATTCCGGGGGTGGCCGCGGCGGCCATGATGAGGTTCTCCGTTGCGGTCACAGAAGCCTCATCCAGCAGGAGGTCGGCCGGACGAAGTCCCCGGGTGGTCAGGGTCAAATGCTCATGGGCGATCGTCAGATCGGCCCCCATTTCCGCCAGCCCGTGCAGATGGGCATCGAGACGCCGGCGACCGATAACATCGCCGCCCGGAGGGGCGAGTTGAACTCTGCCGCAACGAGCCAGTAAAGGTCCGGCCAGGAGAATACTGCCCCTGATTTTCCGGCACAGTTCGGGCGACAGCCGGTCCGGATCCACGTCGGATGCTTTCAGAGTGACCTGATCGCCTTCCCAGGTGACCTGGACGCCCAGTTCGCGCAGAACCAGGCTCATGACCCGGACATCCTCGATATCCGGCACCCGTTTGAGGGTCACGGGCTGATCCGTAAGCAGGCAGGCGGCCATCATGGGCAGGGCCGCGTTTTTATTGCCGGTAGGGGTCATCTCCCCCTGGAGAGGAACTCCGCCCTGAACAACGAACCGTGCCATGATTATTCCACCGTCACGCTTTTGGCGAGGTTGCGGGGTTTATCAATATCAGTGCCGCGGGCCTGAGCCGCATAGTAGGCCAGTAGTTGAAGGGCGACCACATTCACCATTGGGGAGAGGCATTCTGATGTGCGGGGCACAAAGATGATATCCTTCGTGATATCCTTCAGCCGGGTATCCCCCTCGGTTGCAATGGCAATAATCCGTCCGGAACGCGCCTGGACCTCCCGGATGTTGGAGATCATTTTCTCCACCACCTCATCCTCGGTGTCGGTGCAGATACAAATCACCGGCAGTGACTCATTGATCAGCGCAATGGGCCCGTGTTTCATCTCACCCGCTGCGTATCCCTCGGCATGCTGATAGGAGATCTCCTTGTTTTTCAGCGCGCCTTCCAGGGCGATCGGGTAGTTAAAACGGCGTCCAAGGTAAAGGGAGCTGGGGCCGTCATGATGCCGGGAGGCGATTTCCTGAATATGCTCCTTGCCGGCCAGCACCTGATGAACGGCTGTGGGAATCCGCTGCAGCTCCTCCAGCAGCCTGTTCCGTTGTTCGTCTGAAAGCTCGTTCCGTTGTTCGGCCAAATGAAGCGTGAGCAGGACGAAGCACATCAACTGTGCGGTGAAGGCCTTGGTCGAGGCTACTCCGATCTCCGGACCGGCGTGGGTATAGATGAGGTGATCACTTTCCCGGACCAGACTGCTTCCGAATACATTGCAGATCGAGAGGATGGGGCAACCGGCTTCTTTCGCCATTTTCACGGAGGCCAGCGTGTCGGCGGTTTCTCCCGACTGTGAGACGGTGGCCACCAGAGTGCCTGCTTCGATTTTGGGGGAGCGGTATCGGAACTCCGAGCCCAGGTCGGTCTCCACTGCGATGGAGGTGAAATGTTCAATCAGCAGACGTCCGTACATGGCGGCATAATAAGCGGTGCCGCAGCTCACGATCAGGATCCGGTTGGTGGCCCGGATATGTCCGGTGGACATGTTGAGATCGGGGAGATCAAGTCCGCCCTCCGGCTGGATATAACGGTCAGCCAGTACACGGATCACCCGGGTCTGCTCGTGAATTTCCTTGAGCATGAACGTCTCAAATCCACCGGAGTCCACCGCAGTCTCCTCCATATCCACGGTCACCCATTCGGGTTCGATGCTCTGGCCTTCCAGATTCAGAATCTCCACCTTGTCCGGGGTCAAGCGGGCCAGCTCACCATCCCGTAAATAGATGACCTCTTTCACATGGGGAAGAATCGCCGGCACATCGCTGGCAATAAAGTGTCCGTCCGGTCCCCGCCCGATGATCAGAGGGGAGCCCAGCCGTGCGGCGTAGAGAGTGGAGGGTTCCCCCGCCCGGACCAGTCCCAGGGCATAGGCACCCCGGGTGGTGGCCAGTGTTTTCCTGAATCCTTCCAGAAAATCCCCCTTCCGGGTCTCATTCGCAATATAGTGTGCCAGCACCTCGGTGTCGGTATCCGAGCTGAACGAAAACCCTTTGGCGATGAGAGAGGTTTTGATCTCCTGATAGTTCTCGATGATGCCGTTATGGACCAGGGCAAGTTCCTGGTCTCCGCCGGCATGCGGATGACAATTGCGTTCGGAAGCCTCCCCGTGGGTGGCCCAGCGGGTATGTCCGATCCCCAGGCTTCCTTCAACGGGATCCTGGGCAAGCCTGATTTCAAGTTCGGATAACCGCCCCACCGCCTTGCGGGTTAACAGGCCGTCTGGATGGTGTACAGCCACACCGGCCGAATCATAACCGCGGTATTCCAGTCGTTTTAAGCCTTCGATAAGGACAGGAACCGTATTCCGGCTCCCCAACATTCCAACAATTCCGCACATGTGCTCTCCGGGGTTAAGTTCCACACGGTCTAACAAACCATTTGGCTTTAGCAAAAGAGAAAACGGTTAGGTAAACATCCGTTACGTCCTCTGCTGCTTCCAAGGCTTTCCAGGCACAGGACCGGGTCATGCCGGGCTTTACAGAAGGAGGAGAATGATGATAGGTTACGTTTTTTATCGGTTGGCAGCAGGGGTTTCTTTGGTAAGAAAACGAACGCTTAACCGTCTTACGGGTATTATGAACCATTCTTATGACATTCTGTCCCATTGCCTGGCAGCCGAAAACCACCCTCATCTTCAGGATGAGCCGGAATTTATCGAGGCCCGAAACGCGGTGGAGGCTTCGCCGGAACTTCAGGACCAACTCCGGGAGGCCCGGGAGTTTTTCCGTGATCATCCCGCGCTGATCGAGCTGTCCACGATGCCAAGGGATGTAAAGGAACGCATTGCCAAGGTATTGAAAGAAGAACAAAACTCCATGCCCGCCAAGAGAGGCGACCATGTGGTCGGCCCCTGGGGCGTTCGCCGGAATTTCGCCTGGGCGGCCTGTCTGGCATTGCTCCTGGCCGGTATGGCAGTGATGTCCTCCTGGATTCTTGAAGAGCAGGTGGACCGGAAACACCGTCTTGCGCTGCGGGATATGCCGCCACAGGATGCGTTCCGCAGTGAAATCGGTCGGATGATCAGCCAGGGAATGCCGTTGCAGACCCGTTCCGAAAATCCCACGGAGCTGATTTCCTGGCTTGGGGACCAGGGGGTCTCCGATATTCAGCCTCCCAAGTCCCTTTTAGACTATCCCTCACTGGGATGCGCTTATTTCACAGCTCCTTTTGGAAAAATTTCCGTCGTTTGTTTCCAGATCAATAACGGAGTTGTTCATCTTTTTGTGGCTGATGCCCAGGAGATGGGGGTGGAGCCGGACCATTCGCCACGGTCGTTTATTCTGCGCGGCCGGACTGTGCTGGAATGGAGTGATGACGAACATCTCTATCTGCTGATTCCTCAGGAACCGGAAACGGATCTGCCGGAACTTTTTCTCTAGAGCCCTGCATGGACCTTCTGTCCAGAATGAGGTAGGGGGGGCATATGCCGGATTCAACTGTGACCCTACTGGACCTGGATCTCCCTGCGCTCACCGATCTGGTGACGGCCTGGGGACATCCCGCATTCCGGGCCAGACAACTTTACCGACAGCTATGGGTAAAGCAGGCGGAGGATGTGGATGCCATGTCCGATTTACCTCGCTCCCTGAGAGATCAGCTGAAAGAACACGCCCGGATCACCAGTCTCCAACAACGCCTGGTGCGGAGAGGAGACGGGGGCTGCACCCGCAAGGCCGTATTTTCCCTGCCGGGTAATGAAACGGTGGAGGCGGTACTGATGGTGTACCCGGGACGTGCCACGGTCTGTGTGAGCAGTCAGGCCGGCTGTCCAATGGGATGTACGTTCTGTGCCACTGCGAAGCTGGGCTTCCAACAGGATTTGTCCTCCGGGGATATCGCCCATCAGGTGTTATGGGCTCAGCGGGAACTGGGGGGGATCGCCGGAGATCTGGATGACGGGGCAAAACGACACCGAATTTTCGGGCCCTCCGATGTGCCGGCCCGCATCACCAATGTGGTGTTTATGGGCATGGGAGAGCCGTTTAACAATTACGACAACTGGCGGGCCTCAGTCGAACGGCTTCACGATCCGGAGGGATTCAATTTCGGCGCCCGCAATTTCACCGTCTCCACCGTGGGGCTGGTTCCGGGGATCCGGAAGCTGACCGAGGATCCACTGCAGATCAACCTTGCCATCAGTCTGCATTCTGCGGATGACGAAATCCGTTCCGCCATGATGCCGGTCAATCGACGGTACCCTATATCCGACCTGCTGGACGCCGTGCGTGACTACACGGCGGCTACCCACCGTCGGGTGTCGTTTGAGTATGTGCTGATCGAGGGAAAGAATGACAGTGAAGCAGAGGCGGAAAAACTGGCGGATGTGTTACTCTCCAAAGGTAAATTCCCTATGCATGTGAATCTGATCCCGTTGAACCCGGTGAAGGACACCCAGATGACTCGAAGCAGCCGTGGACGGGTGAATGCCTTCCGTGATTTTCTGGAAAGCCGTGGCGTTCCGGCCACCATCCGTATTCAGCGGGGTGTGGATATCGATGCCGCCTGCGGTCAGCTGGCCGGCGATGTGGCCAGTGATTTAGCGGCTGCATCCGGATAAAAGGTGAAGGTCAGGCAGCGGGACCGCCGGTTCCTTCAGAAGAACAGCGTCACGAGCCATCCGGCATAACCGGCCAGCCCCAGCAGAAGCGCGGTCGGCACCACGGCCCCCGCTTTCGGGGATCCGGCGTTCCGCATACCCTGTTCCACCCCCCGTAACACCCGGAACATCCCGTAGCCGCACAGGATGGAGACCGGAAGAGTGGCGAGCCCCTGCACCCCGGATAAACCGGTCACGCCTCCCAGCAGGATGATTCCCAGCAGTGCCGGCAGCAGGAGTCCCAGCAGGGTGGTTCTGGCCTGGAACAGGGCAACGCCGGTGCCGAGGATAAGAAACGGAAGGAACATCCAGCCCATACCGGTGATGGATTTGATCAAGGAGTGAAGTCCGGCCTGCCAATCGGCCTGATCCACCCCAAGGGAGGGGGACTGCACGGTGTTCAGCACAAAGGGTAACAGGCCAATTAAAAGACCGCTCAGCCAGAACAGGGGATTGCGAAGTGGAGATGCCCCTTTGGAGGAGCGCAGTGAAATGAGCTGGAGGAAAAGAAGAGCTATGGCGGCCCCCAAGGTTGTGTGGCTGAGGGTGAGGGCGGTTCCGGTACATAATCCGGAAAACAGCGCAGGGACAAACCCGCTGACCGACAGGTTTAGGTGAAAATTCCAGCCTGCCAATGCCAGAGTCCATGCCACAAGCAGATCGACCGGAATCAGGCTGATGGGAATACTGGCCATGAGAATGCCCGCCACCGCGGTCAGTGCCCGGTGTGATCCGGGAGTTTTGGCGGGCAACATACCCCGCAGAACGGCCCCGCACTGCAGGGCAAAGAGAACGGCAACTGCATGTGATGCAATGCTGAAGGTCCAGTCATCCGGTTTCGAAGTGAATAAACCGGGTTCAGGGAAATAAGGAAGGCGTATCTGGCTGAATACCGCCACCAGCAAAAGGGCTGCCGGAACGGCGAGGTCTGTCCGGCCGGGGCGGGATTTGGCATCTGAAAAGGTAAGTCGGTCGCTCATGGGGCGGCTGTACCGGAAAAACTCCGGTCTGCAAACCGGAATCAGACATGGTGATGATCAGAAAAAAACTGGAAGTCTCTGGCTTTTCCACTAGAACAGAAATTATGCGGTATCGACGTGTTTCCACTACAGCTCTGACGTTGATCCTCCTTTTTCTAAGCGGGGGTGCCATTGCCGGACTGAATATTGAAAGCCGGTACAGTCCGTTGAACCGCAAACGTGCCCCGCGAAAGAGTACGGAATATATTATTCTGCATACGACTGAAGGCGGAGCAGCGGGCAGTCTTGCGAAACTGCGTCGCTATGGAGAGGCGCATTGCAGGTAGAGACCGGCCGGAAAAAGGTGTTTCAAATTACAAGCTGTGTTGCTGAGAGA
>CAZVCO010000046.1:0-3786 GCA_964625795.1 uncultured Verrucomicrobiota bacterium | reverse complement strand
ATTACATGGTGGACCGGGATGGAAAAGTCACCCGTATTATTTCCCGTGACCGCATTGCCTACCACTGCGGACGCAGTATGTGGAATGGCCGCACCAGTCTGGACAATCATTCGCTGGGCATTGAGATAGTGGGGTTTCACGACAAGCCTTTAACCGGGGCCCAGATGACCGCCACCCGGGAGCTGCTCCGTCAGTTACAGGCCATTTATGGGATTCCCGACAGTAAAGTGCTGCCTCACTCGATGGTGGCATATGGACGGCCGAACCGCTGGCATCCGCATTCGCACCGCGGAAGAAAGCGTTGTGCCATGCTGCTGGCTCGGGATGATGTGAGACGTGAACTTGGATTGACCAGCAAGCCTCGGTTTGATCCCGATGTGAGGGCGGGGAGACTGAAAGTGGCCGATCCCCATCTCGAAAAAGTTCTGTACACCTTTATTCCGGCCGCCGCTGCGAACGAGGTGGCGGATACGGTGGGCGATATCATTGCCCGCGGCCGTTCGGCCTGGGATATTGCCCGTGAAAATTATAATTCCACCAACACACTGTATTTGTTTCCCGACGGTTGGGAAACGAGATCACCGACTGGAACCGGATTCCCCCGGGCACAAAGGTGATTATGGATGAGGGGCGTGACGAACCGACTTCGGCGTTGGAACGGGTTCAGGTGATTGGCCGTGACGGGGAATCCGCTTCGGAAATTGCCGGCGCAGCTCTTGCCCACGACACCACGATTTATTTTCTCAACGACGGCACCGTGCGGCAGGGATCGGAGTTGTCGGCTGCGGAACTGTTGGCCCTGCCGGAGGGGACAGGCATGCTGGTGGGGTTTGTCCACGGGGGCAGTATCCGGTCCAACCGCAGGGCGTTCGATATTTGCGGTCCCCGCTGGAACCTTCCCACCACGTTTTACCGCTTGCCCGACGGTGAAATCCGTAACGGTGCTGAGATGGATGAGCGCGGAATTCCGAACGGAACCCTGGTCTTTTTTCAGCCGTGAGGCGTCCGGAGCCCAGGGTGATGGAGGTGAATCTGGAGGAGGGCTGGACCGCCCGTATCGGCCGAAGTGATGCCGATAATGATCTATTGACCTTTCACCACTCCTTTCCTCAGGACACCTGGCTTCACGCCAAAGGCGTGCCGGGGTCTCATGTGGTGCTGCATCATCCCTCCGAACAGAGTCCGTCACCGGAGGTTCTTGATCTGGCGGCCCGGTTGGCTCTGAAATACAGTAAAGCCTCCGGCCGGGGAAAGGGCACGGTCTCCGTCTGCCGCATTGCGGATGTCCGCAGAGCCAAAGGAGCGCCCGCCGGACAGGTTCAGTTGCGTAAGCATAAGACCCTCACTGTCTATCAGGACTGAAGGTCCACCGCCTGTCTTATGGGAGGCGGGTCAGATCTTCCGGAGCTTTTCCCGCAGGAGTTCCCGGAAGGCGGCTGAGGTTTCCTCCGCCTTGCTGTGGCCGGGACGGGCGTGGGTTTTAATCCAGCGGATCAGGGTGCTGCGTTCAGAGTCGGGCCAGGTTTTGGTGAGCCCCTCTTTGAGAAAAAGACTTTCCAGAAAGGCCTGATTGTCTCTGCGGCCATGTGACCAGGCGAGGAGCCGCTGCACATAGAGCAGCCCTCGGTCCAGCAGAATAAACAGAAGCTGTGGGTTGGTGATAGGGCCCACCACGATCTGTTCTTTTGCCAGTGAGCCGCCTCCGGGGAAAGGAAGGCGGCGCTCTCCCAGCTTCCGGCTGCCCATCCATCCGCCAAGGCCGCCCGCCACCAGTCCGGCTGCGGTGAAGACCCCAAAGGTGATTCCCCCGGCGGCCAGATCCAGGGAAGCTCCCAGGGCGGCCGTAGTCAGAGCACTGGCGGTGGCCAGCTGACGCCGGCTGAATCCGAGCATCCTCCAGACCTTCTCCGCAAACAGTTCTCCACTGAAGGGGGAATCAGGAGGACCCTCCGGGGGAAGGGAGCGATGCTGGGTGATTCCCCGCAGTTCCCGGTGAGCGTTGCGTTCAAAGGTGCGGATCTCCTCCTGAAACTCTGCCCGCGCCTCCTCAAACTGGGGTGCTTCCGGACGTTCCGGATCGTATGTCTTCTTTGTGGTGTGCCTGAGAGCCCGCAGCCAGAGGGTCTCCAGTACCAGACCGGCCTCGGTGATACGGTGATCCCATTCCTCCTGCAGGGAGGTTTTGACCGACTGCAGATGCTCTTTGTGTTGCGGAGTCAGTTCCGCCAGTGCATCCAGCAGGTCCAGTCTGCCGGAAAACGACACATGATGTGCATCAAATTCGCGGATGAGATTGAAACGGCGGGAAAGGGCCTCCTCCCAGTCCGGCAGAAAGTTCCGGTCGCTGGACTTCAGATTCAGCAGTGCCAGGCGGGGCAGACCCGTCCTGCGGAGGATCTCCATCTCCTGACGGTCCACCTCCCGCAGAGGGCGCGAGGCGTCCACCACATAGAGAATCCCGGTCTGGGAGGTGAGCGGGGACATCAGCTCACGGTCATGATGAAAATCGGGCTGTGAGGCATGCTCGGTGAGAAAAGCCGGCAGCAGGTCCGCTTCGGAACCTCCCCAGGCATCCATCCACTCCAGAATGGCGGAGGGATTCTGAAATCCCGGAGTGTCGATCAGGTTCAGCACGTCCCGGCCGTTCACATTCAGCGTGTAGGTGGCACAACTTACTGTTTCACCGGGGGTGGGGCTGATCCGGATGGTGTCATTCTCGGTCAGCGCGGAGATGACGGATGACTTTCCTTCATTGGGATGGCCAATGGCTGCGTAGGTTGGGGTGGTCATGCGTCCCCCTCCCAGGCCAGCAGTCCCAGTCGGGGATCCCGCAGGGTGGATAATTTCCGGGTCCAGACCTCCACATCCTCCGGGGAGGGGGGCCTGAGCCCTCCGTTTTCTGTTGGCAGGCCTACGGCCAGTACCAGAAATTCACATTCAGACCCTTCTTCCTTTCGTTTTGTGCGGAAAAAACGGAGCGTTTCCTCCAGAGGGGGCTGCCAGGCCTCCACCACAAAACAGATTCCGGTGTCGTCGTTGCTGTCCGTGATCTCCACTCCCAGTTTCTGAGGGATGGCGGATGCGAGTACTGCCGGGTTCAGAGTGGGTTTGAGATCCTCTGGAAGTTGCAGCCGCATGGGGCGGGTGGGGGTGAGGGCGGTGAGGGCGTCCGTCGAATGTTGGGTCGGCGGAGCGGGCGTCTGACTGGATTGAACACGCAGGACCTTACGGGTGAGCCGTTGATACAGCTGTTCCGTCTCCGGGGACCCCAGGGAGGGACGCCGCAGTTTCCGGGCGACCTTAAAGGCCCCGAATCCAGCCAGCAGAAATCTGGGGAGGAGGCCATAAACCGTCACGCAAAGTACCAGAAAAGGCCACCAGGCTGCAGTGGCCTCTGGGTCCAGCGAGGAAAATCCCTCCAGCAGCACAATGCGGCTCTGTTCAATCTGGGCGGCAGTAGGGGCAAAATATCCCCCCCAGGGCATGGCCAGTACCCGGGTGATGGCCGCCACGGTCTCGTCTTCCACCCTCAACGTGGTGGCCCAGCCAAAGGCGAGATCATAGGTGAGCACTTTCCAGAACGTGGCGGTCAATACTCCGAGGTTAAACGCGACGCCGCCCCATTGAAAGGTGGAAAACAGTCGCCAGCGCCACACAGGAATACTCTGAGAAACGGGAAGGTTCCTCACCGCCTCCGGAAGAAAGAGCTGCACACGGACTCCGGGTCCGGATGTGTACCAAAGACAGGAGACCAGCAGGGCGATCAGCAGGAGCAGCTGTCCACCC
>CAZVCO010000045.1:12955-17651 GCA_964625795.1 uncultured Verrucomicrobiota bacterium | reverse complement strand
GGATGTCAGCTGGAGGGATCACGGCAGTGGGTACAGCACGGGGAGCGGGAGGTCGAGTTCTCATTGGTCGGGACACCTGAGGAAATGAAAGCATTATCCTCCGGAAGCCTTACCGTCCTGCTGTTGAGGTTTGTGGATCTCGCCACCATTCAGCGCACGCTTGAACTGTTAAATTCCCGGCCGGAGTTGCATCCTGCGGCGGTGTTGATTTATCGGAATCCGCATGAATCCGATTTTAAGATGAGCTGTCCCTCCTGTGGGCAGAAGCTGTGGGTAAGGGATGCGGATCAGGGCAAAAAAGGACAGTGCCCACATTGTCGAAAAGGCTTCAGGCTGCCTTCGCAGGAAGATCACGTCCAGACTCTGCTCGGCCTCTCACCGGACTGTCATATTCAGCGGGTAATCCGGAAAGATCCTGAGTCCGCAACATCCTGTCTCAAGTTGTTTGTGAAAACTCATCATGCGTCCCGCGACTCTGAGGGCCGGCTGTCTTCGCCCTCCAGCAATAACGCGACCATGTGGGTGGATGTCGACCCGAAACAGCTCTGATTCTCATCTGGATATCAGGGCGATCGTTTCAGTTTTTTCCGGGTCCATTCCGGAATCTCCAGTCCAAGATCGGTCATGAGATTCTGTAAATCGCTCCAGACGGTTTTCTTGCCGGAGGGGCTGTCCAGCACAGAGGACGGGGCATAGGTGGCGAGAAATTTTCCGTATTGGGATTCCCGCCACCGTCCCCGGACGTATTGCAGGGCCATACCGGAGTCACTCACTTGCTGAAGAGCCTCATTTCCGAAGATCAGAACGCGGACGGGGTCGGTCGGAACCTCCGCCTGGAAATCTGCGGGTTCCTCCCGGGTTGTAAAACCGATGGAGGTGAGCATTTGCTGCATCAGATCTCCCGCCTCGTCTTTAAATTCCTCCTGATCGGAGATCACGAGGATGCAGCTCTCAGGAGGCCATTCGGTATCCCGGCAGTCGGGGTGGCGGAACGCCCGGACCCAGGCTGCGGTGGGCGTGGAGGTCACAGCAACGGGATCGGGATCCCGGGGTGGCGGGAGCGGGGCCTCCTGTGTTTCCCGCTCCAGAGCCGGAGCGGGAGCTGGCGTCGAAGGGGGCGGAGGAGAGGGGGGGAGAATGCTGGTTTCACCCGGCAGAGGGCCCGCCCATTCCAGCTCACGTACCCCGGCCACACGCTGCCCTTCCAGATAGGAGGCCAGGGTGGCGAGAAAAGAGTCGGATAGCGGAGTCATGGTGTGGAAAGCTGTTCGCAATATGTCAGATAGTCCTTCGGGAGTGGCGCGTCAACCTGAACAGCCTCTCCGGTGCGGGGATGGGTAAACCGCAGGGAGGCGGCATGCAACAGTAAACGGGGAGGCACGGGCCAGGGAGGAGGCAGTGTGGTTCTGCGACCGCCGTACATGGGATCGCCCAGAACCGGATGTCCAATGGAATCGAGGTGCACCCGGATCTGATGGGTGCGGCCGGTTCGGATGGTGACCTCCAGCTCGGCCGCAGTACCCTGTGCCAATCCCCGCAGCATACGGAAAGCGGTAAAGGCCTCCTTGGCCCCGGAGCCATTCACCGCGCGTTTCTGACGGTGCACCGGATGACGGCCGATCGGCGTCTCAACCTCCTGAGTGACGGGATTGGGGATTCCCCGGCAGACGCAGCGGTAGGTTTTTCCGGTGGTGCGCTCACGGAACTGACGCTGGAGATGTTCAAGGTCCTGCAGGGTCCGGGCAAAGATCAACACGCCGCTGGTATCGGCATCCAGGCGGTGCACCACGCCCGGACGGTCCGCCGGTCCCGCCTCCGCCACATCAGGATAGTGGTGGAGCATCGCGTTCAGTACGGTATCTCCGCGATGCCCGGGGGCGGGATGGACGACCTGCCCGGCCCGTTTGTTTATGATCACAAAGCCGGCATCCTCCATCAGCACTTCCAAGGGCATGTTTACCGGCGGGGGGACGCTCTCCTCTGTCGGTTCCTCAGCGAGGACGGAGACGGTCAGACCCGGGAAAACCAGGGTTCCCGGGGTGGCGGGTCCGCCGTCGAGGGTCACCTGTCCGTTGCGGATCCATCTCTGGATTGCGGTGCGGGACGGACCGTTGAGTGTCCGCTGCAGCCACACATCCAGACGTACTTTCGGAGTGTGTTCCGGTACGGAAATGTGTTGAATAGAGGAGGGCGACATGTGCGATTTTTTGTCCGTTGAGAGTTGTAACTCTTAACCGGTTTGTAATGTTATGGAAAATGAATTCCCTCCGTGAACACGCCTCTTTTTTTCGATCCGTATGAGTGCCCTCGCTAATTCCAACGAAATTAAGACCGAGAAAGTCTCTCTTCTGGTATGCCCGGAATGCGAGTCCGAACTGGATGTGTCCGAGTTCGAGGTCTTCGAGGAGATTGAGTGTCCGGTATGTCAGCACATGATCACCGTTCCCGGCCGCCTGGGGAACTTCGTTCTGATTGAGGAGCTGGGCCGGGGGGCCATGGGCTGTGTTTATCTGGCCATGGACGAGACCCTGAACCGGATGGTGGCCCTGAAAGTGATCCGGAAAGAATACGGTGAAGATCCCAAAATGCTGGAGAGTGTGCAGCGGGAGGCTCAGGCGATGGCCACGCTTAATCACCGCAATATTGTGCAGGTGTACAGCTTTGGCCGGGTGGAGGAGCAGCCCTTTTTCGTCATGGAGCTTCTGCAGGGGGAGCGGCTGGACGTGATGATGGAGGGAGGATCCCAGGTGGACGAGGTTCGTGCCCTGGAAATTGCCATTGATGTGGCCCATGGACTGAAGGCGGCGGAGGGTGCAGGCTTAACCCACGGGGATATTAAACCGGCCAACATCCTCATGAACGAGGATGGGGTCGCCAAAGTGGTGGATTTTGGTCTGGCCAAATTCATGGAGCCCGGACAGGAAATCGAAGTGTGGGGCACGCCTTATTATATTGCGCCGGAAAAAGCCAAAAAGAAGGGCGAGGACAGCCGCAGTGATCAGTACAGCCTGGGGGCCACGATTTTTCATGCGTTGGCCGGTCACACCCCGTTTGAGGCGGAAAACCCCACCAAAGTGGTGGTTGCCTCGATCAAAGAGGAAACCCCGCTGGTCCGGGAATCCAATCCGGAGGTTTCGGAGAAAACCGAACGCGTCATCCGCCGGATGATGGATAAAAACCCTAATCGGCGCTACCCCACCTATGAGTCTCTGCTGGCGGATCTGGATCTGGCCCGGACCACAGCGATTGAGGAACGCGAGGCCCGCAGGCTGGAGGAGCAGCGACTGGCTGAAAAGCAGAATAAAAAAACCAATCCGCTCCTGATCACGATGCTGGCGGTCATGGCTGTGGTGATTCTGGGTATCACCGTTGCGGTTGTGATCAGTTCCCGCTCCTCCGGTCAGACACAGGTGCAGACCTATTCCGGTCCGAAGCGCGAACCTGATGCGATCTTTACCCGGGCGGAGGAACGCAATCTGCGTGAGGCGGTGGAGATTCTGCAGCAGGGGAATCTGGCCGCATTGGAAAAAGAACTGGACGTGGTGAAAAAGTTCATCCCGGAAGACCACGTGGCCATGGGGTGGGCCAAATTTATAGAGGCAGGAATGCTTTTGTATGCCCAGTATCCGGACGAAGCCGTTCGTCTCCTGGAGGAAGTGGCGGCCATGGACACAATGATTTTCGATACCCCGAAAGCTCCTGAGGAGGATCCCCGCCTTCTGGCCGGATATGTCATCGGAGAGCGGGACGCCCGCGAGCTGCAGCGGGCGCTGAGAAGAGCCCAGCCCTATTTTGCCCACCTGACGGAGCTGGCGCTGGGGTACCGGGAGCTGCTGAACCAGGACCGCAACCGTGCGGCCCGTCACTTCCGCGCCTATGCCGAGTACCGGACCCCGGGTATGGAATGGCCATACGTACTGAAACCCATCGCTCCCGGACTGCATTTTGAACGCGAACAGCTGAAACAAAACCCTCTTTCCCGTTCAGGGACACGGCCTGGGGAACACTCATTCCCCGTTTACGGCCAGGTTCGCTTATGATGCAATGACCCCCCGTTCCTCACTGCCTGAGATTGTCATACTTGATCAGACAACCTGTGATCAATGTGGTGAGCAACTGGATGTTTCGGAATTTGCGCTTTTTACGGAGATCTCCTGTCCGTTTTGTGATCATCAATTGCGGGTCCCCGGTCTTTTTGATCAAAAATTGGTTCTACAGGAGATCCGTTACACTGCGGACCGCACCGTTTTTCTGGCCTACAACGAAAACACCAGGCGGCTTGAAGAGCTCTGCTTTATTCATGAGCGACTGGAAACCCGTCTGGAGGAGAGCCGGTTTCTGAAAAACGCGGAGGCGGCCACCCGTCTTCTGCATCCCAATCTTCAGGCCATTTACTCGTATGGGGTGGAGAATGGATCTCCCTACGCGTTCATGGGGGTGACGGAGGGAACCCCCCTCGGGGAGTATATTGATCCGGAATCGCCTCAGGACGAACTGGGCTGCCTCGAAGTCATGCTGCAGATCTGCCGGGGGCTGAGCGTGGCGGAGGCGGCCGGGGTGCTCCACGGGGACATTAAACCGTCCGTCATCCGGGTGAAGGAGACGGGGGAAGCCATTCTGACGGATTTTGCCCTCTCCAGGTTTTCTGCCGGGTTCGATCCGCGCATTCAGGGTACTCCGCTGTACATTGCCCCCG
>CAZVCO010000045.1:11181-12945 GCA_964625795.1 uncultured Verrucomicrobiota bacterium | reverse complement strand
GGAAACTACTGAGAACCTCTGCCAGGATCCGACGGCGAACCGGGAATGGGCCGATTTCCGGTCTGACCAGTTCAGTCTGGCGGCCACCTTCTGGCATGTGCTGAGTGGCTACCCCCCGTTCAGAGGAGAAACCGCACCGGAAGTGGTCCGGGCACGGTATCAGAATTCGCAGCCGGACATCCGGAATTTGGCTCCTCATATTTCATCCGAGACATCTCTGTTGCTACAGAACATGATGGCGCTGGAGCCACGCCACCGTTTCCCCAGTTTTCGGGATGTGGAGGTGGAACTGGACCTGATTATCGGTGAATTGGAGGAACGGCTGCTTACCGAGGAGCAGTATCGGGAGGAGCTGGAGTTCGAAGCCCATCAATTGTACCGTGAACAGGTGAAAAACCGGATTATTATGGTCGGATGTGTGTTTTTCCTTTTTATTGCGGGATATTTCTTTTTACGGGCCCTACTGTAACTTTATCATGAATGAACCAAAACTCCTCACGTCTGACGAAGTTGATGAGCGCATCGAATCTCTGGGGGAATGGACGGTTGAATCCGGCCACCAGGCGATCACCCGCACCTTTTCCTTTGATAATTTCCACCAGACCATGGCCTTTGTGAACGCCCTGGCCTGGATCGCTCATTCCATGGACCATCATCCTGATTTTCAGGTTGGTTATAAGACCTGTGCTGTCACCTACACAACTCACAGTGCAGGGGGCATAACCCCGCTGGATGTGGAGGCAGCCCGCCGCTGCAACGATCTTCTCTCTTCCTGACCTTTCCAACCCTTCCTCTATTATGACCCGACCTGTTACCCGCGCCCTGCTCAGTGTATCTGATAAAACCGACATCCTCACGTTCGCCCGGGGTCTGCATGATCTCGGGGTCGATCTTCTTTCCACCGGGGGAACCGCCCGGGCCATCCGCGAAGCCGGACTGCCCGTCCGCGATGTCTCCGATTTCACCGGTTTCCCGGAAATGCTGGATGGAAGGGTGAAAACCCTACACCCAAAGGTCCATGCCGGTCTGCTTTACCTGAGGGGAAATGAAGAGCATGAGGCCACTATGTCAGAGCATGATCTGGAGCCCATCGATCTGGTGTGTGTGAATCTGTACCCCTTCGAGGCCACGGTGGCCAATCCGGACGTCAGCTTTGAAGAGGCGATCGAGAATATTGATATCGGGGGTCCGACCATGCTCCGCTCCGCCGCCAAGAATATGAAGCATGTCACGGTGGTGACGGATCCGGCGGATTATCAGCGGGTTCTCCTGGAGATGAAAGAGAACGGCGGGGCCACCACCGAAGCCACCCGTCTCCGGCTGGGCCAAAAAGTCTTCGCACGGGTGGCCAGCTACAATGCCGCGATCGCGAGCTATCTCTCCTCCACCGTGGAAACCGCCGGGCCGGCTCCATTTGTGTTGACCTGTCAGGATGCCGAGGAGCTTCGGTACGGTGAAAATCCCCACCAGCCGGCGGTGCTGTACCGTGACCCGGCAGGTCCGGAGGCCTGTATCGCCCATACCGAGGTGCTGCATGGGAAGGCCATGTCCTACAACAACTATCTGGACGGAAACGCCTCGCTGGAGGCGGCCCGCGAACTGGTGGGACGGCCGGGTGCGTCCATCATCAAACACACGAATCCCTGCGGATTTGCCACCGGGGAGACCCTCCGGCAGGCGCTGGAGGCGGCCTGGGCGGGTGATCCGGTCTCGTCTTTCGGATCGGTGATCACCGTGACCGAACCCCTCGATGCGGAGGCCGCC
>CAZVCO010000045.1:10725-11171 GCA_964625795.1 uncultured Verrucomicrobiota bacterium | reverse complement strand
GAATTCTTATCGGGACGTTTTGTGGAGGTAATTATTGCTCCGGACTTCACGCCGGAGGCCATGGAGATTCTGACCAAGAAGAAAAACCTGCGTCTGTTGAAACTGCACGCACCGTTTGAACCGGCCCGGGACGCACAGACCATCCGTCAAATCGGGGGCGGCATTCTGGTTCAGAACCGTGACAATCAGGTCATGGACTCCTGGCAGGTGAAGACCAAAGCGGATTTCCCTGGAAATAAAGCCGATTTGGCCGAGTTCGGGGTCCGGGCCTGCAAACATGTGAAATCCAACGCCATTCTGCTGGTGCGGGAATATGCGGATGGACAGTTCCAAACCCTGGGCATGGGTGCGGGTCAACCCAACCGGGTCGATTCTGTCAAGAAGCTGGCCATTGCCCGGGCGAAGGCCATGGAGCAGATTCGCCAGCAGCAGGCGGCCATCGGTCA
>CAZVCO010000045.1:0-10715 GCA_964625795.1 uncultured Verrucomicrobiota bacterium | reverse complement strand
TGCGGGAATATGCTCCAGGTCAGTTCCAGACGCTGGGAATGGGTGCGGGCCAACCCAACCGGGTGGATTCGGTGAAGAAACTGGCCGTGGCCAGAGCCAAAGAAAATATCCGCCTGATGCACGAGGCCGGGAAAGGCGACGGAAAGGATCTCGACGCCTACACGGCGGACATCATGGGAGAGTGCATGCTGATTTCGGATGCGTTTTTCCCGTTTGCGGATAACATTGATGCCGCTCACGAGGCAGGGATCCGCTACATTGTGGAGCCCGGTGGTTCGGTGAAGGACGAGGAGGTCATCGCGGCCTGCGACCGTTACGGAATCGCCATGGCCTTCACCGGAATGCGTCATTTCCTGCATTAAAAAACGCAAGACGGTACTCATGCTTTCGTCAGGGAAACACTGACCCTGGTCGTAAACCATCACTCTGTCTTTTTCATCATTCGAGATGAGGTTATTTACCTGATGTGATGCACCACCTGGAAGCTGCAGGTCCGATGGGATTTCCCTTTTCCGCTTTCCTTGTTATATTAAAATCCATGAAAATCTTATTTTGCCTGTTCGGTCTGGTGCTGACCTGTGTGGTGTATTCTCAGGAAGAGTCTGAACACCCTTTCGTGCTGGAGGCTTCCGTAGGAGCCGGAGTGACAGGGTATGAGGAACGGGTATCAATCGCTCCGGTCATCTCCGACTGGGATGCTGCCGCCGGCACCCTGAGCCTCAGAGTGCACTCGACCTCCTCTTTCCTGCAGCCCTATGGTGAATTCCGGTACACCTCTTCGGTCACCAATGTGGAGAAATGGCGGGAAAGCGGGGTTCTGGTTCAGGAAAATGATCTGTCATATCTGGCCGGAGACCTGCGGGCAGGGATAAGGGTCCCAATGAAACCGGGCCGGAACACGCAGCTCATTCCCCGTTTCGGGGCGGTGGTCACGCTGGAGGAGTTCACCCGTAATGATTTTTTCTTTCTGGTGCAGGGAGCCACCTTGTTCACCACGGACCGGGAGGTGATGGAGTCGGTATTGACTGCCGGACCGTCGGTGGGGCTTTCTTTTGTTCTGAACCTGCAGGACAGTCTGTCTCTGAAGCTCGACAGCGAGTTCGCCTGGCTTGCCTACACCGAAGCCGACAATGATGGATTCAATGTGAACATCGAAGGGGATGGCGGCTGGAAATGGAGCAGCCAGTTATTGCTGGTGAAACAACTGAAGCGGGAGGGGCGACGTATTGGTCTCTCACTCACAGCGGATTTTCAGGAGATCGACGGATCGGTAGTGAACACCACAGGCCGCCGCCTGGAATATCCGGACAATACTCTGGAGCGGGTGTTTGTGGAGCTCATCTGGTCCGCATCTTTTTAGGTCAATAAAAAAGGCCCCGCCATTGCTGACGGAGCCCGTTGAGGTTGAAGCGTAAGAGCCGTTACAGAGAGGCCTGCGCGGCCGCCACCCGGGCGATTGGCACCCGGTAAGGAGAACAGCTTACGTAATTCAGGCCGGCTTTCACGCAGAACTTCACGGAGGCGGGATCGCCACCATGTTCTCCGCAGATTCCGCATTTCAGATCCGGTCGGGTGGAGCGTCCTTTCTTCACTCCCATCTCGACCAGCTGGCCAACACCGGACTGATCGAGCGACTGGAAGGGATCCACATCCAGGATTTTCTCATTGAGATAATCCGGAAGGAAGCCGCCGATGTCATCCCGGCTGTAGCCGAAGGTCATCTGCGTGAGGTCATTGGTACCGAAGCTGAAGAATTCCGCGGTTTCTGCAATTTCGTCCGCCGTGAGGGCGGCGCGCGGAATTTCAATCATGGTGCCCACTTTATAGGGGATCTTCAGGCTGCGGCGCTCCAGCACCGCCTCCGCCGTTTTGCGCACCACCTTCTCCAGGTAGTCAAGTTCGGCTTTAGTGCCGACCAGCGGGATCATGATTTCAGGTTCCGCTTTGATTTTGCTCCGTTTCAGCACATTGCAGGCGGCTTCGATGATGGCCCGGGTCTGCATGACACAGAGTTCCGGATAGGTGATCGACAGACGGCAGCCGCGGTGACCCAGCATGGGGTTGGCTTCGTGCAGTTCGCTCACCCGCTGTTTCACCAGATCCAGGTCCACACCCAGGTGTTTGGCCATCTCTTTCTGATCCGCCTCGGTATGCGGCACAAATTCGTGCAGCGGGGGATCCAGCAGGCGCACGGTGACCGGGGTGCCTTTCATGGCCCGGAACAGACCTTCGAAGTCTTTCCGCTGATGGGGCAGAAGTTTTTTCAGGGCGGCTTCGCGGTCCTTCAGGCTGTCGGCCAGAATGAAGGAACGGATGTCCCAGATCCGGTCTCCTTCGAAGAACATATGCTCGGTGCGGCAGAGGCCGATGCCTTCTGCGCCGAACGCGCGGGCAACCTGTGCATCCGCCGGGGAGTCGGCGTTGGCCCGCACGTTGATTTTGCGATACTGGTCGGCCCAGTCGGACACCACTTTGTACATCTGATAGATGGGGTGCTTGCGTGCAGCGGCTTTGCCGTCGCACACGGCGGTGACCACGGGCGATGCCTCGGTGGGCAGTTTGCCAGTGTAGACGTTGCCGGTGGAACCGTTCAGGGACAGCCAGTCTCCGGCTTTCAGAGTTTTGGAGCCGACTTTGATTTCTTTTTTGGCCACATTGATCTTGAGGTCAGAGGCACCGCAGATGCAGCACTTGCCCCAGCCGCGGGCCACCACGGCCGCGTGGGAGGTCATGCCGCCGGTAGAGGTGAGAATCCCCTCTGCCGCCCACATCCCGCCCACATCTTCGGGGCTGGTATCCTGACGGACCAGAATGAGTTTCTCATCGGGGGATTTCTTAATAATCGCTTCCGCCTCTTTGGCGTCAAAGACGATTTTACCCACCGCCGCGCCGGGACCGGCGGGAAGGGCATTCAGAAGCGGCGTCTGTTTGGCCTCTTCTTTCACATCGAAGATGGGGAAGAGGAGCTGTTCGAGATCGTCACCACTGATGGTGGCGAGTGCTTTTTTCGCACTGAGCAGTTTGGGCATTTTCTCGCCGGTTTCGACGTCTTTTCCGGTGACCATTTCCACGGCCCAGCGGATACCGGCCAAACCGGTCCGTTTGGCGTTCCGGGTCTGAAGCATCCAGAGTTTCCCCTGTTCAACAGTGAACTCCACGTCCTGAGGATACTTGTAGTGACGCTCCAGTTTTCTCATGATGGTCATGAGATCTTTATGCGCTTTGGTCCAGATCGCATTCTCGACCGGTTCGTCGGGCATCTGGTCCAGGTTTTTCGGGGTCCGGATACCGGCCACCACGTCTTCACCCTGCGCGTTGATGAGGTATTCGCCCATGGCCACGCCTTTGCCGGTGGACCCATCACGGGTGAAGGCCACTCCGGTTCCGCAATCAGCGCCCATATTTCCGAAGACCATAACCTGTACGTTGACTGCAGTGCCAAGCAGGCCGTTGATTTTATTAATCTGACGGTATTTAATGGCACGCTCAGAGTTCCAGGAGTTGAATACGGCCTGTACAGAGAGGCTGAGCTGTTCCCAGGGGTCCTGAGGGAATGCCTTTTTCACTTTGGCGCGATAAATCTTTTTGTATTCTCCCACCAGTTCTTTCAGCTGATCCGCTTCCAGATCCGTGTCTTGTGCGGCACCGTATTTCTTTTTGATTTTTTCCAGCGCGTGTTCGAAGTCTTCGTGGGTCAGACCGCTGGTCGGGCCCATGACCACATCACCGAACATATCGATAAAGCGGCGGTAGCAATCCCAGCCGGCCCGCTCGTTGCCGGTCTTTTTGATGAAGCCCAGAACGGACTTGTCAGTGAGACCCAGGTTGAGAACGGTGTCCATCATCCCCGGCATGGAGACGGCGGCGCCGGAGCGCACAGAGACCAGCAGGGGATCGTTCGGGTCGCCCAGTTTTTTGCCGGTCATTTTTTCCAGCTTTTTCAGCTTGGCCTTCATTTCGGCCTCCAACCCTGCGGGGTACTTGCTGTTGTGGGAGCTGTAATAGGCGCAGGCCTCGGTAGAGACGGTGAACCCGGGAGGTACGGGGAGATCTGCATTGGCCATCTCGGCCAGGTTGGCACCTTTGCCGCCCAGAATTGCGCGGTAGGTGGAGTCGCCTTCAGTATGCTCTTTACCAAAGCCGTAAAAATAGACGTATTGCTTTTTGGTCTTCGCTGCCATGTTGGTTGTGTGTCCTGTTTATTTTTATTGAGCCCTGGGAGGGGCTATATGACGTAAAAAATCGGACGCGCACCATATGAAACGGTGCGCGCCTGTCAAGAAGGACAGCAGGAATCCTCAGTCGGATTTCAGCAGTTTCAGCAGTTCCTCCGCCGTTTTCCGGCTGGAGGCCGGGTTCTGTCCGGTCACCAGATTCCGATCGACCACCACGTGCTCCTGAAAGTTTTTTCCGCCGATGAAGGTGGCCCCCAGCTCCTCCAGTTTCGTCTCCAGGAGGAACGGGACTTCATCCTGGAGCTGGACCGCCCGCTCCTCGGAGTTGGTGAATCCGGTAACGGTGCGGTTTTTGATCGGCGGTGTTCCTGCCGGAGTTTTGGCGCCCACCAAAGCGGCGGGTCCATGGCAGACCAGAGCGAGGGGCTGATCCTGCTGAAGGGCGGTGGATACCAGATTCTGCACGCTGGGATCCGTGGGGAAATCAAACATGGTGCCGTGACCGCCGGCAAAGAAGATGCCGTCGGGCTCCACGCCGTCCAGATCCGAGAGAGGGCGGGTATCTTTCAGCAGAGCCAGCAGACGTTTTTCCTGAGCGGAAGGGTTGTCCGGCAGGCTGCGGGGATCGACCGGAGACGCTCCCCCTTCCGGACTGGCCACGATCACCTCGTAGCCTGCTTCGGTGAACACTTCATAGGGTACGGTGAATTCCTCCAGCCAGAGTCCTGTGGGCTTTCCTGACTCCATTTCAGAGTGGCTGGTCACGATCAACAGAATGATTCCGGCAATTTCTTTCATGCTCCAACACTAAGGGAGGAGCGAAGGGATTTCAAGCAATGTCCCGAGGACGCGTGTCACCGCGAGGACTCCCGGCCACAATAAAAACAGGTCGGAATGACGGATGAGCCAGTGTGACCGGTCCAAGGCGATCGAAGCCAGACCTGCACAGGCCGGCAGGATGAGCAACGGCATGCCGCCGAGCACATACCCCAGAATGGACATCAGGTAACCTGAGATTATCCACCCCCGGGTGCCGGTCGGCGACAGTAACTGTACCGGGGTGATTCGCCCGCGGGCCTGGTCCTCTTCCTGGTCGTGCATATCGCTCCAGAACACACTGCTGAGAAAGAGTCCGGCTGTCCCGGCCACAAATCCCGCTGTGGCGGCCGTTAACGGAATTCCACGGAGGATCAGCGGCACGCAGCCCCATCCCAGTGCGATCAGCAGGACCCGCGTCCAGGGGTGATCCTGCATGCGGAAGCGGGTGCCGGGAATCAGCAGCACATATCCCAGGGCCAGGGTGATATAGAGGGCAATGACCGCAAGACGAAACAGATCCGTGAGCAGGAACAGCCCTGTCAGAACTCCACTGCTCAACCCGATGACCGTCCATACCGCAGCAGAAGCGGGCCGTCCGGGCGACAGACGGTGATCGGCCGCATACACCGTGCCGGCCGCCAACAGCCCGGCCAGCGGAATAAACACAGAGCAGGTGCCGATGAGGGTAAAGGCCGCTTCGGCCAGCAGTCCGGCCGCGATCAGTCCGGGAAGAGCATCCTGCCAGACACGGGCCGAATTCCTCATTGGGAACGGTAGAGAAGAATGTCCAGCCAGCGCTCGCCATTGCGCGCCAACTGCCAGGAACCGTTTCGTTCGCGGATATGACGCAGGCCATTCCGGCCCAGGACGTCCTCCTGCACGCTGAGGATACGGGTTGATTGTGTTCCCAGCTTCCGGGCCTCCTCCGCGGTGGCGGACCGGCCTGCTAAGATGACGCCGCTTTCCGACACCTCCAGCATGATGGCTCCGTGTCCGGGAGGGGGGCCCTCCCACAGATCCGGGTACTGATCAAAATACCGGGGAACCCGGTCCGTCCGTATGAGGATGGTCCAGGCGGTTTCCGTTTGTTGCAGAGCTCCGGCAAATGAAAACGGCACCTCTTCACGGCCATGCAGAGAGGAGAGGAGGAGATGAGGATTGAGACCGGCCAGATTGTATCCATGATACCGCCGGTGATCCGGGGTGAGATTCTGTGCGCGGTACCAGCGGTGAAAATCCGGATTCAGCATCATACAGAGTTCGAAGTGCAGATGGCTGCGTTGACGGGGGATTCCCAGGGTGGAACTGTGACCCATGATGCCCAGCTCGTCCCCCCGATTCACGGGGTCTCCAGAGGAGAGGTCTTTGCGTACCGAAGCCAAATGGGCGTAGAGAGAGTAGACTTCCCCCACCGGGTCGGGATGGCGGATCACCAGGTAAATCCCGTAGCTGGAATTTCCGGCCACCCGGTTGATATAGGCGACTTCGCCGTCAGCCACGGCAAAAACCTCGTCGCGCGCTTTGCCGTTCACCCATTTAAGCGGGGCAATATCCACGCCCTCGTGAAAGGAGGCCCGGCCGGAGCTCTGGGTGCGGACGGAGCCGTAGGAGGCGGATTCCACCCGTCCGGAACCGGTGGGCATGTACACCTCGGGGTTGTCGGTTTCCTGCCATCGGCGCTGCAGGGTGGGGGGGCTGAAGAGGTTCCCGGGATCGGCGGGCTCCGCCATCTCCACCTGAAGCAGGGAGTCCGTTGCGGGAGAGGAATCCGGGACAACCGGGGTATCGGGGGCATTCAGGCAGGTCCGCAGGATCAGCAGAGCGATCAGCAATGCGGTCACTTTCAGAATCTTCAGATTGGTGAGTGATCCCAGAGGGGGAGGGGTGGGATCAACAGACGGATCATGTTTGGCCATAGGGTCAGCCCCCTGCCATAAACCGATCATTGAATCGAAACGAAAGTGGCTGTTTTTCCATTCTTGAATTGCCAACCCCCGCAGAAAACGTTTAGGGTATTTGTCCATTTACAACACAAGACAGGAACAGAAATGCCATATCTTACAGACGACAAAATCGTGATTCTCGGAGCCGGCGGCGCCATTGGCTCCAATATGATGCAGGCGGTGCTGACCATGGGGCTGAGTCCCAATGTGTGCGGCTATGACCCCTATGAACCTGGCGTGCAGGGCGCGGCGGAGGAAATGTATCACTGTGCGTTTCCCGGGGCCAACCTCACCTGGACCTCGGATATTCAGGAGGCTCTTACCGATGCTAAATACATCATCTCCTCCGGTGGAGCGCCCCGCAAAGAAGGCATGACCCGCGAGGATCTGCTTAAAGGGAATGCCGAAATTGCTGCTCAGCTGGGTAAAGATATCAAGGCAAACTGCCCGGATGTGAAATTTCTGGTAGTGATTTTCAATCCGGCGGACATCACCGGTCTGGTGGCCCTGGTGCATTCCGGACTGGCCCCTTCCAAAGTGGGAACGCTTGCTGCGCTCGACTCCACCCGTCTGCAGACGGCCCTCAGTCAGCATTTCGGCGTGCCGCAAAGCGATGTGACCGGCTGCCGCACCTATGGAGGTCATGGCGAAATGATGGCGGTGTTTGCCTCCACCGCAAAGGTGCAGGGCACTCCACTGACCGACCTGATTGGCACCGACAAACTCCCGGCCGAAAAATGGGACGAGATCAAAGGACATGTGTCCCAGGGCGGAAAGAAGATCATCCAGCTCCGCGGCCGCAGTTCGTTCCAGAGCCCTGCCCATCAGTCTGTGCAGATGGTGAAGGGTGTGATTGAGGGGGAAGGGTATCCCTGGCCGGTGGGCGGATACGTCAATGACTTCGGATTCGAAAAGATCATGATGGCCATGGAGACTGATCTCACCTCCGATGGGGTGTCCCTGAGTATGCCGGAAGGTCTGCCGGAGGAAACGGAAGCCCTCAAGGCGTCGTATCAGCATCTCACCAAGCTTCGGGATGAAGTGATCGGGATGGGCGTCCTGCCGCCGCTGGATCAGTGGTCAGAGGTGAATCCCAACCTCTGAGTTGACTGCTCTTCCCTGCAGCCTCCGCTTTTTGCGGAGGCTTTTTTTTGCCACGGGCCGCTGGCTGGGCGATGGTTTTGGACCGTGGCGTAAACGCCGACGGCCACTCTCCGGAATCCTCCGCACACAGAGATTGAAACGATGGGACAGTTCAATGGCCCTTGCATGGCGACCCGGCTTTCTCCCGGCGATCCCTTGCATTTCCCGGCGGACTTTGAGAACCTTGTTCCTGTACTGGAAAACTCAACCCACAGGACACTAACTTATGTCGGATCATGTATACAAGAAAATCGAAATCGTCGGATCCTCCACCGAATCCATTGAGGATGCCGCCAATAACGCGGTGAAGGAGGCAGCGAAGAGTGTGCATAATCTCCGCTGGATGGAGGTGACTGAAATCCGGGGACACATCGAAAATGATGAGTTACACCATTGGCAGGTGGGCGTGAAGATCGGCTTTACCCTTGAGCAGCAAGAGGCCCCCGAAACTCTGCAGGAATCCTGAACGGGTTTCAGCGCGGCTGAGGCTCTTTAGGGATTGAATTTGGTCTTAGCGTTATCATATTGACGCCATGAAAACATTTCGTCTGCTGCTGTTTCTGTTGGTGTTGCCTCCCGGTTGGATTCAGTCCCAGCCAACGGTTACCGGTGGTCGGGTTCAGGACAGCGGAGTGACTCTGGATCTCTATGCCGGACTGGGGCAGATCTCCTCCCTCAGCGGCTCGGTGATTGAGACCCGGGGTGGCAGCCGTATCTCCGGAGGCCTGAATACCGATTTGCGGGATCTGGGAATTGATGACGGTTCCGACACCACGGTGCTGGGAGGTAAAATTTCCTGGCGGTGGATTACATTGGTGATGGACCTCCGCTACAACACGGTGGATGCCTCCGGCACGGCGGAAAACGATATCCGGATCAATGTGGACGGGGTATCCTTTGGTCAGCAACAACTGCAGTACCTGCTTATCCCGGTGGGAACCGATTTCACGGTCGATTCTGAAAGCAACTGGCTGGGACTTGGGCTGCGGGTGACCCCACTCACCGTGAATCCGGAGGGCCGTGTGCGCTTTACTCCCTGGATTCATCTTGGATTCCAGTACTCGGACACCTCGTTTGATATCGACAGCGGCAGCACTGTCCGTCTGGATGTGCCGGGATTCGGGAACCGGGTGTTTGCGGTGCAGGGGCGGGCGCAGGGAGATGCCCAGCTGATTATCCCGGAATACGGAATAGGAGGAGAGGTGCGGATCCGTTTTGCGGAGCCGGGAGAGCGGGGCATTGAAGTGGTGGCCAGCGGCACCTACAAGATTTTAAGCTACGACGGAGCTCTGTCAGATATTGGCTTTGAGGACGACGACTTTGACGACCTGTCCATCGACTACACGGCATTGGAGCTGGGGCTGGACGTGATTGTGCCGCTGGGAGACCTGGTGGCGGTTTCTGCCGGGCTGTTTTCTGAACAGGTGGACGGGAATGTGGATCTGGATTCCAAGCCTTCGGTAGGTCAGTTCCGCCGGGAGGTGGATGGGGAGTATACCCTGAGCGGATTCCGGATCGGCGTGCAGTTCTGACCCTGACCTGGCCTGAGTTGGTTATCTCTCCTGAGGGTTTTCCGCCGTATCCTGATAGAAACGGGTGATGTGTGCCCAAACCTCTTCCGGAGTTTCGGCAAACTGAATGAGGTCAAGATCCTCCGGACTGATGACACCCTCTTCCACCAGAACCGGCAGATTGACCAGCCGCTCCCAGAAAGCGGCGCCCACCAGAATGACGGGCACCCGGGGGGACTTTCCTGTCTGAATGAGCGTGAGAGCCTCAAACAGTTCATCCAGGGTGCCGAAGCCACCCGGGAAGGCCACCAGAGCGCGTGCACGCATGAGAAAGTGCATCTTACGGATCGCGAAGTACTGAAAATTGAAACAAAGCTCCGGGGTGACATATGGATTGGGTGCCTGTTCAAAGGGGAGTTCAATATTGAGGCCGATGCTTTTGGCCTCCACATCGTAAGCGCCCCGGTTGGCGGCCTCCATGATGCCGGGGCCTCCGCCGGTCACCACCACGTACTCACATTTCCCCTCCTTCTGACAGGAGCTGGAGACGATGCGGCTGAACTCTCTCGCCATTTGATAATACCGGGACTGCTCCAACTGCTTCTCTGCTCTGACCGCTGCGGCCTTCAGCAGAGGATCGTCCGGTGAGGTCTCCATGGCATGCCTGGCCGCGGTCACGCGCTGCTCAGCTGCCTGGGGAGGGAGAGTGCGGGCACTGCCGAACACCACGATGGTGGAGCGGATATTCTGGGCCTGCTGGGCAAGTTCCGGCTTCAACAGTTCCAGTTGAAGACGGAGGGGGCGCATTTCATCGCGCGACAGCAGTTCGGCGTCCTCAAAGGCCAGGCGGTAGGCCGGGGAATGAAGCAGGCGCTGCTCCAGTTCCGCGCGTTCTTTTTGTTCTTCCGGGGGAATGTTCATGTTGAATTCCTACCGGATCGTTTCAGAATAGGAAAATGCATTTGTATGAGATTTTCTTAAGCGCAATCCACCTCGGTGGATTGGCCGGTGCGGGTGGAGGCGGATTCTGATGGAGTGGGCGACGGTGATGTGCCCGGCCTGCTGGCAGAAACAGGAGGTGGAGGTGGAGATGGCAGCAGAGGAGCACGTCGAAATGATCACGG
>CAZVCO010000044.1:0-17709 GCA_964625795.1 uncultured Verrucomicrobiota bacterium | reverse complement strand
CCAGTGACTCGGAAGGGTCCGTGGTCCGGGTGGACTTCATCGATGAGAACGGGGATCTGATTGCTCCCGGCGCGAGTATCACCTCGCCTCCGTTCCGTTATGAATGGAATCCGGGTATCTCTGGAGAAACCATCGTGACGGCCCGGGCCTATGACAGTTCCAATGCGTATGCGGATACCGAAGCCCGTACCATAATCATTGAGGAGAACCGGTTCTCCATCTCCAGCTATCTGGGAGACGGGGCATCGGATGACAACATCACCGGCATGGGGTATCTGAGTGACGGCACCCTGATCGTAGGCGGTATTCTGAATCCGGATCTCTTCTCCGGTGTCAGCCCGGTCTATGTGAATGGAGCGACGACGGGGGACCGGGGAGTTGTGGTCCGCCTCAGCGGGGACGGGCGGACCGTGCTCGGGGTCACCGTGGTCGGTGCCCAGGTGCTAGACCTGGATATCGGCGGGGATGACCGCATCCATGTGGCCGCAGGCAGTGCGGGGCTGGCCGTGCTGGAAAGCGACGGCACGCCGGCATTCTCCGCCCAGTATGGAACGTTACGTGCACACCGCGTGGATGCCGGGGAAGGGGGCACGGTCGGGGTCCTCTGTTCCTCCCGCACGGATTATGAGGATAACCGCATTCACGAGGTCACCGTATATCTGTACGACGCCTCCTTCACCCTGTTATCCAGTATGGGCGGAGCTTCTCATTTCACGACGGATCTGGCTGTGGATGAGGCCACCCAGACGGTCGGGCTGATTGGCTGGCGGAACATTTATATGGATGACGGTGACGGCGACATTTTTCCGGTGGATGTCCCGGCGCTGGCCGGACGTGATTTCAGCGGCGGGCTGAGCTATCTCGGGTATGACTGGGGGGATGAAACCTCCGGAGACCGCTGGCTGAACCGCAGGGACAACAACATGGCGGACACCCGGGGGGCGCGGATTGTCCTGGGGCCGGACAGCCGTTTTTATGCCGCCTTTGAATTTGATGGAGGCAACACCCCTCTCCGCTACAGTCCGTTCGATCTGGATACCAGTGTGGTGGCCGATATCGTGGGAGGCGACACCTATCATTCCATGCCGAACACCACCACGGTTCCCAAGACGTTTGTCGGCCGCTATCATGCCGCAACCGGTGCGTTTGAACAGGGGCAGTGGATTACCGCTCGGATTGAAAGTGGAAGTGACAACACCACGAGAATCGTGAATGGAAACCTGCTGGTGGATGAGGCCGGGCGTATTCACGTGACGGGTTCCTCGGCCTCCGGTATGCCGATTGATCTGGAGCCGCTGCCGGGCTTTTACAGCGGCGGGGCCTGGTATCTGGTGTATTCTCCGGATTTTTCCCGCCGTGAATTTATGACCCGTCTTACCCGCGGGAATACCGCCGCCATCGCGGTTGCTCCGGACGGACGTTATGCGGTCGGAGGCCGATCAGACAGTACACTGTTTGACACCAATGCCCTCCAGTCCACGTCTTCGACTCCCGATGATGCCTGGTTTGCGGTGGGGGAGATTGCGGATTATTTTGCGTTTCAGCCGGGTCCCCATCCCCGTTTGTTCTTCGATGCGGCCGAACAGGAGGCGCTTCGTCAGAAAGTCAACCGGGAACCCTACGCCACCATGCTGGCTGAACTGATTGCCAACCGGAATCATGGCGACTTCTTCCGGCCCACCACAGAGGACGACCCGCTGGATGTCCTGTTGCGCGCCTCGGCGAATGCCAAGATTTACGCCCTCACCGGCGATGAGTCGTATGCGCTGGATGCACGCACGGATGTCGAGACCGCTCTCGGGTTGATCGATGCCAACAACAACTGGGCCCGCAGCAGCCTGAAGGGGCTCGACAGTTACTGGTATGCGGTCAAACTGGCCATCACCTACGATCTTTGCCACAGTTCGGAAGCCTGGGACTCCGGGTTCTGTTTCCAGATCTCCAAACGGCTGGTGGAGATCGCCCCGTTCATCCTGAACGACGGCGGCAGTGAGCAGAATACCGACTGGTCGAGTAACTGGCAGGCGGCCCGGGCCTCCTCCGGCGGTCTGGCTCTGCTCGCCACCGATCATGCGTACGAGGACACCCTGATGGATTCGGCCGAACAGCGCCTCACGAATTTCTTTACCCATAATCAGGGAGCCGGCACCCGGGGCTGGAATCCGGAAGGGGTCGGCTACACCGCATTCGCCATTGGTTCTTATGTGGGGCCGTTCGCGGTCGCCCTCGACCGGTTGGAGCCTGCCCGGAGCGTCAGTGACCGGGCAGGTCTGCAGTGGATGCCCTGGACCGCCTACGCCGGTTCGGTGCCTGCCCCGGCGGATGATCCCTTTAACGTGTACGGACTCGGCGGAATCAAAACCGACTGGTCCGATGACAACGGTCATATCGGCGGGGAAGGCCTTTTCGGCTTTGCCTTTTATTTCGCACCGGAATCCATTCACGGCGGCCTGCGGTATGCTTATGACCGTTTGCAAGGATCTCTTGCTCCTGCCGGGATCTGGGACGCGGTCCGCCACGGGACGTTCTGGTCTATTCTGTACTATCCGGACGATATCCCCGCGCAGGATCCGTTGGAGATTTGGGAATGGCATCAGGCCAACGTGGCCCCGGTCGGCCTGGGGATTATGTCCTGGCGGGACGGGTTTGAGGGAGCCGATGATATTCTCGTGCAATTCAAAGCGCGCAGCCGCCCGGTGGACACCAACAGCCATGACGGACCGGACGGACTCGGGTTCCGTATTCTCGGGCCGGGGGCTCCTTTTGCGGTCGGGGGTGGACGCAACGCCCCGGGGCGTGACCGCGGGCAGGCCACCGTGTATCCGGGAGATCCCGGCGGAACCCTTTCCATTGATGAGTCGCATACCGGAAGTTTCGTGGGGACTCCGCTGGCAAAAATCGATGGCGGGGGTCATGCCATCGCCTCGATGACCACCAGCAATGTCGGCACCACCCAGCACAAACGGTGGATCATCACCGACTTTGACCGGGCTGCCACCGGGGCCGATGCGGTGGTGGTCGTGGCCGATACCACCGGCAACGGGGCGTACTGGCAGATGCCGACGTTTCTCAATAATACGGTCACGGTCATTGGAAACACCTTCACCATCACCGGGGAAAACGGGGCCACCCTTCAAGGCACTGTGCTTCACCCCGGAGGCTCCCCGACCATCACCACGGGCATCCGCGAAAGGGGATCGGCCTATACCCTTCTCAACGGCGGAACTATTGCCACCGAAAGTGTCTCCAATCCCAGAGTGACGGATAACCGTTATCTGCTGATTGAGGACGGAGGCGATGGGGATTTTCTTGTGGTCATGACGATCAACAACACTGGGGTTCATCCCGAGGTTACGCAACTCAGCGGGACCGTGGCCGATGCCGTGGTGCAGGTGGGCGGACGCAGCTATGCGCTCCGGAATGACGACGTGCACTATGATGGCACAGCCTACGCGGCACCGGATGTCACCGTCACTTTTGATCCGGGAGCACATGGAAGTCTCGTCGCCGGAAGTGCGGTACAGACCATTGCGTATGGCGGTGCGGCGGTCGAGCCGACGGTCGAGGCGGATGCGGCATACACCTTTGCAGGGTGGGACAAGTCATTTGATCCGGTCACCCGGGACATGACGGTGACCGCGTTGTATCAACCGGAGTCCGATTCACTTTCTGCCGCAGAGCAGTGGAGGCTGGACTATTTCGGACAAAGCGAAAATACCGGTGATGCGGAGGATATGGTTGATTACGACAACGATGGAGTGGTGAATCTTTTGGAGCGCGCGTTCGGAACACATCCCGGTGAAAGCGGCAGTGTCAGGCAGGTCAGCGGCCAGGTCACAGAACAGGGTGATCTGCGCTACCCCAGTATCCGCTACCCCCGCCTGGCGGGGGGAAGTGGAACCACGGGGATCGACTATACCGTCGATGACCTGATGTATACGGTGGAATACGGTACGGATCTTAGCGGATCCATGAATACGGGAGCGGTTTCCCAGGTGGGTAACGCCGTTGACAATGGTGACGGGACTGAAACGGTGACCGTCCGAACCCATACACCTGCGGAAACCGGGACGCCGGCCTTTCTGCGTCTTCGGGTGCAGCGTCTGCCGTAATGAAGCCTCATCGTATTGTCCTGTTTGTGTCCGATCAGCATCGCGCCGATGTGATGGGGTGTGCGGGGGATCCGTGGGTGCGGACGCCCCATCTGGATCGGCTGGCCGGGGAGGGAACGCGGTTTTCCAACGCGTTCTGTAACTCGCCGGTGTGCGGGCCGAGCCGGATGTCGATGCTGACCGGGCTGCTGCCCTCCACCAACGGGGTGTTGACCAACCGTCAGGCACTGCCATCGGACATTCCCACCATCGCCCACACCCTGTCGGCAGTGGGATATGACACCGTACTGTGCGGGCGGATGCATTTTATCGGGCCGGATCAGCGGCACGGGTTTCAGGAGCGGCTGGTGGGAGATATCGGGCCTACGGACGCGGCCTTCCGCGAGATAGATCTGGGGCCCTTTTCCGGTTTTACGGGCCAGGGACGGGAGATGCTGTCGGTTTCGGGCCCGGGGGTGGGGCCTTCGGCGCAGTATGACCGCGAGGTGGTGGATGCGGCACTGGACCGGCTGGCGGTACAAGAGCAGGATCGTCCGCTGTTCATGGTGGTGGGGACGCACGCGCCCCACAATCCGTATGTGTGTTCACGGGAAACCTTTGACCACTACCTTGAGGAGCTTCCGCCGCCGGACATGCATGAGATTCAGGCGTTTCACGCCTTTGCATCACCCGCCGTCCGGTCCTGGTGGACCTCCCGCAACATGGAGAACGTCACCCCGGAGGAGATCCGCCGTTCCCGCGCCGCCTACTACGGTATGGTGGAGGAGATGGATGCGCAGATCGGACGATTGATGGAGGCGGTGGATCCGGAACGGGATCTGTTTCTCTACACCTCCGATCACGGTGACATGGCGGGGGAGCACGGCATGTTCTGGAAATCCTGTTTTCTCGACGGCGCGGTCAAAGTGCCTATGATCTGGCGGGGGTCCGGTGTGCAACCCGGGCGGGTTGTGTCCGGGCTGGTGAGCCTGCTGGATGCGGCACCCACGTTCGCGGAGGCGGCGGAAGCGGAGGGGCTGCCCGGAGCCGAGGGACACTCACTCCTCGCGGCACTGGGTGGAGAAGGGATTCCGGCGGAACGGACGGTTGTCAGCATGCTGCTGGATGGACGCTCCGGACCCTCCTGTATGGTGAGAACCGAAGGCGGATGCCGTATCCATCACAGCCGTTTCACCGACGAGGTGAAGGGAGTGGATCCCGGAGTCCCGACGGGGTGGAATGACGACGGAATGGAAAAGGTTCTTACTCAGGTGTCGCGGAGGGGCGGACTGCTTCGCCGGGCGTTTGAGGCGGCGGATGAGCCGGTGCAGGAGCGTTGGCAGGTGGATTCCGCTGTTTTTTATCGGGAGTGATGAACGGAATCCAATACCCCGCATTCGAACGTTTCGGGTTCAGCTGGGGGGCGGATAGGTGCCGCTTTCCAGAACCTGAATGATGTCCTCAAAAGAAGGGCTCTGGGCGGTTCGGACGTACAGACCCGCGCAGGTATTGGCCAGCCGGAGGCGGTCGGCCTGTGGGAGGTTCAACAGGAGGCCCAGAGCATAGCCCGCATTGAAGCGGTCGCCGGCTCCGGTGGATTTGATGGGGTTCATGCAGGGGGTGGTGTCGATACGGGTGGTTCCGGTCTCATCCGCCGACCATGCTGCGAGGCGGCTGTGCACCACGACGTCTGAAATCATCATTCGTTCCCGGATGTCTACGGCCAGGGGATCGAGATCCTCGGTTCCCGGGTCGGACGGGAGGTCCAGTGCCTCCGACACCAGTCCGGCCTCTTTTCGGTTCAGGCCCAGCACGACTTCGCAGGTTCCGGAGAATTCTGAAATCTCTGCCAGCATGTCCTGAATATCTTTGCGGGAACGGCTGGAGGGGTCCACTAAATCGAAAAACAGGGTGGGGCGGTGGGGAAGGTGATCCAGAACCTCCTTCCGCAAGACCCGCCAGCACGCGGTCATATGAGGGAACAGGGTCCAGTCGGTGAATGCGATGACCTGCGCAGTTTCACAGGCGTTCGCAAAACTGCCGTCTGCCAGCATGCGCCGGACATGTTCCGGGGTGAAAGAGGCCAGGGGACTTACGGAGGAGAACATCAGTTTTCCGTCCTGAAATTCAAAGGCCAGAGTGCGCCCGGGTTCCTGTCCCCAGGAGTGGAGTCCGGCCCGGGAGGCGTAGTCCTGGAAAGCGGCATGCACAGGGTCTCCCACTGTGGCGAAGGTCTGGACCGGAACACCCAGTGCGGCCAGACCGTCTCCCATATTCACCGCGCAGCCGCCCGGATCCATGCGGCGGATTACGATCTCCCGCAGGCTGGAATGTCCGGCGGAGGCGTTCACCAATGCGCCGAAATCGGGGATTGATTCCACCCGTGAGTATGCCTCCAGGCTCTGACGTTCCCCTACCAGTTCGATCATTTCGTCCACAAACCCGTCGAACCCGGTCACCACGTGCAGGCCGTCCAGCTCTGAACCACGTGCACGGAGTTCTGCCGCCAGTGCTGCGGACGTCACGCCGCCCCCTCGCTGACCAGCCGGATTTCCGCCGGTTCATCCTCCTCGATTCCGGGGAAGCGTCCGATCTCAGGATTTACAAAAAAATTGTCGTGGGCATCGTCGTTGGCGGTCGATACCTCTCCGAGAATGGTATCCGGCGCGCCGGCCCTGAATTCGTGGTAGATCCCTGGAACCAGGGTGATGCGTTCACCTGCGTTCAAGCTCAGGATCTCTCCGTTGACCGCCTCCTGTCCGCGTCCGTTGACCTGGACCTGGAAAGAGGCTCCCGGCTTTGCCTGCTCCGGGTGACCGTTCCACAAGCGGAGTTCGAGCACGCCACGTCGACAGATGATATCCTCTTTTTTCACCTTGTGGGTGTGGGCCGGAGTCGTCTGTCCGGGACGGGCGTACATCAGCTTCTCACAGTATTCCGGTTCCTCCGCGAGGTTGATCAGAGTGAGGCCATATCTGGAAAAGTTGCCCAGGCCGAAATCAGTGATGTCCCAGCGTGGGTGGGGCGGGAGGGCCCAGCCATGGGTTTCGAAGCACTGCCGGGCTTCCCGGTAGACATTGTTGAGTTCGGAACGTTTCATGGGTCAGGAATACTTGAGTGAGGTTTCGGTCAGCTGGAAATCCTGATCGAACTCCCGGATCGGCTGAACGCCGTCCTGCTGCAGACGCGCGTGGTAGGATTTCACCGCCTCCTCCGGGCCCAGATGGCCGTCGGTGATCAGACGGAGGTGCTCGATGAAGGCGAGGGGATGCTCGGAGAGATTGATTTTCCGTCCGAACAGCGCGACTTTGGCACCGTATTTCTGGGCGTCGTGTATGAGCTGGAAGGCGTCCCGGGTGGTGCCTGCGCTGCCGCCCAGAATCCCGACCACCAGTTTGGAGTCGTAGGCAACCAGTTCCTCCAGAGGGCCGGGGCCGTTGTAGGGAATTTTGAGAAACTGTGGCCGGCCGGCCTGGGTGACGCCGGCCAGACAGCGGATAATGTTGTCGTTGAGAAACCCGCCCACTTTTTTGGGATCGAATCCGGGGTCGACATTGGGATTGAACACTTCGAGGAAGTAGCGAAACCGCTTCCGCTCGGCCTCCAGTCTGAATTCCTGAAAAGCCTCCAGCGCGGCATAATCCCACTCCAGCTCGTTGGTGAAGGTGATGGAATACAGTCCAAGATCCGCACCGGTGAAGGGTTTGGTGTGATGGGTCTCCAGATGACCGTATTTGATGTGGTCCAGGGTCGCGCTGCGGAAATGGCGTGAGGGGTGCTGGATATAGCGGCCCTCCCGCGCCACCCAGACATCGGTGGTGTCGTTGGCCCGCGCGGCGGGGGTGACCGCAGAGGTGCGGAAGAGTTTTTCGTCAATCGCCAGCCGCTCCAGATTGGAGGCTGAGAGGAGGACGATGTCCACCAGACCCTGATGCACCACCTCCCGGATCTGTTTTAAGTAGTCGGTCAGTGTCCGGTAGCAACCCGCGGCGGGGTCAAACCCATGCGGACAGGCCCCGTGCCGGGCGGGACCGGGTGCGGTGATGCCGAAGGCCATGTCCGCATCCTTCGCGTCGGCAATGATGAAATCAGTGAGTTTATCCGATCCGTTCCGGATTCGGTCGAGTTTTTGATCAAGAGTTTTACGCATAAGCCGGAATTCCACTGGTGTGGGGCAGTCAGAGTGAGGGTTGGAGATGGCTGTTGCCACGGCCCGGGTGGAGGTTTTTTATAAAAGAAGAGGTCGCCGGTTTCATGATAGACTGGTCAGGTTGATGGTATCGGGAAGATCGGCTGAAGTTGGGATTTCCATGTTGGCAGGCCCGTCACCGCTCCGGTTGAACATAAACGAAAGTGTCTGTCCGCGCCAGAGCCGACTGCCCTCTACCGACACCCACTCTGTGGGAAGTTTCGGCGTGATGGACAGAGAATCGTAGTCCGGTTTAAACCCTAAAAGGCCCTCCCAGACCGTCATCCACAGCCAGGCGGCTGATCCGGTCCGCCAGCCGGAGAGGAAGAGGTTGCGCTGGGCGCGGTCCCCACCGGCCGGGCCGATGTAGTAGTTGGGAATCACAAAGGGTTCGGTGTCGGCATTCGGTTTGTTGGGCGTGGTGGGCAGCACCGCCTCCATGGCGCGGAGAGCCTCATCGGCCCGGCCGGCGTGGGCGAGGGCGAGGGCATAGAAGCCGTTGCCGTGGACATAGACTGATCCGTTTTCGTAAAAGCCTGGCGTCATCGCGGTCATCTGACCGATGCGCGGCACCAGTCCGGTAAAGGGCGGGCTGTGGAGAATGCAGCCATAGCCGGTGTCGAGGTGCTCTCTCACAGCGGCCAGAGAGGATTCAATCTGTTCCGGAGTGGCGATGTCGGCGAGAATGGCCCAGCTTTGGGGATTGAGGAAGATACGTCCCTCTCCGTTGTCCCCGGGCTGGGGCTGGCTGGATCCGACCGGGCGGCCCTCGTCGTCGAAGGCGCGCAGAAACCATTCGCCGTCCCAGCAGTGTTTTTGAATGGTGTCGTGCAGTTCGCGGGAGGCGGTTTCCATTTCTTCCGCCACTTCGAATTTTCCAATGTACCGGGCCAGTTCGGCGAAGAGGTCGCATCCGAGCTTCACCTGCATGGACAGCATCACGCTGACGCCTTCGCCTTTGGCCCCGACCCCGTTCATGGTGTCACACCAGTCGCCATAGCGGATGCGGATCAGGCCGTGCAGTCCCCGGTCCTCCAGGAGAGGACGCTGCCCGCGCAGGACGTGTTCCCACATGGAGGCTTCCCCTGGTTCGGGGTGGGCGTCGTCCGGCAGCCAGCTGACGGGCTCCTCAAGCAGGGCGAGGTCCCCGGTCTCCTTGAGGTAGCGGGTGAGGGCCATGATCATCCAGGAGGGACTGTCCGCGTAATGCTGGGTGTCGAGTTCGCCGTTGGGCAGCCGCCAGGCCCGGATACAGCGTCCTGAGATATACTGTTTGCTGAAAACCTCCTTCAGGCAGGCGCGCGCCATATCCGGGTGGGTCTGGGAGAGGGCGAAGGTATCCTGCAACACGTCGCGGTATCCCCGTCCGATGACCCGCCCCCATTGTCCCACGAATTCAAGCTGATGCTTCAGCCAGATATTGGGCCAGCGGTTAAAGTCCGGGTTGGGCGTCTGCAGGGTCCACCGGTTCATCCGTTCACGGGCGTGGCGGGTCAAATCGTCCCGGATGGCATCGATCCGTCCCGGGGTCAGAAGATCGGTTACCCGGGAGCGCCCTTCCTCCTCATTGTGGCACATGCCGACGGTAAATGACAGGGTGCGGGATTCGCCGGGTTGAAGATCCAGCAGATAGTGCAGAGATGCCCCCAGCCAGTCGGTGCCTGCCCGGGGAGTGTGCAGGGGCTCTTCCAGCATGGCGCGCGGTTTTTCCGCGTTTCCGTAAGGACCGTAAAAGGATTCCCGGTTGAGAGTGACGCAGTCCGGATCTTCGCTGCCGGCAAAGAAGGCATTGAAGTATGGGGGGAATTTGACGCAGCGGTTTTCCCCGAGAATAAACTTCCCGTCCTCCACATAGTGACCGGCCAGCACCGCGATGAAATCCATGAGGGTGCTGCCCCCGGTCAGATGCATCTCCATGAAAGGCGCAAGCCGTATCCGGCGGGGGGTATCGCCGGTGTTTTCCAGCCGGACGGTCCAGACTTCGGCCGGAATGTCCTCGCGGGGGACCATAACCTCCCAGCGTGCGGCGATTCCCCTGCGTCGGCTGGACATCACTTGACGGTTGGAGCCGACCCGGCATTCCCAGTGGTCAAAATCGGAGGGGCCGGCAGATCCGGTGAGCGTCCACCAGTCGCGGGACACTTCGTCACGGAGATAGATGTGACGGGGTCCACCGCGTCCGTCGGAATCCTCAGTGAGGTTCATACGGTATCCCTCGCCCCGCGGCTGGAAGAAGGCGGCTCCGGTACCGAACTGGGTGAGGTTGACCATCCAGGTCGCATTGCAGAGATAATTGTGCCAATGCCGCGGAGGGTTGGGGTCGGTAATTACGTATTCGCCGGTGGCATCGTCAAAGGTTCCGTGAGTGGAGGAGTGTTTCATAAAATCAGAGGGGAGTGTGGGGGCGTCCGGTACACCGTTTCCGGTCACCGGAGAGCCGGGATGAACATCAGTTGGGAATCCAGAACGACGTGGTTTCGGTCAGAGGTTCCGGTGAGCCCTCCACCTCCAGCATCACTGTGGTGAGCGGGGTGTCGGGGAGAGGAGTGGGAAGGTGTCTGAGCCAGAGCCTGTCCGCGTCCTGATGAAACTCGATCGGTTCCCCGGTGGCGAGGAAGCGGGCGGAGATCACCCGGTTTTTAAGTTCGGCCCAGCAGAATTCCGGACCCGGCTCCGCATAGAAATGCAGATAGACGCGTGAGCCGCGGGTGGTGACGAGGCAGCTGTTGTTCCAGCTCAGACCGTGTCGGTCGGAATTCGCGAGAAAGCCCGGGTTGCGTTTCAACCAGGCACCGCATTCCCGCAGCAGGTTGGAGCACTCAACGGGAATCCGTCCATCCGGGCCCGGTCCGACATTGATGAGCAGATTCCCGCCTTTGCCCGCAACTTCGATCAGAGACTGGAGGACCTCTTTGGGGGTTTTCCACTGACGGTCCCCTTTGTGCCATCCCCAATTGGTATTAAGGGTCATGCAGGCTTCCCAGGGGCCCGGTTTGGGGCGGAGGGTCTGTTCGCTGTTGCGGAAATCAAATCCGGAGCCGTTCCGCTCATTAATCAGAATCTCCGGCTGGAGTTCACGGACCATGGCGTTGACTTCGTCGCCTCCGAAAGGCTCCGGCTGGCAACCGTCCCACCACAACAGATCGATCTTCCCGTAGCGGGTCATCAGTTCCCGCACCTGTTCCCGGTAATGGGCGACAAACCTCAACCGGGCCTCCTCGCTTTCCCAGTCTTCTGTTTGAGGCCAATCCCGGTAGTAGGCGCCGGGGTAATCGCGATGCGTCCAGTCCGCCCCTGAATAGTAAAAGCCCACTTTCAACCCGGCCGCCCGCACCGCTTTGACAAAGGCGTCGACCAGATCCTGTTCAGGGCCCAGGTTGACGCTGTTCCATTCCGTGGTGTTCGTGTCCCATAAACAGAATCCGTCGTGGTGCCGGGTGGTCAGGATGACGTATCCCATACCGGCCTCCAGCGCGAGAGCGGCCCAGGCGGCTGGATCAAAAGCCTCCGCTTTCCAGGGGTCGATGAAACGTTTCCGGTATTCGGAGACGGGGATTCGCTCGCGGTTCATGACCCACTCCCCCCGGCCGGATACGGCATAGGGCCCCCAATGCACAAACAGACCGAAGCGGGCGGCCTGAAACCAGTCCGTCCGGCGGGCAGAGGGGACAGGTTCGTTGGCAGCCAGCACTCTGGTGGGTGCGGGTTTCAGGTCAGAGGGGGTTTCGGCCATATGCAGAAGAAAGTAAGGTCGGAAATAGACAGCGTGAACGTATCTTTCATTGACATCTTTAAGGTTAAAGTCAATATTTCATCCTTCTATGATCACTCTGAGCACTGGAATCGTCGGGACAGGCCGCGCGGCAATGGGATTTTATCGGTTTCTTTCGGAACAGAGGGCCCCGGTGGCCGGGCTGATTTCGGGTCGTCCGGAACGGGCGGCTGAGATCACCCGCACGGAGGGAATACCCTGTTATACTTCGGTGGCGGAGATGCGGACGGCCCATCCCGGTCTGGAGGTGATGGTGGTGGCCAATGCGAATGACCAGCATCTGCCGGCAGCCCGGGAGGCTCTGGAGGCGGGCCTGCATGTCTATTGTGAAAAACCGATGGCGCCCACTCTGGAGGAAAGCCGGGACATGCTGGCGGCAGAGGCGGCTTCAGCGGGCACGCTGCAAATCGGATTTGAGTACATTCATTCCCTGATGCCCCGGAGGGTGCGCACGCTGATGGAAGAGGGGGCTTTCGGTGAGGTGCTGACGGCGGGCTGTGTGGATTCGCGGGGGCACTGGTGGGCGGATGCTCCGGATACGCCTTTCGAGCAGCAGGTGCGGCTCCGGCGGGATGCCGGAGGAGGAATTATTTATCACTGCGGCATCCATCAGCTGGACATGTTGCGGGCTTATCTGGGTGAGTTTGAGGAGGTTCAGGCCTACCGGGCGGGAAGGAACGGACTGTCCTTTTATCCCGGGGAGGTGCCGGATCACGTCACGGTAATGTTGAAAGGCCGTGAAGGACGGCTGGGGCAGCTGGAGATCTTCCATAACCGGGCCCCCACCTACTACCGACGGCCTCTGCCGGAGGGCGGAACGTACTCCGAGCTTCCTGGTCATGAGTTCCGGCTGTCGCTTACGGGAACGAAGGGATCCTGTCTGGCCGATTTCTACGGCGGGAAACTGCATATCTTCCGCTTTGATCATGAACGGAAAGAGACCGAATGGGTCCGCACCGAAGATTATTCCGACCGACCTCAGAACGATCTGCATCATGACATGAACGGGATGCTCCTGCGGTACCTGGAGCGGATTCAGGAAGGGAGTGGGCCGATCACCCCGGCAACCGATGCCTATGCGACCATGGTGCTGGCCACCGCTACCGAGCGTTCAATTGTGGAAAACCGCAGTGTGCGGATACAGGATGAATTCCCCCTGCCGGAACCTGCGCCTGTTTCCTGCGGAGCGGAATGAGTGAGGAGCGCGGCGCATCAGGGGATCCGCTTCTTCCCGGCGGGGCATTTGCCTGGAACCTTCGGGACCTCCTGAGCAGGCCCGTCCTTACGCTGTTCCGCATGTTGCAAATTTCCCCTTTGCGGGGATTGCTGATTCTTGCGGTCCATATGTTCAAAACCTCTCCGGTTCTGCTTCTGCCGCTTTTTGTTGAGTACCTCCTGGAGGTGCTGAGTCAGCCAGGGGCCGATCATTTCAAGCTGCTGGTCTGGCCGGCGGCCGGAATGATTCTGCTGCAGTTGCTCAATATCCCGGGTCACGTATGGTACACGGAGTTGTTTTCCCGCCATGTCCGGCAGTTTGAACGGAATCTCCGTTCCATTCTGATCCGGCGGCTTCAGTATCTGTCTATCCGGTTTCATCATGACCGGACATCCGGCGAGCTGCATGCCAAACTTCTGCGTGATGTCGAGCAGGTGGAAACGTTGATCCGGATGATCGGCGGCAAGAGTCTGGAAGTGGTCCTGGCAATTGGCTTTGCCGTGGTGGTGACCCTGCAGCGTGAGCCGGTGATGCTTCTGTTTTTCGCCGTAGTGACGCCGCTAGCCCTTTTTATTATTCGCTCGTTCCGAACCCGTCTCTCTCTGAGCAACCGCCATTTCCGTCAGCAGTTGGAGAGGATGAGTTCATCGGTGGGGGAAATGATCGAGTTGATACCAGTGACCAAGGCGCACGGACTGGAGGGGCATGAAATTGACCGAATGGAGGGACATCTGGATCATATTCAGCAACGCGGCCGTGAACTGGACCGGAACAACGCTTTTTTCGAATCCTCCTCGTTTATGACCCTGCAGATTACCCAGGTTCTATGTCTGCTGGCCACCGGCACGCTCTGCAGTCTGGGATGGATTTCGGTGCCGGAGCTGGTTCTGTATCAGGGCCTCTTTGCGATTATCACCCAGTCGGTCATGCACCTGTTACACCTGGTGCCCCAACTGTCCAAGGGACTGGAATCTGTGCACAGTCTGGTGGAGATTCTCAAGGTGGAGGAATTGGACGTGGAGGACGGCAAACCGTTGCTGTCCCCTGTTGAAGGAAACGTTGACTTTGAAGGGGTGGGGTTCTCTTATGGCGATGGCTGGGCGGTACGTGATGTTACGCTGCGGGTGACTCCCGGCGAGTGTGTCGCCTTTGTGGGCGAGTCGGGTTCCGGCAAGTCCACCCTGATGAATTTGTTGATCGGTTTTTACCGTCCGCAAGAGGGGCGGATCCTGCTGGAGGGCTGTCCGCAGGAGGAGATCAATCTTCAACATTGGCGCCATCACCTGGCCGTGGTGCCACAAAGCGTGCTGTTGTTCTCCGGCAGCCTGCGGGAAAATATCTGTTATGGCCTGCAGGATGCGGACAGTTCGCATCTTCAGAGTGTGATTCAGGCCGCGCAGTTGGAGAAGGTGGTGGCCGGCCTGCCTGAGGGTCTGGACACCGCGATCGGCGAAAACGGGGTGCGGCTTTCGGGCGGGCAGCGTCAGCGTATCGCCATTGCGCGGGCCCTGATGCGTGATCCACGTATCCTCATCCTTGATGAGGCAACTTCCGCTCTGGACGTGATCAGTGAAAAGGAAGTACAGCTGGCGATTGACGAACTGGTCAAAGGTCGTACGACGTTTATCGTGGCGCACCGCCTTTCCACCATCCGCCAGGCCCACCGGGTGGTGGTTATGCGGGAGGGCCGCCCGGTTGAAATCGGATCCCAGGAGGAACTGATGGCACGGGGAGGAGAGTTTGCCCGTCTGAAAGCCCTGCAGTAAAGGCGTTGATCTTTAGATATGATGAGAACTTATTTTCCACGTCACCACTATGGTGTCCGGCATGAGCAGGACGGCATCATCCACTGTCTCGGCCAGGACCTCACGGCCGTATGCCGATATACGCTGGAATTTCCGGAATCCCCGCCCCGGGCTATTATGCAGTACACCGGACTGGCAGGGTTGCACCGCATGCAGCAGTCACGGTTTTCTTCGCGGTATCAATCGATGACGAATCTTCACGAGGCGTTTCCCTGGAAGATGGCAGTGCAGTTGGGGCTTTCCATGACCCAGGATGGAGAGCCGGAGGCCTGTTACGATCATGCGGTGGCAAACGATGAACTTGAGGGCGGGCTGGATCCGCTGGCGAGAATGGTGGAGGACGTTGCGGCTCCTCTTTTTCTGCGGGTGGGGTATGAGTGCAACGGAGCCTGGAATGGATACACCCCGGGGGCCTATATCAGGGCGTTCCGCCGCATTGCGGAGCGGCTGGGTGGTTTGTCCGAACGGCCGGCCCTGGTGTGGTGTGTGGCGGCAGAGGGAAACGATGACGAATCCGCTTACTCCTACTATCCGGGAGATGACGTGGTGGACTGGTGGGGCCTTGACCTGTTTGATGCTGAAGATCTTCAGAGCCCGGAGACTCTGGATTTCCTCGCCCGGGCCCATGCGCACGGGAAACCGGTGATGATTGGAGAGGCGACGCCCCGCCGCGTCGGAGTGGACCGGGGAGACGAATCCTGGCAGGACTGGTTTGAACCTTACTTTGACCTGTTGGCGACCCAGCCGGGGATTAAAATGTCCTCTTACATCAATTGGGACTGGACTGGAAGGGGGCTGAACGAGACGAGTAACTGGTCGGACTGGGGCAACGGCCGGCTGGAGTGCAATCCCGTGGTCCGGGAACGGTGGAGACGGGAACTGGCCGATCCTGTCTGGCGTTGCGGCGACTGGGATGAAGCGGGACTCCCGCGAACGGACGTCAGAAGCCGACAGGATCTCTGAGTGGAGTCAGCGTTTTGCCTCGATTCGGAAAGACACGAACCGCAGTTTATTATCCTTCAGGGTCCAGGCCTCGTTGAGATGCAGCATGAAAAACCCGATCCGGTCGATGCCCGAGGAGTCGAAATCGCCTGTCTTCAGACCAAACGCAGCGTGCATGGGCTCCCAGCTGATGCCTGAAAAGGATCCGCTGTCGGCGCCCCAGTCCAACGACTGTTTACTCATCCCCCAGTTTCCGTTCACATCGCGGGCGGCCAGTCCCAGCCGGGTGTCCAGAGAGTTTCGGGATACGTTCTCCACCTGAAGCTGATAGCTGTAGCCGGAAAGGTCCACTCCTTCTGCCGGCAGAGGGGTCACCATCAGAGACCCCACGGTGAGTTTATCCGCCACATGGCGGACGGAACGAAAATACGGAAAGTCATCCGACAGGTGCAGAGTGAAGTGTTGGCCGGTGTGAAGGGCCTGCAGGAGGGTACCGTTCGCGGTGCGGAGCACGTTCCGGGACACCGGCAGAAATCCTTCGGCCCGGGCGTCGACCAGAATTCCGTTCCGGTCCAGCACCCGCACGTTCCTGTGGGCTGTGATGGGTTCCATCTGTCCGTCGGTGCGGGCCATTTCGAGGGTGACGGGTCCGGGGGCTGTCGGAGTGGAGGTGAAGGTGGTTCCCCGGGAGGTGGAATCCCCGTTCCACTGGGTGAACAACGCGGTGGACTGGGTGCCTCCAGCGCTCCAGGTTGCGGGCTGCCCGGTGAAAATGATGTTCGGACCCTCAATAAAAGGATAGATTCCGGGGCTGGGGTCTCTTCCCAGCCGGTGACGGACCTGTCCCCGGTACAGGGACTCCGGTTCCACGTGCTGGCCGTTGGATTCGACAATCACCTCTTCTTTGCGGGTGGAGCGAGCGCCGTCGGTAAACTGAATATCGATGTTGTTTTCCCCCTCCAGTCCGACCCAGATGCTTCCGGGGATCTGCAGCTGGTATTGCCCATACCCCGCCCAGACGGTCTGCCTGTCTTTGATTTCGGAGTCCCAGTTCCAGATGACCATGCGGGGTCCGGAATGAGGCTGCGTCGTGAGATTGCCGCCACTGCCTTTCAGATTTCCGTTTTTCAATCCGTCGTACAGATTGGCCATCGGCAGCTGTGAGTGCAGATCGATGCGTGAATTCATTCCATCCGTCCCCACTGGTGGAAGTTCACAGTCCAGAAACACGTTGCCGTTGGCGTGACGCTGATTGGAGAAGCCGTGAGTCACGCCCCGGAGAATCCGGCCCCGTTCGATCACGCAGTCGCTGCTGTGACTGAGGAACTTCATAGAGTTGTGAAAGCCCTCGAAGTAGTCCCCGGTTTCACCGTCCTCCCCGTCGAGGGTGACGTCCACCGCGGTCACGTTTTTGGACTGCGTGATGTTCAGGGCGGTTTTCAGGTTGATGAACTTCACGTCCCGGACCCAGCTGTCGGCGGCATTGACCAGATACAGTCCGGTCTTGGTCTGAGGCACGCCGTCCCACACCACGCCTTTCAGTTTGATTCCCTCGACCCCCACCAGTTCGATATGGGGGTAGCGGATCAGAACGGGGTCGTATTCCAGCGGGTAGTCCCAGCGTAGCCGCTCCAGGAAATGGACCCGGTTTCCCTGCACCTCATCGATCGTCATAATCTGTCGGACCAGATTGG
>CAZVCO010000043.1:8546-17709 GCA_964625795.1 uncultured Verrucomicrobiota bacterium | reverse complement strand
AGCGGAAATGATGGCGGCAAAGGCATGCTGAAACCCCTTAACTTACTGCCATTCATGCCTGACCCCACCCCATCCGTCGAAGGATTGATGGCAGCCATGTCACAACAAATAGCCAAGCCCACGCGCACCACAGAGCGTAGACAGGCCATACTTTCAATTTTCTCCCGTCCAGCTCTACTCCGTTTCGCTGCAAGTATAATGGTATTCTTTATACTCGGATGGGGTACAGTCGCCGCATCCTCGGATGCCGTTCCAGGTAACTTCATGTACCCCGTAAAGCGTTTTGCAGAAAAGATACACCTGATGCTCTCAGTGAACGATAAGGATGAAGCAGAATTGAGGATCACTTTTTCTGAAAGACGTTTATCGGAGGCACTCAAGACATACCGGCAAGGGGGCGGCATTAATGATGAATTACTGTTTCAGATGCTGGAGGAAGCAAAGCAGGCATTGAATCAGGCATTAGCACTTACCCCTGAAGAGCGATCCTACTTGCTCAGCCGTGTGGGCTACTTGACGGCCCACCAAAAAAATGTACTCGAAACTGTAAAACATACTGCCAACCCGCAAGAGCAAGCAGACCTTGAACCGATCAGCGAGTTGTGCGGGAGACGCATGCAATGGATGGGGCAGATGATCAAAAAACAGAAAATGGCACCGCCCCCCTGTGCGGGATGCTGGACCCCCACACCGGAAATACCGCTTAATGATCTGCCAAAAAATATGCAGCAATGGATGGATTCTTGCCCCATGTAGTGCTGCGTTCCTTAACTACAACATCCACCCTTTGCAGAAACCTTTGGAATTGTGTGCCTTTTGTGACTTGTGTGGTTGAAAAATAAAAAAACCTGAGGGTTTTAGATCCTTTTGTCGTTTAAGTCTCGTATGACCGATACGCTATCCACGTCTGACCATTCTGAACCAGAAAGTCTGAAGCTGTGGGGAGCGGTGTCGATGGGTACCGGGGTCATGATCGGGGCGGGGATCTTTGCCCTGACCGGTCAAATCGCCGAACTGGCGGGCAGCTGGTTTCCGCTGGCGTTTCTCTGCTCTGCGGTGGTGGCGGGATTCAGCGCCTACTCCTACGTAAAGATGGCGAGTACATATCCCTCCGCCGGGGGCATCGCCATGTTTCTCAAAAAGGCCTATGGCCGCTCGGTGATGACCGGGTCCTGTGCGGTGCTCATGTACATTTCCATGATCATCAATGAAAGCCTGGTGGCCCGGACCTTCGGCACCTACACGATGCAGTTGTTTGGAGGCGGCGGGCCGGACTGGATCATCCCGGTGTTGGGCGTCGGGTTGCTGGCGTTTGCGTTTTTCATTAATCTGATTGGCAACGAAAAGATTCAGACGTTCTCCTTCTTCATGTCGTTTCTGAAGATTGCCGGTCTGGTAGTACTGGCTGGTGGGGGACTGATCGCGTCCGGGTGGAATGTAGAAGCGATATCCGCTGCACCCCAGCAAACGGGAGTCATGTCTTTCATCGGAGCTATTGCACTGGGCATTCTGGCGTACAAAGGATTCACCACCATTACCAACTCGGGCGGGGAACTGGAGCAGCCCGAAAAAAATGTGGGACGTGCGATCTGGATATCTCTGAGCCTGTGTACCGTGCTCTATGTTTTTGTGGCCCTGGCCACGGGAGCCAATCTGTCCATTGCAGAGATCGTGCAGGCCAAAGACTACTCCCTGGCGGAAGCGGCGCGCCCGGCGTATGGCGACTGGGGGATGTGGATCACGGTGGGGTTCGCTATAGCCGCCACAGTGTCCGGGATTATCGCCAGTGTGTTTGCGGTATCGCGTATGCTGGCCATGCTCACCCAAATGGAAATGGTGCCGCATCGGCATTTCGGTCTGCCCGGAAATGTTCAAAAACATACTCTGATTTACACCATCGTTTTTGCCATGGTGCTGACACTGCTGTTTGATCTCAGCCGTATCGCCTCCATGGGGGCTATTTTTTATATCGTCATGGACATGTGCATTCACTGGGGCGTGTTCCGCCATCTGCGCAAAGACGTGGGGGCAAACGCTGCCATACTCCTTACTGCGCTGCTCCTGGATCTGGTGGTGCTGACAGCGTTCATATGGGTGAAGCTTCAATCCGACCCCCTGGTACTTTGGATTTCCCTGGGCGGACTGTTGCTGGTATTTGCCGGAGAGAAGATCTTTTTACATCAGCACGGCGAGGCCCATGATGACCCCAACTATCACATCGAAGGAGAGAATCATGACGGATGATAAACAAAACGAAAAGCAGCGAACCTGGCGGAGTTATATTCCCTTAATGGTCCTGGTCAGCCTTTCTGCTCTTTCAGCTCTGGCGCTGACAGGTATCTCTCCATTCCGTCCCGCCAACTGGATGCATGGATTTATGGGGCTGTTCTTAGTCATGTTTTCGATGTTTAAGTTCTTTAACCTTTCTGGGTTTGCGGACGGGTTCCAGATGTATGACCTTTTGGCTAAACGATTTCGGCCCTATGCATATCTGTATCCATTTTTGGAACTGGGTTTAGGCCTTTCCTACCTTGCCCGATTTTCACTGAAAGAAGTCTATGTGGGCACGATAGTATTGATGCTTTTCGGAGCTTGTGGGGTTCTCGTCGCTTTGAAGAATCAATTGAAAATAAACTGTGCTTGCATGGGGACCGTTCTGAATGTTCCACTGTCTACCGTAGCCATGGTGGAAAATGTAGGGATGGCAGCCATGGCGACAGTGATGCTATGGTTGCAGTTCTAGGGGTTTAGCGAGATAATTCGCTCTGGAGGATTTTCTTTGCCCGGTAGATCCGGGTTTCGACGGTCTTTCGGTTACTGCTTATGATCTCCGCACATTCGTCGTAACTGTGTCCTTCCAGTGTACAGTAGACAAACGGAAGTTTCAGCTTGTGGGGCAACTGGTTGATCGCGGTTTCAATCGTTGCCAGCTTCTCGTTTGTATGTGCCACTTCGTCAGGGGTTGCCGAAGAATCCGAAAAGGTGTCCTGTAGCGAAAAGCCTGAATGTTGGCTTAAAGGAGTTTGTAAGGAAACCTCTCCCTGACGTTTACGTTTCTTGCGGAGAAAATCCCGGCAGAGATTCCCGGCGATAGTAAACATCCAGCTTCTCACTTTCGCTTTGGGCCGAAATCGGGCGGCATTTTTGTACACCTTGAGAAAGGTGGCTTCTGTAAGCTCAGCGGCATCCGCCTCGTTGTAGACGAACCGGAAAATGAAACGGAATAACGTTTCACGATGACGGTTCATGAGATCCACCAATCCCTGCTCGTCCCCCTCTTGAATCATCAACAGGGATTTCAGATCCGGGTCTTCCACGGATCAATTACTCCGGTTCACTAAGTGCTTCTACCGCGAGAGACCTGAGCTTGGCCTGTTTTTCCGGGGGTAGGACTTCCAGCATCTGAAAGTAGTGATCAATCGAGAGTTGCTGAAGATTCCCATGAACTTCATGTATCCGGTGAATAGCGTGATCCACCTCTGGAGTGGCACGATCATTGGTCCTTAGAATCTCGCTTAACTCACGTATCCGCTCATCAAAAACTACCAGAAGAGTTGATCGTTTTTCCTGATAGGGGCCTTCAAGCTCTTCAATTTTGAGAGACTCCTCTTTGGTAAGCGACAGTTCATCATGCAACCAATCATGACTCGCTGTACTCTCAACCGAACGCCATTCAGAAGGTTGAATCAGCAAGACCGTCAGATAGGATATGGTTGAGCAGAGAACAATCAAGACGACCCCCAGCCCCAGCCAGTTTACGGTTACGGTTTTCCGTGAAGCCATTATCGTGAACTCCTATTACTAGCCGCCAAAAAGGCATCAGAGTGAAACACATCAAAATGGAGCTCGGTTCTCGCCTGTTGTCGCTCCTGAATACTTCTGTCCGATTGAGTTACGAAGCGAAGCGAAATACTCGCACTTACGACAACCGTGATAGCCGCCGCAAAGCAAAGGGGAGCTAGTCGGGGAAGAAAAGCGACCTCGGGTATCTCTTGTTCACGCGAAAGCCGGATGCTTCTCAAGACCCGTGTTTCAATACCCGGAGGGCATGACGGAATCGTGCGAGACTTTACCTCAGAAATGTTTTCTTCCAGACATGTATTGTTCATAAAGTGTTAAACGTTGTTCAGCCCTAAAAACCCTCAGACTATTTTGATTATTAGCGATAATCGTATTCCAATCAACTCTGCATTACAGCCGTTCCAGCGACTATGTAGGTGTACTTAGGTTTGTTCATCAAGTATGTTGCACCCTATGAAGATTATAATTGCGTGCGAACGTGGACCACATTTGTCTGGATGAAGACTTTCCCGGTAATGTCGCTGAGGTGGGGGGCTGGGAAGGTGTACCGATGGAGGAGCGGGTAACCTGGCCGTCAGATGGTCGATACCCGGATGCGTGCTTCACATCAGGGCCCTGTATGGATACCGCTGCCTGGAGTAAAACCGCTCCATGACATAACAAAACGACGAGAGAAGTGAAGGGGAAGCGTCTAGGGTGCATAGAAGGCCTATATGTCTTAACAGGCTGTTGAAAAACTCGCATTTTTTGGCCGGGGCTGTAAATACAAAACCATTTCCATGAGCCGACGAACCGACACCCGTGAACCGGACCTGTGGGTGTCCCATACCGAGCTTCCCAAAGGACCGGGCCACCCCTTTTACCGCAGGCTGAACGCCCTGCTGCGTGAACACGGATTCGACGCCTTCGTGGAGAAGGCCTGCGAACCGTATTATGCGGACACGATGGGACGCCCCTCCATTGCGCCCGGCGTGTATTTCCGCATGTTGTTTGTCGGTTTTTTCGAAGCCATCGGCTCGGAACGCGGCATTTGCTGGCGGGTCAACGACTCCCTTTCCCTGAGGGAGTTTATCGGTCTCGGGCTCACGGACCGCTGTCCGGATCATTCGAGCTTGAGTCGTATCCGCCACCGTTTGGATACCGAAGTCATGGAACTGGTGTTTTCGTGGATGCTCAAGGTGCTGGCGGAAAACCGGGTGCTCAAAGGGAAAACGCTGGGGATTGATGCGACCACCCTGGAGGCGAATGCGGCAATGCGAAGCATTGTGCGGCGTAACGGAGGTCAGACGCACCGGGAGTACATCCGGCAGTTGGCAGAGCAAGAGTGCGAGGATGAAGGCGCGGAGCCCCCGGATGATCGGGATGCCCGACGCCGCGACAAGAAACGGGGCAAGAGCACCCGCAACCAGGATTGGGTGAGTCCTCAGGATCCAGAAGCGGGCATCACGCGGATGAAGAATGGGACAACGCGTGTGGCACACAAGGTGGAACACGGGATCGATATGGACAGCGGTGCCGTAGTGGCAGTAACGGTTCAGGCAGGACAAACGGGAGACAGTGAGAGTATCCAGGGAACGCTGCGTGAGGGGATCGTTCAGATGGCCGCGACCACCGGAAAACATCCGGAGGATCTGGTGGCGGACGCCGGATATGACAATGAGCAAACCCGGTTTCTTACGGAGCTGCACGACCTGAAGCCCTATGTAGCCCTGCGGCAAATGAAGCGGAGCTGGACAGGAAAAGGTACAGAAGAAACACGGTACAAACGGAACCAGCGGCTGAACGGAAACCCTCGCGGGAAGCGATTACAGCGGGCGAGAGGAGAGAAGGTGGAACGACCTTTTCAGCTGCTGTATGACCGGGGCCGGTTGCGACGACTTCCACTGCGAGGTCAGGAAAACATCCGAAAACGACTCCTGCTTCAAGCGGCAGCCTACAACCTGTCCTTGTTGCTGCGGAAAAGGATCGGATCGGGTACGCCGAAGGTCTTCGGAGAGCTCTCGGGGGTGTTTTGGATGCCGATATGGGCAGAATCCGGGTCTTATGGTGTGCTGAGATCCCTGAGGAGACCCGTAGTGGCAATCCTTGAAAATTTTTTCTCGCTGCCATGGATGCGGTTGGGAAATGTTTTCAGTCCGTTCAGAATCAAAAACCCTACTTTTTCAACAGCCTGTTAACAATGGGGATTAGCGGTCCATCGGATAAAATCCTCTCCCTTCTCATGCTCAAACTCCGACATCGTGCCGTGTGCCTCACACCGAAAAGATTCTCAACCACAAATATTTTCAAAAAGGATGTAAGGTGTGCATTCCCTTTCAAGCTCAGTCAAGAGAACAGTTCCATTTCGAATAAACTTTTGTCCATTCATTTTATAAATACATTAAATGCAACGACATAGAATAGATATGCGTTCAGAATCACCAGCAGTCGTTATGAAATTTCAAATTAGGTTAAAACTTATACTACATAATATTTTTTTCGTCGGGGAATAATTATACTCTAACTGTGAAAAGCCCATTCGGCTTCTAAGAATGGTAAATCTACAATAAAATCAGTATTAGGCGAACCATATCGAATAATAGAAAACCTGCTTTAATATTCATATAAACAATGGCTTATCATATCTTCTATACGTTACGGCTATATCAATTGTACTTTTAAATCTTCCATATGTCACATGTCCATCTCCGGACTAAAAATGAGGCTAAATACCGTTATACATACATGAACGGATTGGTGTGCTGCACTGATCCACTTTCACGCCCTGTCCGGACGCTCTGGACGGGGTTTTTTATGCATAAAAAAGGAAGAAAAATGGAAAAACCCTACACTGTCGAACTCGACCTCTACCGGGGCGCGGCTTTCGCGCCTTTCGCCCGTCAAGCCGTTAAGGTACTGGCCACCAGCGTGCTCGATGCCTGCTCGAAAGCTGAGCGCGATCTGAATGTGATGCTAGGCGATATCGAATACGCGGCGGCTGTCGATGCCCGTCCCGTCTGGAGTCCACGGCCTGCCTTCGCTCAGTCGGCTGTCGCACTGGCGGCCTGAACGAAGAACCCCACACCCCGGTCTGTCCGGCCGGGAGTGGTCCTTTTTCAACCCTTCACAGGAGAACCCATGCGTATCCTCACACGCCCTGAACTGGAGGAGGTGGACGACATCACGCGGATCCTCGCCTTTCATGACCGTCTCATTCACTCCCGGCTGCTGACCATTCTTGAAAACGGAGTCCTCTGTTTCGATAACCGGGTGACGGTTAGTCCTGCGCCGCCGACGGATACCCCCTGCTGGCAGTTGCGGGACCGGGAAGGCCGTACATTTCCTCAGATAAGTCTGCATGATCTCATTGGATGCCCCGTGACGGATGTTGGCTACTTCCATTTCCCCGCGTCCCCGCAGGGGGTAATCCCCTATCTCCAGTTCCTCAACCGCATTCAGCTCTGCTGCTTCAGCGATGAACGCAGCTGGATGCTCCGTCACGATCGTCCCCGGGAAGATGCCTGGGACGTGTTCCCACTCTTTCACCTTTCAACCTCTGAATAAGGAACCCTTATGTCCATTCACTTAGAACTCACCTACGGCAAGAAAATCGGTCTCCCCGAGTATTCCAGCCACAACTTCAATGTCTCCCTCAAATCCGAAGTGTCTTCAATTGAAGACATTTCTTCAGAGGTGGAGCGCATCTACCAGACCCTGCAGCAGTCGGTGGATCAGCAGATCATTCACCCCGGCTTTGTCCCCGGACAGGAGGCCGCAGAAGAAATGCGCGTCCTGCAAACCCCTGACCCCCAGTGGAAATGCTCTCCCAAGCAGAAGGATCTGATCCTCAAGCTGGTGGACGAGCAGAACCTCGACCGGAATCAGGTGGACCAACAGGCCCGTGACCGTTTCGGCAAAGGCGTCACCCAGCTCAACAAACTGGAGGCCTCCGGACTGATCGACAGCCTGATGGGCGCTCAGAACCGTAATCGGAAGCCCCGGAGGGCCGCGTGACACCGGAGGCGCATAACGACCCGCTGGAGTACATGAGCGCCTCCCGCCTGAAGAGCTTTCTGACTTGTCGGTTGAAGTTCTTCTACGAAAAGGTGCTGGGTCTCCCGGCTCCGACCAGCCCCAACCTCCAGATCGGCAAAGCCGTCCATGCCGGTCTGGAGGGATTACACAAAGCGCAGTGGAACGGCGAGTCCCCGACGCAGGCGTACATCCTCGACCTCTACCACCAGGCCTACAGAAATCTGGAGAAAGAGGACGAGGTGGACTACGGCAACAAAACCCGTGAGTCCTGCATCGAAACCGGAGAGCGTACGCTCCATGCGTACCTCAAGTCCGATGTGGCCAAGGACGAACGTCCCATCCGGGGCGTGGAAGCGTACCTCCGCCGTGAGCCGGACGAACTGCCCCTGCCGTTGGTCGGCGTGGTGGATCTGGTGCGAGACAACACCGCCATCGACTTCAAAACCGTGGGCAGCACCCCGGATCTGCGGGAGGAAGCCTGGAGCCATCAACTGCAGATGGTCTGCTACTTTCTGCTGCTGGGCGACGCCACTGGCGAAGTTCCGGCTCCAGCCGAACTCGTATACCTGGTCAAAACCAAGACTCCGAAGATCATCCGCCACCAGCTCCCGCCCATCGACCTGATTCAGATGGAGCGCTTCAAACGCCTGAGCGATGTCTATGTCGAAGGTAACCAACGCCAGGAGTATTACCCGAGTCCGGGGATGCACTGCCGGTGGTGTGAATTCCGATCCCGCTGCCGCGCCTGGGGTCAAAAGTCCAAAGCAGCTTGAAACCACGTACTGCCTTAGAAACTGAAACGTTTCAGATATTCCTCCAAGACAGAGTCCGGAAGCCTGATGTTGGTTTTCTGAAGTTGTTCCGCCGCTTCCGCAAATGAAAGCAATCCCCGTTCAGCAGCGGCGGCCAGAATCCCCAACGTGCCCATGCAGACCACTCCAGATGATGTGGCCTCCCTGCGTCCTTCGGCGTCATCCATCAACAAAATTCCCCCGCTCTCCCGGGCCAGAAGTACAGCTTCCAAGTCGGTTCTGGAGAGTCGGGGGTGGTCAGGAATGGATCTTTCTTTCAGAGAAACTCCCCGTATCCAGCTGGGAGGTGTCTGACCGAATGCGTTTACCGAATCCGGTGCTCCGGGGTGACAACATTCATCCAGCACCGATTGCGGAACGATCACGTTACTGAAAAGGGACTGTAGGACATCGATCTGCCCGATTTGCACAAGATAGTTCAGCGGACCTGTATCCGCTACGACCAGCTTCATCCCTGTTTCCGCAGAACATCCAGAGCTGCGTCTTCGTCAGAGGCGGCTGGCAGCTGCAGGACCTGCACAGCCAGATTGCCGGCA
>CAZVCO010000043.1:5436-8536 GCA_964625795.1 uncultured Verrucomicrobiota bacterium | reverse complement strand
CAGTTGGTGCCGCTCACGGAAAGCATCTGCCGACCAGTAATCTTCCCCGATCCCAGCCATGCGCCCCATGGCCCTCATAGAAATCCGGCCTTCACGATAGAGGTGGACCGCCAAGGCTTCGCGCACCAACTGTCCCTGTTCGCTTGGGGTGCTGCCCAGCGATGCCACCAGATCATCAGGAATGTCCAAGGATATCGTCATGTGCACAAAATACGCATGTTTTCGTCAACAATCAAGTTTCAACCCAACCCCTTCACTCACCCCCAATAAGGAGGCACTATGCCCTGCAATCTTCTTCTCCATTGCGGATCCAACGAAGTTTCCCGCGAGGAACTCAACCGGGTCCGCACCCCGGCTGCCACCCAGACCTGGCAGCCCATTCCCCACAACCTGCTGCTTCGGCAGGTCGAGTCCACTCTGCCAAGTTACGGCATGCGGGTGGTCTCCGAGGCCCACGGCCTCTCGCACGACGGCAACCGTTACTTCGGCCTGCTGGAAGTCGCCAACGGATCCAATCATCCGGAGTACAGCCGCGTGGTCGGCATCCGCAACAGTCACGACAAACGCTTCCCGGCCGGCCTGGTGATGGGAAGTCAGGTCCTCGTTTGCGACAATCTCAGTTTTTCGGGCGAGGTCAAAGTCAGCCGCAAGCACACGTCGATGATCCTCTCAGATTTGTCCCATCTGATCGACGACGCGGTCGCGCAGGTGGATTCCTGCTGGCACGAACAGGCGATCCGTATCGAGCGCTACCAGGAATGCAGCATGCGTGACCCGGTGGTGCACGACCTCACCATTCACGCGCTCGACCGTGGAATCCTCTGCGGCAGCCAAGTGCCTAAGGTGCTCTCTGAGTACCGGGAGCCGCGTCACGATGCGTTCCGTCCCCGTACGCTGTGGAGCTGGTTCAATGCCTGCACCGAAGTGCTGAAAGGCAATCTCGGTCTGCTCCCTGCACGCACCCAACGTCTGCACGGGCTATGTGATGCCCACGCAGGCCTTAACTAAGGAGCGGAGTATGAAAACGTTCACACAAATGATCGACCGGGTCCTCACCGCATTGATGGTGGTGCTGATTCTGACCGGACTGACCTTCGCTCTGGTTCCCGGGCTGACGATCCCCGACGGGTTCTCCGAGAGAGTTCCCCGTAAAAGCAATGTTGCCAACGTCCTCGACTCGGTGGACACTCAGACCGTTCAAGCGGTTCAACGTTTCGAGGTACGCCTCGATCGCTTGGCGACGTCTACCGAGTACGAGCAGCGGTTCCAATCAGGACTGCAGCAGTTGAGCCACGAGCTCACCCGTTCCGGAAATCTCCTGCGACTGGTCAAGCTGATGGCGAAAGACCGGTTTCAGGGTGGCGACCGCGCAACCCAACATATCAACCAACAGGTCCAACAGCATCTGGGCCCGGTAACAGAAGCTTATGCACAGGAGATCTACGATGCGCTGAACCGCTTCGAAACAGAACTGGCTGGAATCCGGGGAACGGCCACTGACCAGATCCGCAAGCCCTTGGAGGATCAAGGGGTACTTGCAGCCGATTGGGATCAGGCCCTCAAACAGTTGGGGGTCTCCGCAGCCATCACCGGAGTCGTGTTACCCGTGGACGTGGTGCTGGTCGCCCGCACCCGATTGCTTCCGCGTCTGGCCTGGACCGCGGTCGAGATCCATTCCGCAGCCAAACGATTCAGACACGAGGTGCTTCGCAATGTTCATCGGGAGCTCTCACTCACCAGGGCCGGGCTACATCAAAAGGCGAAAGAAACCTCCATGGCCTGCCTGCTGCGCCACCAGAACTACAACCAGAGAATCGCGGCCCTCGCTCAGCAACTGCAGAAGAGAACCCCTCAGCCAAGGACTAGGCCATGAAACAATCACTCTGTCTGGTGCTCTTGGTTCTCTGCCCACTGCTGACGGTATCCGCCGCGTGGTTCAGCCGTCTGTTGCGAGAAGGAGTCGAGCAACGGGTCGAACACCGGTTGGTCCGGGAGGGAGGCGAGCATGTACTCTGGACAACACCCCTGCGAACCACATCTGCCTGGATCAAGGTATCCCCCCGGCTGCTCCTGTCCGGGGCGGTCGGGGGCAGCCTCTTTCTGGCAACGGATCGACTCACAGAACCAGGTAACCCCGCTGCCCCCTCGCCCTTCCGATCCCCCTGGGTCTACCTGCTGGTCGGCGGCGTGTTGTGGGTCCTCCGAAACCGGCAAAAATCCAAAACAGAGTAACTTCCGAAAGTTAAAGACAAACTTTTAGTCTAACTTTCAAAAGTTAAACACAAAGTTTTAGACTAACTTCCAAAAGTTAAACAAAAACCTTATTCTCAAGAATGAGAATCCGCTCTAAATCCATGATTTTGCGGTACACTTTTTTAGAGGAGTAGACGAAAACGCCGTTTTTTGGCTTTTGAAAAATCGACGGAAAAGCCCTGTTTTCAGCCCCAAATGCCTGTTTTTGAAAAACGCTCCCTTTTTGTAGGCCGCACGATCAGGAGCGCATTCATCGGTCCGAATTATAGCGGCGGATGCGCTGTTCACCCTATCCGGAAGACCGGGAAATGTCTCAATCTCCCTTCTCCGTTGAGCAAGCTACCGTTTCGGAAAGTCCGCGAACTCACCCCATGTTTATTCACCCCTTTTCAAGGAGGTACTCGTATGTACTCACCCAACATTCACCCATCGCTGATCCCGATCCTGTACCGGCTCGGGCAGCACCAACAAAAGCCCATGACCCAGTTGACTGACCAGCTGTTGCTGGAGGCGCTGGAGCGGACACAACTGCCATTGCCCTGTCAGGACATGCTGGAGAGCGCAAAGCGCGTCCTGCGGCCTTCAGAGCCCATCCAGGAGGCCGCCTGATGTCCCGCACGATCCACCTGCGATTCTACGAATGCGAACACCACGGCGACCTCAACGCCTATGTCCACGACCTCCGCCAGTCCGGGGCCAAGGTCCTTGATCAGTGTCTGAATGAAGCCGCTGAGGAAGCAGTGGTCAAACTGACGGTCGAGGACTTCCCGGCCTTTAAAGCCGCCTGGCAACAGACCGAATCCGCCGACTTCGCCGACTCCCTCGATTGGCTGGAGGAGTCCCATGC
>CAZVCO010000043.1:3714-5426 GCA_964625795.1 uncultured Verrucomicrobiota bacterium | reverse complement strand
GACTCACCCGCCCTGAAATCGAATCCGGCGGCCGGGCCATGCCCCGGATCATGAACTTCCATGACCAGCTCATCGGCTCCAAGCTCTTCCGGGTCACCCGCAGGCGTTCGGACTGGCGTCAGCCGCCGCCTCTCCTCATCCTGGAGAACGGAGTCACCCTGGCCACCCAGTACGACGACGAGGGCAACCCCGGCGACACCGAATGGCAGGTGACTGACCGCGAGGGCTATATGTACCGCCCTGTGCAAGTGCAGGACCTCTGCAATCAGCCTGTGACCGCCGTCGGCTACTTTCTGGATCCGCTCAACGGCCCCCGGAAAGTGATCCCGTATGTGGAGTTCAGCGAACTCTTCTGTGTCTGCTGCATGACCCCGCATGGCGGTGGTGTGATCCATCACCACCGTCCCGGCAACGACAGCTGGGATCTGTTCTGTCAATTCACTCCTCAACTTGAAACCAAACCCCAGGAATCACCATGATTTTCACCTTTCACTGCCGCGAACTGACGGAGATCCTCACCGGACTCGGCAAGGTTCTGGCCAAGCGGGCGAGCCTGCCCGTATTGAAACACATTCGCATCGACGGAGGAGGCGGACAGCCCGTCTGTCTCCGCTCCACCGACCTGGATCAGCATCTGAGCTACAGTGTGCCCGACACGTTTTCGGATGAACCAGCTTCCTCCCTAATCCTGCCGCACAAAGAGCTACTCAAGCTGGCCAAGTCCGGCAAGGACGACCGAATCACCCTTCAGCTCACGGAAACGCCGGATACCGCCCGCATCAAGCTGGAGGGGGATCTGGGTGTGCGCGAGCACTTCCTGCCCACTCTCAACCCGGAAGAATGGCCGGAGGCCCCGGAAGCGCTGTCGGTTCAGGAGGCCGATGGACGGCTACTCGAACTCTACCGCAGCCTGCTGCCCTTCGCATCCACCGACGAATCCCGGACGGTCATCACCGGGATCCGTGTCGAACCCCAGGCACAGGGCCACACGCTGGCTGCGACCGACGGACGGAGACTCTGCACCCGCAGTGGTCTGGTACTACCCGATGACCTCAGCGGCATCCTGCCGCCCTCGAAGTTCCTCGAATGGAGCAAACTGCCTGACCAGTGCCGTATCGGCTTCAAAGAGCGGGAGTACCGCATTGAAACCGGCTGCTGGTCCATCCAGGGCAAGCTGATCGACGGCACGTACCCGAACTGGCGTCAGGTGGTTCCCGACATCCACGACGAGGATCAGCTTCTCGCTCTGGCCGAGGAGGATGTCCCGGTGCTGGTGGATGCAGTGAAAACCCTGCCAACCGGAAATCAAACCGGTAGAGACGCAGCAGAAGCCGCTGTTCACATTGTCGCCCGTGGCGAAGTCCCGGTGCTGGCTGCCTGTGACAGCCAGGGCAACTGGACGTACCGTGAACTCCCTGATTCGTCGATCACCCCCGGCGACGGTACCGCGCTCAATCGCCGCTACCTGCTGCAGGCGGTCAAAGCCGGCTTCCGTGTCTGGCGGTTCCGCGATGAACTGCATCCGCTCCAGTCGAGGAACGACGGCGATCAGCACGTCATCATGCCCATGCGCCGTGAAAATGCACCCCCGGAGGTGGCCAAGGACAAAGCCGCTCATCAACCCGAACCCGAATCGAAACCTCAAGAACAAGGAAAAATCATTCCCATGCCCAATCCCAACGAACAACCCACCGAAACAGAGCCGGACCTGC
>CAZVCO010000043.1:1649-3704 GCA_964625795.1 uncultured Verrucomicrobiota bacterium | reverse complement strand
AACCTCTCAACCCAACCCCGAAACCACAACAAAACAGAAACCCGAAGAAAAAGGAAAAGTAATCACTATGCCGAATCCCCACGAACACATTAATGAAACCGAACCCGCCGATCTGCTGGAGCTGGCACAGTCCGCCCGCGACCAGGCCAAAGACCTGAGCCGGACGCTGACCGATTTGGTGCGCCGGGTGAAAACCGAAAACCGCGCCAACAAAGCTCTGACCAACGAGCTGCAGAACGCCAAGGGCGTGCTGGAGAAGCTCCGCGACATCGCCGCCTGAGTTCCGATCATCGGAAATCCGGCGCAACCGCCCTCCGAGTTTCGGAGGGCGGTTTTTTTAGGTGCTAACTGTCTGTTTCCGCCAAGGAGATCATTTTCGATAGCCTCAGGCCTAATGCATTGGCGATTCGCTGAGCCGACGATAGCGTCGGGACCCTTTTCCCAGACTCGTAAAGCGAGATCGTTGAACGATCCAGACCAGACTTCACAGCGAGTTGCTCATGGCTCAGGCCTGATTCGAGCCTCTTCACTTTGATCACCTCTGCAAAGCTTCGGGACAGTTCGTCTGGATTCAACATCCGGAGAATATGCCACAGCGCATTCTGCCAACTGCACGTGACAATAGTCACATTCAGATTGACATGAGAAAACCTGATTCATTGAGTGAATCCCTATTGAATCCATACGTAACCGAACCGATTGAGTACCCATTCATGAACCGTCAGCTTTCATCAACGGCAATCCGGAATGAAGGAAACCGTCGGACCTGAGCCATAGGGGCATCTATGAAAACGCTGCTAGTAAATCTCGTGAAATTTTTGGGTAAAAAATGCCTGACCTTTGTCATTGTGCTGGTGGTCCTGGCTGCAGGCCATTCCTGTATCTATTTCTACAGCGAGGCTCAAACCGCGATTGCGAACATACAGGGCAGACAGAAAACGATACAGGAAAAGGAAAAAGAGCTTCAATCGCTTCAGGCAGAAATAGCCACCCTGCCCGAGGAGCCATGGACGGAGGCCCAAGCCGCATTGGAGGAGCGGCGCAGTACCATTTTACGGGCAGTAAAATGGTATCGCATCAGCATCAGCAATAAGCAGCTGCAACTGGAACAGATGGAATCTCTGGTCGGCAAAGTTGTGAATTATTTTGCCCTGCGAGAAGCCAGGGAGGAGCTGGAACGGCTGAAAGCCAATTTTGATGACTATCTCATTCGCACACAGAGCGAACTTAGAGACCTTAATGAAAAACTCAATGCCTCGATGTCCGAAGCTCAGAGAGTTAAACAGGATGCGAAAGATAAACTCAGAAAAGCTGAGGCTGAGCTGAAGGCTCTGGAAACAATTCTAGTCGAGGAAGAGACCGAGATCAGGTTTCTCCGCACATTTAAAAACATTGTAGATTCCAGCGTGCTTCCGGCTTTGTATTTGGTGATCGGTATCACGCTGACGCCGTTGATCATTAAAATTCTACTGTACTATGGCGCGGCCCGCTTGGTGGAACTGTGCAGACCCGTCCGCCTTGAGGCATCAAGCTCTGGGCCGGTCCCGACCTTCACGCCGTCGAGTGTGTCGGTAAATTGTAGCGTAGGCCCGGACGAAGAAATCCTGGTGCTGCCCGATTTTCTTCAAAGCTCCAGTCGAAAAGCGAAAAAGGCAACACAATGGCTTTTGAATGCGCGCCTGCCGTTCACCAGTCTGGCCTCTGGGCTGACGATGCTTACCCGTATCCGTCCTACAGGCGATGATGAGATGAATGTGGTAGTGTCTTCCCAACGTGAAGTTTTGGTTGAAGTGGGTGCGGTCCATATCCCGGAGGGAGCTTCCATGGTGATTCAGCCAAGGGCGCTGGTCGGAGTGGTGAAGCACAAAAACCGTCCTGTACAGATTTCACGTAAATGGAGGCTTTTCAGCATTCAGGCCTGGTTGACCCTGCAGCTCCGTTTATTAGTGTTCGAAGGCCCCTGCACCGTGGTTCTGAAAGGCAACCGTGGGGTAAAAGTCGAGGAGCCGCATTTAACGAATCCCCGGATCATCAATCAAGCCTCGACCATTGGTT
>CAZVCO010000043.1:661-1639 GCA_964625795.1 uncultured Verrucomicrobiota bacterium | reverse complement strand
TGATTGAGTTTCCTTGGAGCTTCGAGGCCGGCGCGGTCTGGTTCCTGCTGGACACCGTGGTGTTGAAAGGCAGCCGTGGGGTGAAGGTCGAGGAGCCGCATAAAACGAACCCCCGGATCATCAACCAAGCTTCGACCATCGGGTTCAGTGCCAACCTGGGTATGAAAAACACCCGTTGCGAAACGTTCCTTTCCTATCTCCGCGGGAAAGAAGATTTGTTCAACGACATGTTCGAAGGAGAGAATGGCGTCTTCGTTTATGAGGAACTTCCGTTGGGCGGAAGAAAAGGCGGAGTGACCGGACGCGGGATTGAGGGCGTAGTTGATGCACTGTTGAAAGTAATGGGTATCTAGCTATACCGTGCGAGCGTCCTGTTCAAAGGTCACACCTCATGCACCCGAAGCTACCCGCACTTTTACCAATCCTGACACTGTTCATTCTTGTACAAGGCTGTGTGTCGGCTCCGGATACAGCGCGGGAACTTACGCTGACAGATGCGATAAACAAAGGCGACATACAGAGTGTGCAGGATCAGATCCTGGACGGTGCCGACATCAACCGCAGGGTCGGCGAAAACGAGGCCTGGACCAGCATTGAGTATCCGGAGCACTGGAGTGAGGGATTCACTCCGCTGCACATTGCTGCCTGCAGGGGCGATATCGAAATGGTCCTGCTCTTGTTGGATGCCGGTGCGGATCCACACTTGCGTACACCGGACGGTCAATTGGCCTGGGAACTGACCGAGTACTATTCGCAGATTGACCCTGCACAAAAGTATGAGTCGACCTGGGACGAGCTGTCACCCGGGTACGCCCCTGAACATGGGGCCGTGGCTGATCTGCTGCTGGAAGTCACGCTTTCGGATGCGGAGATGCAGGTGGAGCGCGATCGTGCGGAGAAGTTCGGCCGCGCACTCGCCCTGCAAATGCTGGATGGATCCAACCCCCAGCAAGCGCTCCAACAACATGGCCCGAAATT
>CAZVCO010000043.1:0-651 GCA_964625795.1 uncultured Verrucomicrobiota bacterium | reverse complement strand
AAGCCATCGCAGGACAGCGACGACTGGCCACGAGCGCTGGCTTTTGGGCACTACGCACTTTGGCTGAGGAGTACGGCACAGGATTCCCTGAGCCACCTGAGGAAATGCAGCACGAAAGCCTGGTCAACTTCAGCGCAAAGGGAAGCATGCTGGTGGGGCACCTGCCAGCGGACCAGCTACTGGATCTCCTGAGCTATGAGGCCCTGTGCCTGCAACCGGGAGCTATGGTTACCCTTCAGATGATGTACGTTCACGGGCTCGCGGCAGAAACTCCCGATAACGTCATTCAGCCCCATGACCCGAGGGTACGAGAGGTATTCATGAAGCTGGCAGATGAGAAAGTCCCCCGGGGACAATTGTTTCTGGGGCAAATCCACCTACACGGAGCCGGGGTCGTGCAGGATACGGACAAAGGGCTGAAGCTGCTTCGAGCATCCGGGCTGGGCGATGCGATGATCCTGATCGGTGACTACTTCTACGAGGCCGGTGACAAGCAACGGGCCTACCTGGAATGGGTACTGGCCGGGAACAGATATGGACATCCAGAGGGCTGGTACAACGCGTCTGTCGTCGCCCGGGAGCTGGGAGAGACGGAAGCCGCTGTAAACCTCCTGGAACAACTGCTACAGGCTGACCCCGCCCACCTGAAAG
>CAZVCO010000042.1:0-17789 GCA_964625795.1 uncultured Verrucomicrobiota bacterium | reverse complement strand
TCAGAGGTCAGAGGTCAGAGGTCAGAGGTCAGAGGTCAGAGGTCAGAGGTCAGAGATTGTTTTAGCATTCACCCTGTAAAAACCAAGGGGTTCAAGAATTGTTTTCAGGTTGGGACTCAGCTGGGTGCCATCCGGCATGGGTCCCCTGGCCGTCTGCGGTTATTCTCTTTCGTAGTCGACCCTGACTTCTGACCTCTACCTTCTGACCTCTTTGAGCCTCATCATCCGCCGGGCGGCCAGGGCGGCGCCCACGCCGTTATCGATGTTCATGACCATGAGGCCGTTGGCGCAGCTGCCGAGCATGGCGTTCAGGGCCGCATTTCCTTTTTCGGCCACCCCGTAGCCGACGCTGGTGGGAACGCCGATCACCGGCTGGGGACATTGGCCGGCGGCCACCGAGGCCAGGGCACCCTCGAAGCCGGCGCAGACCACGATCACATCCATCCCGGTCAGTTCAGGCAGACGGTCCAGAAACCGGTGAATGGCCGCGACGCCGATGTCCTGAAACGAAAAGGCCTCCATGCCGAGAAACCGGGTGGTGCGCACGCACTCCTCCACCACCGGGGCATCGGCGGTACCGCCGGAGAGGACGGCCACGCGTCCCAGGGGAGGGTCGCACCGGAGGGCACCGGACTGCCAGATGCGGGAGACCGGATCGTATTCGCCGCCGGTCAGCGTTTCCGCCTTTTCCGGCTGACAGCGGGAAATGAGGATGGGGTGGCAGTTTTCCCGGCAGGCGGCCACGATGCGCTGCAGCTGATCGGCTGATTTTGATTCGCCGTAAATAATCTCGGGGAACCCGATGCGGTCGGCCCGGTGAAAATCAAAGGTCACATCGTCGGAATCAGAAGAGGGCATCGCGGATCAGCGGCTGCGCCGGTCTTCTTCGTAAAACCGGAAGACCATTTCATTCGGTTCCACCATGCCGATTTCATGAGCGACTTTTTTCACATAGTCGCGGTCATTCTGAAACCGGTCTTGCCGCACACGCAAATCCTGCAGCCGGCTCTCTTCGCGGGCCAGGTCCTGTCTCAGTTCCCGCAGCCGGTCCTCATGGGAATGGTATTTCCGGATCTGGGGCACAAACCCCACAAAAGCCGCTCCCATCAGGAGAACGCTCACCATGGCCACCATGAGTCTGGTAAGATGTTGCATCGAATTCACCTTTATAAACTAGAACGCCGTACCGTTAATGCCCAGACAAAAATGTAACGATTTAGGGGGTGACGGCTCGGGAGACGAAAAAGTCGATGAGTTAACTCTTTTGGGCGGTTCTCATCGAAAAGAAAAGGCAAATTCATTTCTCTGCGGGCTCAGCGCCTCCGCAAGAGATCAATCCGAAATACGTACGACCTGCCGGCCTTTGGTCTTGCCGTCCAGCATGCGCTGCAGGGCGTCGGGAGTTTCTGCCAGGGAAATTTCGTGCATGAGGGCCTCGAGGTGCGCGGGCTTTCCTGCGCCTCCGAGGTTTTTCCAAATCTCCCTCTTCTGGTCGATGGGACATTCCGCGCTGTCGATGCCCACTAGAGTGAGTCCACGCAGAATGAAGGGGAAGACGTTGGTGTTCAACTCCATGCCGGTGATCATGCCGCAACAGGTGATGACGCCGCGGTGCAACATGGATTTGGTGAGGACCTCCAGGGTCTTCCCGGCCACCGTCTCCACCGCTCCGGCCCAGCGGCCTTTGAGCATGGGGCGTCCATTGTCCTCGGTGAGCTCCGAGGCGTCAATCAGTTCCGCAGCTCCCACCTCTTTCAGCCAGGCGGCCTCAGAGGGATGACGGCTGGCGGCAAACACGCTGTAGCCTTTCGATGCCAGCAGACTGACCGCCACCGAGCCCACGCCGCCGGTGGCGCCGGTGACCACCACATCGCCTTTCTCCGGGGTGAGTCCGTTTTGTTCCAGACGGAGAACGCACTGGGCGGCGGTAAAGCCGGCGGTGCCGATGCCCATGCATTCCCGCAGGGTGAGGCCGTCGGGTTTGGGGATGACCCACTCCGAGGGAACCCGGATAAATTCGCCCAGTCCGCCGGGGGTGTTCATGCCCAGATCGAACCCCACCACGATCACTTCCGTTCCGGTCTGCAGATGGGGCGATTCCACAATGCGGCCGGCGGCATCCACGCCCGGCTGATGGGGATAGCGTTTGGTGATCCCTTTGTTTCCGCTGAAACTGAGGGCGTCCTTATAGTTCAGCGAGGACCATTCCACCCGGATCAGGGTGTTATGCTCCGGCAGAAACGAGAGTTCCTGCTGGGCGAGTTCCGGACGGAAGGTGCCGTCCTCCTGTTCGTGAATGAGCAGCGCGTTGTACGACATGGGACTCTCCTTAAAACATGGCCTGACCGCGGCCCTGGCGCACCCGTTGCTGTTTGGCTTTGGGCGGGGCCTCCAGATAGAGGCCGTACCATTCCTCTCCCAGTCCGGCGTTGGAGAATTTTTTCACCCTGTCGTTGGCCAGGCTTTCCCAGTTTTTCTCCAGAGTGGGGTGATCGATTTTGTCTTTTGCCTTGGCCAGCAGCGTCTGAGCCTCATCGGTCTTTCCCTGTTTGACCAGGATCCAGGACATGATGCCGTACAACAGGGCCCCGCGGTCTCCCCGCATCCAGCGAATGGATTTCTTAAAGACCTTTTCGGCTCCCTGAATGTCATCCCGTTTGTAGCAGCGGGCCATTTTCATGCCGGCGATGGAGGGTTCGATCATGAAGGGCTTTTCGGTGGGTTTCTTCAGCGCGAACAGTTCGTCGACCTCATCAAACCGCTTGAGGTGATAGAGATACTGAATCCGCATGGTGTTGATCTGACGTCCCATGGTGGGACTCCACTTGCGGTAGGGTTCAAACTTGTGGGTATGCTCCAGGGCCTTTTTCATCACCTCCATCTGCTGACGCTCCATCTGCTTCTGCAGGGAGGCCGGATTCCCTCCCGGTTTTTGCTGTAGCTGCTGCACCTTGCGGTTCATGCGGTTCCGGGCCGAGGTCATCAGCTGTTCCAGTTCACCCTGAATGGTCCGGAGTTTTCTGCGGAGGATCAGATTGATCAGCAGGGTGCTGCCCAAAAAGGCGAGGATGCCGAAGACCACCGCCCAGGTGGTGCTCAGCTGATAGAAAAGAGAAGCGGTTACCGCTCCGGCAGAAATCAGAATGGAAAGTAAAAGTGCAAGCATAGGTCAGGATGGGGGTTGAATTCCCTTTTTGCCCTGTTTGATCGAATTGTGCAACCGTAGAGCAGGGGAAAGGCAGACACGCCTGCAGGTGGCAGGTGTGCGTCTCATAAAAAACCCCGCCCCGGATGGGGGCGGGGTGTGAGGGGCGCGCACGCGCGTGATCAGACGTTGTCGAGAAACAGCGCTTTGCTGCCGTAGACGGCCTGACTGCCGAGGAGATCCTCGATGCGCAGCAACTGGTTGTACTTGGCGATACGGTCGGAGCGGCTCATGGAACCGGTTTTGATCTGACCGGCATTGGTGGCCACTGCGATATCCGCAATGGTGGTGTCTTCGGTTTCACCGGAACGGTGGGAAATCACCGCGGTGTAGCCGTTGCGCTTGGCCATTTCGATCGCGTCGAGCGTTTCGGTCAGGGTTCCGATCTGATTCACCTTCACCAGAATGGAGTTGGCGGTGTCAGATTCGATTCCGCGTTTCAGGTACTGCACGTTGGTGACGAACAGGTCGTCGCCCACCAGCTGGATTTTGTCGCCGATCTTGTCGGTGAGCACTTTCCAGCCGTCCCAGTCATTCTCATCCATGCCGTCCTCGATGGAGTCGATGGGATACTTGGAGGTGAGTTCCTCCAGGTAGGCCGCCTGTTCCTCGGAGGAGCGCTTGGCTCCGTCGGGGCCTTCGAATTTGGTGTAATCGTAGACGCCGTCGCTGTAGAACTCGGACGCGGCACAGTCGAGGGCGATTTTCACGTCCTCACCCGGTTTGTATCCGGCTTTGGTGATGGCTTCGATAATGGCGTCGAGGGCTTCTTCGGTTCCGCCGGAGAAGTTGGGGGCGAAGCCGCCTTCGTCACCCACGGCGGTGGAAAGGCCTTTGGCCTTGATGATGGCTTTCAGATTGTGGAACACTTCCGCGCCGCAGCGAAGTCCTTCGCTGAAGGTGGGGGCACCCACCGGACGGATCATAAATTCCTGGAAGGCAATCGGGGCATCGGAGTGGGAACCGCCGTTCACGATGTTCATCATCGGCACCGGCAGGACTTTCGCATTGGCTCCGCCCAGATAGCGGAAGAGAGGAAGACCGAGTTCCTCGGCCGCGGCGTGGGCGGTGGCCAGGGAGACACCGAGCATGGCGTTGGCTCCGAGATTGGATTTGGTGTCGGTTCCATCCAGATCGAGCATGATCTGGTCGACCAAGGCCTGGTCCAGGGCGTCAACCCCGATCAGCGCATCGGAAATCTGACCGTTCACATTGTCCACCGCTTTGGTGACAGCTTTGCCCATCCAGCGGTCCTTGTCGCCGTCGCGCAGTTCGAGGGCTTCGTTCACGCCGGTGGAGGCGCCGGAGGGGACGGCCGCGCGGCCTACCGCTCCGGAATCAAGGGTGACTTCGACCTCCACGGTGGGGTTACCGCGGGAATCGACAATCTGTCGGGCATATACATCGAGAATATCAGGCATGGGGTTTTACTCCAAGTTGAGAGGTTATAGAGATGGAATGGGGCTCTTCTACTGCGAAGCGGAGGCCATGCAAGCTTCCCCCGAGCGAAAATCAGGTGAAACTTGCCTGAAACCGGGATTCATCCTATAGGTGGGGAATGCAAAGACAGGTTTCACGTATCGGGGTGTTCGGCGGCACGTTTGATCCTGTTCATCTGGGACATCTGCGGGCGGCCCGGGCAGCCTTTGAGTGGCTCGGACTGAACCGGCTGATCTGGGTGCCCAACCGTACTTCGCCCCTGCGGCAGGACGAGGACCGCACTCCCGGAGAGCACCGTCTGGCCATGGTGGGGGCCGCGGTGGAGGACGAAAAGGGATTTGAGGTGAGTGACATCGAAGTCCGGCGTCCGGGACCGTCGTATCTGGTGGACACCCTGGAGACGCTGCGGGCCGGAGCCCCGGAGGCGGACTGGCACTTTCTCATGGGGATGGACAGTCTCGACACCTTTGACCGCTGGGTCAGGGTGAAGGACATCGTGGCCATGGTGCGGGTGTGGGTGATGCCCAGGCCCGGGGGAGAAGCGGAGCAGGTGCTTGCGGATCTGGAGACGCGCGCTGCGTATCTTTCCGACCGGATCCGGATCCTGCCGGGTCCGTTGCTGGACATCTCCGCCACCGAGATCCGTCAACGGGTCAGAGCCGGAGACTCCATCACCGATCTGGTTCCGGAAGCGGTGGCTCAGTATGTGGATACCCACGGGTTGTATCGATAGTCCCCTTGCTCATCCTTCGTTGGCGCGGTGATTACAGAATCATGCCGGCCGCAACGGTTTCGTTGGTGTGCTCATCGATCAGGATAAAGCTGCCGGTGTGGCGGTTCTTTTTGTAGGGATCGGCATTGACCGGAGCGGAGGTGCGGAGGGAGATGCGGCCGATATCGTTCAGGGTGAAGACCAGGTCATCCTCGATCTTGTGGAGGGTGTTGATGTTCACCTTGTATTTCACCTCGCGCACCATGGCCTTCACTTCCTTTCCGGTGTGACGGAGGATGAATTTCCCCCGGCCTGCCAGGGTTTTGTCGGAAGAGAACCAGCAGATCATGGCTTCCAGATCCTGGGTGGGCTCAGGGGGGGAATTGGGCTTCACGATCATATCCCCGCGGGAGATATCGATCTCATCCTCCAGGGTGATGGCGCAGGAAATGGGGGAATAGGCCTCTTCCAGTTCTCCGTCCATGGTGTGAATGCCTTTGATGCGGCTGGTGAACCCGGAGGGCAGCACCTGAACGTCGTCACCGGGTTTAAAGACACCGCCGGCCACCCGGCCGGCAAAGCCGCGGAAGTCGTGCCATTCGTCGGAGTGGGGGCGGATGACCCACTGCACCGGGAAGCGGGCATCCACATGGTTTTCGTCGGAACCGATGTAGACCGACTCCAGATGATAGAGCAGGGTGGGGCCCTGATACCAGGGCATGTTCGCAGATGGCTCCACGATGTTATCGCCCAGCAGGGCGCTGGCGGGAATAAAGGTGATTTCCACGATGCTCCGCAGTCGGGAGGAGAAATCTTTGAAGTCGGTGACGATCTTACGGTAGGTTTCTTCCGACCAGTCCACCAGATCCATTTTGTTGATACAGACCACAATGTGCTGGATCCGCAGGAGATCGGCAATGAAAGCGTGGCGGCAGGTCTGTTCGATCACCCCTTTGCGGGCATCGATCAGCAGAATGGCCAGATTGGCGGTGGAGGCTCCGGTCACCATGTTCCGGGTGTACTGGATGTGCCCCGGGGTGTCGGCGATAATAAATTTCCGGCGCGGAGTGGCGAAATAGCGGTAGGCCACATCGATGGTGATGCCCTGTTCCCGTTCGGCTTTCAGCCCGTCGGTGAGCAGAGCGAGGTTCACATTCTCATCTCCCCGGGATTTCGAGCTGGTTTCCATCGCCTCCAGCTGATCCTCAAAGATCGATTTGGAATCGTACAGAAGGCGCCCGATGAGCGTGGATTTTCCGTCGTCCACCGAACCGGCGGTGGTGAACCTCAACAGGTCCATTTCCTCTAAGTCGGAAGTCGGAGATTGGAGGTCGGAGGTCGGGGTGGCGTCAGTGGTCATGGGGAAAGAAGTCGGAGGTCAAAGTTCAGATAAAAAAACGGACGTAAGAAATGAGAGAGGAATGTGGCTCTTAAAAGTACCCTTGTTTTTTCCGGTCTTCCATCGCGGTTTCAGAGCGTTTATCGTCCGCCCGGGTACCGCGTTCGGTCTGCCGGGCCGCCGCCACTTCCGCGATGATGTCGTCCAGGGTGGAGGCGGCTGAGAGAGTACCGCCGGTGCAGGTCGCGTCTCCGATGGTGCGGAAGCGCACGGTCATCTTCTCCGGTGTCTCCTCCGGCAGCAGTTCGAGGAAATCGGTGACCGCCATGACCACTCCGTCGCGGATAACGCATTCCCGTTCATGGGAGAAGTAGAGGGGGGGAAGGGGAATCTCCTCCTGCTTGATGTATTGCCAGACGTCCATTTCCGTCCAGTTGGACAGCGGAAAGACCCGGAAGTGTTCGCCGAACTGTTTGCGTCCGTTGAACAGATTCCACAGTTCCGGCCGCTGGTTTTTCGGGTCCCATTCGCCGAATTCATTGCGGTGGGAAAAGAAGCGCTCCTTGGCCCGGGCTTTCTCCTCATCCCGCCGGCCTCCGCCCATGGCTGCATCAAAGCCTCCCTCCTCCAGAGTTTCCAGCAGGACATGGGTCTGCAGTCCGTTGCGGCTGGCGCGCGGACCGGTCTCCTCTTTCAGTTTACCGGCATCAATCGCGGCCTGGACCGAGCCCACCACCAGTTTGGCTCCGATCTCACTGACATAGTGGTCGCGGTACTCCATGGTTTCCGGAAAGTTGTGTCCGGTATCCACATGCATGAGCGGGAAGGGGATCTTGGCGGGCCAGAAGGCTTTGCGGGCCAGATGGGCCATGACAATGGAATCCTTGCCTCCGGAAAAGAGCATAACCGGTTTTTCAAACTGAGCCGCGGTTTCGCGCAGAATGAAGATCGCTTCGGACTCAAGCTGTTTAAGGTGGGAAATGGTGTAATTCATGGAATCTGCCCCTTAAGTTCCTCTGACGCGGATGGCAATGACCAATCGGGTGCGGTTTGACGCCGTCCGCCTCCTGATACCTCCCCCCGCATGGGGCGAACGTAACGCATTGAAGCCTGATAAAACCGCGAAGAACACCTCAGGCACTCAAAGAGCTGATTTTGGCCACGAAAAGGCACCAGGATTCACAAAGAACAGTCCTCCTTCCCACTTCGATGTTCAATGTTGGATGTTCAACGTTCAATGCCTGCCACGCGGAACGCGTGGTTCGAATTCCCTTCCTGCCCCCTTCCTCCGGTCCACAAAGATCTTTCTTCTTTTTCTAAAACCTTTTATGGAATGAGGGTTCATTCTCAGATGACCCGTTCCGATCCGAATGCCGACCTCCTCACCCAACTCCGTCCCTTCTCCTTCCTTTCAGCCGGGATCACCGGTTTTGGTGACCGGTGTGGCGGGCTTTATCGGAGCCCGCACGGCGGAACTCCTGCTCGATGCCGGACAGGTGGTGGTGGGGGTGGACCATCTGAACGACTACTATGATGTCCGCATCAAGCAGGCGCGTCTGGACCGGCTGCGTTCTCGGGAGGGCTTCACCTTTTCCCAGACGGATATCGAGGATCTGCCCGCGCTGGAGGCCCTGTTTGAGGCCCACGCCTTTGCCGCAGTGATCAATCTGGCCGCCAGGGCGGGGGTACGCTACAGCATGGAGAATCCTCATGTGTACCTGACCACCAATGCGCACGGAACGCTGAATGTGCTGGAGTGCATGAAGCAGTACGGGGTAAAGAAACTGGTGCTGGCCTCCACCTCCTCACTGTATGCCGGACAGGAGATGCCGTTTGTGGAGACCCTGCCGGTGAATACGCCGATTTCTCCTTATGCCGCCTCGAAAAAAGCGGCGGAGGTGATGGCCTACACCTATCATCAGCTGTACGGAATCGACGTCTCGGTTCTGCGCTATTTCACGGTGTTCGGTCCGGCCGGGCGTCCGGATATGTCCCCGTTCCGCTTTATCAAGTGGATCGATGAAGAGACGCCGATCACCCTCTACGGAGACGGCACGCAGCGCAGGGATTTCACTTATGTGGATGATATCGCGGCCGGCACGGTGGCCGCCCTGCGGCCGCTGGGGTATGAGATCATCAATCTGGGCGGCGGCAACAATCCCATTTCGATCAATGACATGATCACCTGTTTCGAACAGCACCTCGGTAAAACCGCATTGGTGGACCAGCGGCCCTTCCATCAGGCCGATATGAAAGAAACCTGGGCCAACATCGAGAAAGCCCGCGATCTGCTGGATTGGGAGCCCCAGGTGGATCCGATGGAGGGATTTGAGAAAACGGTGGCCTGGCACGTGGAGAACCGGGAATGGCTCAACGGGATTGAGGTATGAGGAGGACGGCGCATGACAACGGCTGAGCTTCAGCAGGTGGCCGAAGAGGCGGCCCGCCAGGCTGGTAATGTCTTGTCCGGCGCCCTGAAAACGGATCCCGGTATTCTTTCCTCCGAGGGACACGATATCAAGACCCGGGCCGACCGGGAGGCGGAGGCGGCAGTGCTCGCGAGGCTCGGCTCCACCGGGATTCCCATTCTGGCCGAGGAGTCAGGTCTGCACGCCCCGGATTCCTCCCGCACGGTGCAGGAACATGTGGAGCAGGACGAAGCGCTATGGATTGTGGATCCACTCGACGGCACCTACAATTACACCCGCGGGATTCCGCTGACCTGTGTGTCGATCGCCCTGTGGCGTCACAATACGCCCGCACTGGGGGTGATCTATGATTTCAATACCGACGAGATGTGGACCGGCCGGCCGGGGGAGGGGGCGTTTTGCAACGGGCAACCGGTACAGGTGTCGGACATTACGGAATCTGCCCAGGGCCTTCTCTGTACCGGATTTCCCTCTGCCCGGGACATGGGGGATGAGGCGCTGCTGAGTATGATCCATGAGGTGCAGTCCTTTAAAAAGACCCGGATGATCGGTTCCGCCGCCATGGCCATGGTGTTTGTGGCCAGGGGCTGGGCGGAGGTGTACCGGGAGGAGAGTTCCTGGATCTGGGACATTGCCGCCGGCGCGGCGCTGGTGGAGGCGGCGGGGGGAGAGGTGCGGATCAGCCGTCTGCAGCCCAACGGACAATTGGATATTCTGGCCACCAACGGACGCCTTCTGACTGAGGAACCTCATCCATCCGGCCCCTGAGCCCCTGTTGCGGAGAACGATATGAATTTTCACGATGTGTTTACCCAGGAAATTGAAGAGCTGGTCCGCGTGCGCGACCGGGTGGGGCCTGAATTTGACCGGGCGGTGTCGCTGATTGCTGACAAAACCGGCAAAGTGGTGGTCACCGGCATCGGCAAATCCGGAATCATTGCCCATAAGATTGCCGCCACCTTGGCCAGTACCGGGACACCGGCGGTGTTTCTCAATGCCGGAGAGGCCCTGCATGGGGATCTGGGGATGGTGGCGGCGGAGGATGTGGTCCTGATGCTTTCCAAAAGTGCGGACACCGCGGAACTGGCGCATATGCTGCCGTCGGTAAAAGAAATCGGTGCCGGACTGATCGGCATGTTCGGGGCGTCCGACACCAGACTGGCTCAGGCCTGTGACGTGGTGCTGGATGTGTCAGTGTCCGACGAGGCCTGCCCCTTAAGTCTGGCTCCCACCACCAGTGCCACCGTCAGTCTGGTCATGGGAGACGCCCTGGCCATCGCTTTGATGGAGAGAGGGGAGTTCACTCAGGAGAAGTTTGCGGTGCTGCATCCCGGGGGGCACCTGGGGCGCCGGCTGCTGGTTCATGTCCGCGATGTGCTTCCGGCGGGAGGCCCCCGGGCCTGCGTGTCCGGTCAGGTCACCCTGCGCCAGGCCATTGAGGAGCTTTCCGCCAGTGCCCGCGGGGCGGTGTGTATTCTGGAGGAGTCCGGGATGATCAAAGGGATCCTCACCGAGGGCGATATCCGGCGTAACTTCCTGCGGGGAACCGATCCGGGATGCCCGGTGGAGGAGGTGATGACGCCGGATCCCAAGGTCATCGCCAGCACGGCCCGTCTGGGTGAAGCGCTGGAGATGATGGAGTCGGGCGACCGTCAGGTGTATGTGCTGCCGGTGGTCGATGAACAGGGGCATTACCTCGGCATGCTCCGGATGCATGACATTGTCACCTGAACGCCGGCAGGAGAATCTGCGCGTTTTTGGTTTTCCTCACTCTTCCCCTCCGCATAGGCTGTCAGTGTATTGAAATACCGATTTTTCTTTCTGATCCTTTACGCACTGATTGGCGGCGCCTCTCTGCCGGCCGCGTTTGTGCTGCGGTTTTATTTCGATCCCCTGCCGTTTCAGTATGACGAAATGCTGTGGGAGCTCCTGCCGGTGGCCATGCTGCTCAAAGCGTTGGCCGCAGAGGGCACCGGTCTGACCCGCGCGGTGTGGAAAGCCGCCAGCTTTCAGGACATTAAACCTGTCGCGGCCGCGTCCGTTCTGGGTTCCGCACTCTTTACCGTCACAGCTTTATGGATGACCAACGGAAAAATTCCCAACGGGGTGCTGCTGCTGGACGGGGTGCTCACGCCCGCTCTCTTTATGGCCTGTCGGTTTTCCGGCCGGTTGGCATCGGAGGCCCGCAACTCGTTTACCGGATGGACCCGTCCGGAGATGTCCAAAGTGCTGGTGCTGGGCAGTGGGGGACGCACCGAGCTGGCGCTGCGCTTTCTGCAGAAACGCGGATCCCGGGTGGCGGGAATTCTGGACACCGATTCCCGGATGCATGGACGGCAGCTCTATGGGGTGCCGGTGCTGGGTCATCCCGAATCCCTGGCCCAGGTCCTGATGGGACGGTCGGTGGATGAAGTGGTGCTCGCCCTGAAGGAAAGCGATCCGGCCGAAGTGATGCGGGTGTTCGGTCTGGCCTCGGCTGCGGGGGCCGCGGTCTCCATTCTGCCGGAAGTGGCTCCGGCCGAAAACCCGGTGCACGAAAATCCACTGCGGAAAGTGGAGATGAGTGACTTTCTCGGGCGGGATCCCGTCAGCCTCGATCCCGCCCCGCTGCACAATTCCCTGGACGGTATGCGGGTATTGGTGACCGGAGCCGGCGGCTCTATCGGATCGGAGCTGTGCCGGCAGATTTCCAAATTCCCGGTGGCGGAACTGGTGTTGCTCGACTTTTCAGAGACCGCTTTGTTTGAGATTGCGGACGAAATTCTGTCTCAGGAGGGCGCGCCCCCGGTGGAGGTCTCTCTTTGCGATATCCGTTTCCCGGATGATCTGCGGGAGGTCTTTGAGCGTGCCCGGCCTGATGTGGTGTATCATGCCGCGGCCTGCAAACATGTGCCGATGATGGAGCGTCATCCGCTGGAGGCCGCCCGCACCAATGTGCTCGGCACCCGAAACATGCTGCAGGCAGCCAAAGCGGTGGGGGTGAAACGGTTCATGCACGTGTCGACCGACAAAGCGGTGAATCCCCGGGGCATTATGGGGGCGAGCAAGGCCTGGGGAGAGAAGCTGGTGCGGGAGGCGGGGTATTCCTGCGTCCGATTCGGCAATGTGCTGGGAAGCAGCGGCAGCGTGATCCCGCTGTTTGAAAAACAGTGGAGCCGGACGGGAACTCTGCAGGTGACCCACAAAGATGCCACCCGGTATTTCATGACCCTGGAGGAGGCGGTGCTGCTGATCCTGCATGCGGAGTGTCTGGTGGATCACGGCGAGACCTACGTGCTGGATATGGGGGAACCGGTGCGGATTCTGGCCCTGGCCCGGCAGATGTTGGCCATGAAACGGGAAAACACAGGTAAGAATATCGAAATCACCGGGCTCCGTCCCGGAGAGCGTCTGCATGAGCAGCTTCATTCAGAGGAGGAGGTGCTGATGGAGACCAGCGTGCCGAAAATCCGCCGGATCGAAAAGCGTATCGCATCGGCCGGAGCGCTGTCCCCATCGGAAACCGGAACGGCGCTGGAGAATCTGGAGCAACTGGTGGCCACCCGGGATGTTCCGGCGGTCCGGGCCTGGCTTTCGGGAATTTCATGACAGTTGCAACATACAGGGAGAGCAGAATGAGTACATGGTGCCGTACAGGATGTTTGGCGTTGATTCTGCTGGCCGCCGTACCGTTGCAGGCGGTTTTTGTGGATACCGGAGATCCGAACCGGCAGGACGGTCCGCCGGAAAGCGGTGAGGCATGGCAACTGATGGGGAGCTACGGGGAGGGCGGCGCCGTGTACCTGGGCAAGGGCTGGTTCATCACCGCCGGTCAGCTGGGAGACGAAGGAACCACGGTGCGTTTCCGGGGGGAGGAGATCGCGATTGATCCTGACACCTGGACTCCGGTGCTGCACTCACTCGAACTGAGTGCGGATGCCCTGATGTTCCGGGCCGCTGCGCCGGAGGCGCTCCCGGCCCAGGGTGCGGAGATCCCCGACCGGGAACTGGCGATGAATGATCCGCTGACCCTGATCGGACCCGGCCGGGATGTGGGGGAGGTGGTAAGGGTGGAGAACGAGCAACGGTTTTATCAGGGCGACAGCTCGAGCATGAAATGGGGGCGGAACCTTGTGTCCGCGGTCGGAGACACCCACGACGGAAAAGGCTTCCGCTCCCGGGTGTTCGACACCTCCCTTGCCCACGGAGAGGCCCAGGCGTTGGAGGGGGATCTGGGTGGCGGCGTTTTTCTGCGGAATGCGGAATCCGGCACGGTCAACCTGGCCGGAATCATCATCCAGGCGACCCTGAGGAAGGACGAACGCGGGACCTATGCTTATAAAGTCGCGAGCACCGACTCGCTGGACAGTTCCCGGACCCGGTCTGTGGAACTCTTCCACTACCGCGACCAGATACGTCATCTCCTGATGCCGCGTACAAGTTCGCTCTGGGTGTGGGGCGTCCTGTTTATTGGGTTTGTGATTTGGATGGTGCGCGTAGTTCGACGCTTGCCTGCCGGAGGCACGGGTCACCGCCGTAAAAAACGTCCAATTACAGCGCCTCAAAATCGGTATGCCGCCAGTCCCAGATGGTTTTGAACCGCTGGACGGCCTGCTGCCAGGTTTCGGGGTCCTGCGGCTGGTAGATCTCGAGGTCGAAAGACCGGCTGATCAGTTCCCGACCGGCCTGCAGGCTTTCCAGACTGCCGTCCGCCACCATCTGACTCAGCACATTGCCCAGAGCGGTGGCCTCCACCGGACCGGCCACCACTTCGCGGCCAAGGGCGTTGGCGGTGAACTGATTCAGCAGGGCGTTCTGACAGCCGCCGCCCACCACGTACAGGGTCCCCAGTTCTTTCCCCACCAGTTCGGAGAGGAAATCGATGGTGGTGCGGTAGGTGAGGGCCAGACTCTCATAAATCATCCGGCTCACCGCTCCCCGGGTTTCGGGTACCGGCTGATTGCTGTCCCGGCAGGCGTCCTTCAGGCGCGCCGGCATCTCACACCGTTTGGCAAAGCGTTCGTCATCCGGATTGATGAAACTCACGAAAGGTTCCGCGGCCTCCGCCTCGGCCACCAGTTCCTCCCAGCTGACCTCCTGTTCCTGATCCCAAATTCGTTTGCATTCCTGCATCAGCCACATCCCGCAGTGATTTTTCAGCAGACGGATATCTCCGCTGGTGGCCCGTTCATTGGTGAAGGAGAGGGCAAAGCTGTCGTCGTTGATCACCGCCCGGGGCGTTTCGGTTCCCAGCAGGGACCAGGTGCCGGAGGAGAGGAAGATATCCTGCTTGTCTTCAGAGTCTGAACTGCCGGAGGTCAGCGGAACGCCGGTGTAGGCCGAGGCCGTGTCATGGCTGCCGACGGTCACCACGTTGACGCCGCTCAGGCCGGTGGCCTCGGCAATCTCCGGCCGCAGAGGGCCCAATACGGTGCCGGGAGGCGTGATTTCCTGGAAGATATTCCGGGGCAGGCCCATGCGGTCGATCAGCTCCCAGGCCCATTCGCCGGTGGCGGCATCGACCAGTTGCATGGTACTGGCATTGGTGGCCTCGTTGGTGGCCACCCCGCTCAGCCAGAAATTGAAGAGATCCGGCATAAGGAGAATGCGGTCGGCGCCTTCCAGCCGTTCCGGATGGTGCTCCTGTTCCGCCAAAAGCTGGAACACGGTGTTAAAGGGCATAAACTGATTTCCGGTGGCACGGTAGATCTCCTGCTTGGACATTCTGGAAAAGGCCACCGCCATGCGATCGTCATTGCGGCTGTCGCGGTATTGAACCGGGACGCCCAGCAGGCTGCCGGAGGCATCGATCAGGCCATAATCCACCCCCCAGGTATCGATCCCGATGCTGGCGACCCGGTCGCCGAAGCGTTCGGCCGCAAGCCGGAGTCCCTCCAGCACGTGGGCGAACTGCTGGGTGACATTCCAGTGCCAGGTGCCGTTCAGGTTGATCCCGTCATTCGGAAAGCGGTGAACCTCGTGAAGCTGCACCTGATCGTTTTGGAGAAAACTGGCCATGACCCGGCCCGATCCGGCACCGAAATCAACCGCGAGATATACAGGGGAAGTATTGGAAGTATTCATGGCTGGCCTTCAATGAAATAGGCGGCGACTTGTCGAGGGGATTATCGCATCGTGCAGGTGGATGACTCTCGCAGAGGCGCGGGGAACGCAGAGCAAATCGACCGGGTCTTTTCTCACGCCACGAAGCCAGGGGTGGTCGTCCGCACTTTTTTTATGTGCATATCGACCGGGGTGCATGCAGGGATATCAAAGGACAGGGGTCATGGAATGGGTAAGGTTAAAACCTCTACACCCAAAACACCCCCTGCATGACACCTTTGCGTCATTGCGCCTTTGCGGGAGACAAAACCGGACGACGAGCAAATATTAACACCAATGGTCGCCATGCCTTGGCGTCATAGCGTCATGGCGTGAGACAAAATCCGGTCGACCTGTTCCCCCTGCACGGTCCTCCGCGTACTCCCTGACTCTGTGGCGCAACCTTTAAAAACATTAAATCGGAGGTTGTATATCCGAAATTGTCGGTTATGGAACGACTCCCCTGAGAAAACGGGGGCAGAACATGATGAAACATTCTTTTTTAAACCGTTGGTGGATTGCGGCTTCCGCTGTGGCCATCCATATGTCCATTGGATCCGTCTATGCTTACAGCGCATGGAAAATGCCGCTGGAGAACACCTTTGGGTGGAGTGCCACTCACACCACGATGGCATTCAGCACCGCGATCTTTTTTCTGGGGATTTCGGCCGCATTTCTGGGGCGTATCGTGGAGAAACGCGGGCCGCGGTTTGCGGGGTTGTGGTCTGCGGTGTTCTTTTGTGCCGGACTGGCTGGCTCCGGGCTGGCCTGTCTGCTGGAGTGGTTTCCTCTCTTTCTCTTCAGTTTCGGCATGATCGGCGGCATCGGCCTGGGGCTTGGCTACATCGCGCCGGTCTCCACCCTGGTGAAGTGGTTTCCCGACCGCCGGGGCCTGGCCACCGGCCTGGCCATTATGGGCTTCGGTTTCGGAGGTCTGGTGTGCACGCGTCTGATCGATGTGTTTGTGCCACCGGCCCGGGAGGTGGTGCTTCCTGAGGAGATGGTGGTGTCGGAATGGAACGGGCAGAGTTCCCCGGACTGGCCGTCGCTGGATCTGTACCGGCCCGATCGGGGACGGTATCAGGAGATGGGCCTGGTGGCGGTGGTGATTTACGAAAAGTCCTCCATCGTCCGCGGATTTTTTGCCCTCAGTATCCTGTATTTCCTGGTGATGGTGCCGGGGTCTCTGACGATCCGCCCGCCTCCTCCGGGTTATGAAGAGGGATTTAAGGGTGCATCGGGCCGCGGTGGCGGTCACCCCGTCCGCGACTTCTCCGCCCCGGAAGCGCTCCGCACCCCGGCCTTCGCCGGACTGTGGCTGATGCTGTTTCTCAATGTCTCCTGCGGTATTGCCCTCATTGCCACGGCCAAAAAGATGGGGTATGAAATGGTGAGACTCCCGGTGGAGCTTTCCAGTCTCATGGTGATGGGTATTTCGCTCTTCAACGGACTGGGGCGCATTCTCTGGGCCTCGTTTTCGGATATCATCGGCAGGGCCAACACCTACATCGTCTTTTTTGCCCTCCAGCTCATCGGCTTCCCGCTTTTGGCGAACGTGGTGCATATTCCCTGGCTTTTTCTGGGGATCACCTTTCTGATCCTGACCTGCTATGGCGGTGGGTTCTCCTGCATTCCTGCGTATATAAGTGACGTTTTCGGGTTAAAAGCGATGCCGACCATTCACGGAATGCTATTAACTGCCTGGTCTTTGGCGGGAATTGCTGGTCCGCTCCTCAACAGTGCTGTATATGAACGTACACATGACTACCGACTGAGCCTGTACATCTTCGGAGGAGCTTTCGGAGTGGCGCTGCTCATCTCGCTGCTGATGAAGGTCGAAATCCGCCGTATGGCAAGGTGTCATGAACTTTCCGACCTGAACGCGCCTCTTCCCGAACCTGTTTGACGATAGATTCTCACCCCTGACTTTCTCAACGAACCAACCCCATTGCAACTTATGGAACTTCTCGAAAACACCGCTAAACCTGAATCCGCAGCCCGCAAACCTTTTGTCAAAGGCGACTGGTGTCAGTCGGTCAACGTCCGCGATTTCATCCAGAAGAACTACACGCCTTACGAGGGCGATGACTCTTTCCTCGCCCCGGCCACCGACCGGACCGAAACCCTCTGGAAGCGCCTGCAGGACTGGCAGAAGAAAGAGGCCGACAATGGCGGCGTGCTGGAGATGGACGACACTGTGATCTCCACCATCACCTCCCACGGCCCCGGATACATCACGGACGAATCCGAAAAAGATCTGGAGCTGATCGTTGGTCTGCAGACCGAAAAACCCTTCAAACGGGCGCTCATGCCGTTCGGGGGTGTCCGCATGGCCGAAAATGCGCTGTTATCCAGGGACATGGAGATGGATCCCCATACCAAGGACGTGTTCAACTACCGCAAAACCCATAATGACGGAGTGTTTGATGTGTACGATGCGGAAATCCGCGGCGCGCGGAAATCCGGGATCGTCACCGGACTGCCCGATGCCTACGGCCGTGGCCGCATTATCGGCGATTACCGCCGGGTGGCCCTGTACGGGGTGGATCTGCTCATCGCCTTCAAAAAACAGGAGTTCGAGGA
>CAZVCO010000041.1:8656-17801 GCA_964625795.1 uncultured Verrucomicrobiota bacterium | reverse complement strand
GATCGCCGTCGGTTCCGGCGTGGTGACAACCAGTATTTCCTGCGCTGCGGTGTTGAAATAGGTGACATTCTCGGAAATACCCGCTTCGGTATCGATCAGCACGTAGTCGAAATGGTTGTGCATGGCATCCAGGCCGTCGAGCAAACGCATCTTTTGATTGGAATCGAGGCGGGTGAAATTCTGGATGCCGGAACCGGCCGGCAGTATTTTTATGCCCAGGGGGCCATCGACCATGATGTCCTGCAGTTCGTGTTCCCCGGAAAAAAAATGATTCATATTGTAAGAGGGAGAAAGACCGAAGACGACATCGATGTTGGCCAGGCCAAGGGCCACACGGGTTTTTTTATTTATCGCCGATTGTTTCAGGCCCAGGGGGACCAGCGGCAGAGCAACGTTGTCAAACACACTGAGCTCGTCAAACAGATTGTACGACTGGAAAATATAACCGATCTTGTGACAGCGAAGCCAGGCCAGCTCGATGGTGTCCAGACTGGCGATGTCCACATCGTCGATAAAAATACGGCCGGAATTGGGCTTATCCAGTCCGCCGATCATGTTGAACAGGGTGCTTTTGCCACTGCCGGAGGGGCCCATAATGGAGATGTATTCGCCCCGCTTCACCTTGAAATCGACCCCGTTGAGGGCGTGCACGGTCTCCTCACCCATCTGATAGGTTTTTTTGAGACCCTTGGCCCTCACCACATAGGGAGCCGCCAGTTTACGGATCCGCTGGGCTGGATCTTTGTCCAGCAGGGTTTTATCGACCTCCGCGCGTTCAGATTCCGCGTTAAAGGCTTCGGGATGGGTGTCCTGTTCCGGATTCACATTTCGCTCCTTAAGGCCATAACCGGGGACATTTTCGCGGCCATACGGGCCGGATAGATGGCGCCCAGCAGGGTGAGAACCAACCCGGTGAAAAAGCAGAAGAGGATGCTGAGCAACAGACTGCCGACCGGGAAAAGCGCTCCGACCTCGTTCCCGTAAGTGACGAATCCCTCGATATAGGCCAGGCCAAAGCCGATGATCAGACCCAGGGTGGTGCCCAGCACGCCGGCAAACAGGCTTTCCAGCAGAAAGAGTTTCATGACAAAACTGGTCAGGGCGCCGAGGCATTTCATGGTGCCGATTTCCCGGAAGCGCTCGGTCACGCTCATAAGCATGGCGTTCATAATCCCGGCCAGGCTGATCAGCAGAGCCAGCCCCGCCACCCAGTAGGTCTGTATCCGCTGGTCGGCCGCGGATTCCGTATTGATCAGCCCCTCCGCTGTGAGTTGAGCGATCAGTTTGTCCGATCCGTGTTCCATGACATTGCGGGCAAAGGCATCGCTGCAGAGAATGTAACTCAGAAACGCCATGGCCAGAACGATCCCGCTCACCACCAAGAGCGAACGCCAAATGCGCACCTTGATCCCCCGGATGGCAATACGGGTGATTTTGTGAAGGGAGAGGGGTTGAATTTCCTCTTCGCCGACATTGGGCTGTCGCTCATTCATTCAGCTTGCCTCCGTCTGGGGTTCTCTGAAGTCGCTCAGCGGAATGCCGATCAGACCTTTGCCGATCAGGGTTTTCAGAAAGGTGGTGACATTCTGTTCGGCTTCCGCCCGGTCGATATGATGTTTGCTGGCAAAATACTGCACGATGCTGTTGACCGACGTCTCGCCGTCACAGGCGTTGTACACCTCCTGTCCATAGGCATCCAGCCCGAAGGTGCGTTCGCAGGTCTTATCGGCCCCGAGCGCCCGCTGCCAGCGGGGTCGGACAAATTCCACTGTGACAAAGAATTTGCCGTCTTTGTGTTCGGTGCGCACCGGAGGAAATGCAACCGGCTCTGCGTGCATGGCCTGTTTGCGGCTGAGGTCGAAATTACGGGGATTGCGCTTCATGATCCGGTATCCCAGTTCATGTGTTCCACGGCCCGTGCGGTGATGGCGAGATCTTTCGGATCCGGACTCCGGTGGTCGGCCACCATCAGTCTGTCCAGTTGTTCATCCACCGCCGCAATGGTGGTGTTGTATTGCGGTCGGACAAACCCCAGCGGGAAGGGCAGGCGTTTGCGGCCGGTGCGGACGACTCCTTTGAGTTGATTCCGGCCGCAGCGCCAGTCCTGTTGCAGGAGGTCCCGGTTTTTCCGTCGCTCCAGAAAAGGGGACTCGTCCAGCCAGTCGCTGAGCTTGCGCCGGGAGAGGGCGAGTCCGGCCGGATAGACCATGCGGAGGATGAGCGATTCGCGGCCGTTCACCAGGCGCAGGGCGACATCGCCGGAATAGAGATGATGGGCATCGAGAATAAACCCGGGCGGCGAGATGAAACTGGTGGTAAACAGCGACCAGGGGATGGGGTCTCCCTTGGGGCTGAGCTTCAGGCTGGGGATCAGCTCCGTGATGATGGTGGTCTGGATGTCGGGTGGGGTGAGCGAGGTCATGAGCACCTCGATCACGATTTCGGCCGAGGCCTGATATCCGTACCAGATTGTGCGGCTTTTCTGTTTTTTAGTCTGCAGCCCCTCCACCCAGGCGGTACGGTCGAGACCGGCCGGGGCGGGGGGATAAGGCTGGGGCAGGGCGTGCAGCTTTTTGAAGCGGCTTTCCAGCCAGGAATCGATGTCGAATTCCTTCTGTCCCTCCAGTAGAGGGCGCCACCAGCGCAGCATGAGATAGGGGCTGACATCGTCGCCGATAAACATGCTGCCCTTGATGAACGTGCCTTCCATTTTCACCGGATGCCAGTTGGCAGGAACCTGCAGTTGCCAACCCGCCCAGGCCAGCAGGCGGGTCTCACGGGAGACCTCGGGCTTGTCTGGATTCGGTTGGGGTTTATTGCGTACCAAGGGAGTTCTGCAGGGTTAAATGGGGAGGATATTCGCGCTTTTGGTCATAAAGACCACGCCCAGGGCAAACATGGTGGCGAGACCCATGCCGGCACCGAATCCCGCCGCGAAGACAATGCGGTATTGCGGCCATTTGTCTCCGAACCATTTCCGACAGCCGAAGCGGCCGATCAGGGCGCCGATCACGGTGGGGAGAATGGCGTGGGGGAGGGATTGATCGAGTCCGCGGATCATGCCGTAGACCAGGAATACGGGAAGATTGAAATGCACCAGGACGCCATACAGGGCCATGGCCAGCCCCAGACCGGCGCCGAGATATTCCGGACGGAAGGCCTCCCGGAACGGGCTGACTCCAGCGTCGGGAAGGGTGGAGGAATAGACCAGTCCCTGATTATAGGCGTTGAGTTCCCAGAATTCGTTGGCGTAGGGGAACATGTCGCTGGGCACCTCGCCCATCTGCCAGATAAACTGGGCGAAAATCAGGGTGCCGATCACCATGAGCGGATAGGTAAGGGCCTCCGCCTTCATCAGGGAGGTGAATTTGGTGCCGGTGAGTTCCATTTCCCGGAACTGCTCCACCTGGTTGGCGTAGTTGTACATGGGGATGGGCGCAAACCAGATGGCCGCGCCTTTGTACCCGGAGAGAATGAAGGTGGCCTCTTTCACAAAGGGCAGGGTGAACTGCCTCCCCACAATTCCCTCCATCCTGGCGGAGATATACGCCATGATGGGGGTGTAGACAAAGCCGTAAAAGATCAGCAGCCACAGCGGAAAGGCACCATGGGTCAACGGACCCGAAAATTTGTTCACCAGAAACCAGGTGGCCCCGATGTAAATGGAGGTGGAGGTCAGATAGATCAGCAGGCCCACCCAGATGGGGATATCACCCCGGCCTTCGGGAGGCTCGAACAGCTTGCTCCAGTCGATTTTCGTCCGGCCCATCTCGTCCATCTCTTTCCGTTTCTTTTTGAAATTCCGCCACATGTGGAGGAATCCGATGAGCGCCACCGCGATCATGAGTCCGAGATGGAAACTGAAATAAAAGTCGAAGACGTTGGAGCGGACGGTTTCAATGGCGGAGAGGCCCGGCTCCCATCCACTGAGGACCCCCTGATTGTACAGAATCGGGTTGAACACCATAGTGAAGAGCACCCCGAAGAGGGAGCCCAGCACCGCCATAAACGGCATGACCATACCGGTGACCACCAGGCCCAGGTCGAAGCTGATCATGATAGGCATGGCCTCAATACTTTCCTGGGTGTAGCCGGTCAGATCGACAAAGGGGATGGGAATGAGCCGTATGGGCTCGGCAAAAATGGCCCCGGTAATGGCGGGTAATCCTATATAAAGAGCGCCAAAGGCAATACCGATGGCTGCTCCCATGGCAAAAACCCGGTAGCGCCAGGTCTCCTTGTCTTCCGATGCATCGGCCAAAGCCGTCATGCCGGCCGCCCCGACCGGGGCCATAGGGAAGGGGAGTTCCTCCACGTCGGCGGTGAGGCGGTAGAGCAGATATCCCAGGCCAAAGTGGTCCACCCGCGACAGCAGCAGGGTGAGGGCGCCGATGCCCAGTGGCCAGAGCCATTCCACCATAAAGAAGCTCCGGGTGGCCAGAATTTCCGGATTGGTGGGGGCGTACCATTCGGGGATGTACTCCAGCAGCCCCATTTTCCGAAGTTCCTCACTCTGGGCGATAAACTGTCGCCACAACCAGCCCTGTCCCCCGGCGGCCATGGCGGCACCGCACATGTAGAACAGCACGAAAATCTCCGGTTTTTTGAGCTTTTTAAAGGCGCGTCGGGCGATTTCCACGTAGAGCAACACCGTCACCCACTGGGCGGCAGTGTTCATGTGCAGACCTGCCACCAGGTTCATGTACACCGAGGCCGGCGCCATTATGAGTCCAACAAAGAGCCCCATGAGAACGGTGCCCATATTGAAGCCGTCCTCAAAGCTTTCGGGACGCCTCATCAGGTCCCGGAATTCTTGAAACTCTTTATCTTCTTTCATGCCGGGGTCAGGTTGGTTCTTGTTGCAATTTAAGTTCGAACTCGTCGATATACTCCAGAATCCGCTCCGGGGTGACTTTCCGCCATCCCAGCAGCTGCTTGCGAAGATCTCCGAGGAAGGTGCGGTTCTGTTTCCACCAGGTGTTCATCTGTCCGGCGGCGTGAGTGAGTTCAATCACGATCCGGCAGACTTCCTCTCCCTCTTCATCCGGCAGGATGCGAATACAGAATTCCTGTCGCACACCCAAATCATAAGGTGCCAGCCACACGGTTCCTTTCAGTCCGGCCACCGTGTCGCCTTCGGGGCCGATCAGTTCATTGTCCGCCGAGGCAAAATGACCGATGGTGCCCTCCTCATGGGCCACCATATAATCATGAATAAAGGCGGTGAGTCCGGGCGCGGCCTCGCGGTGAATGGTGAAGGGGAGCTGATCCCGGATGACTCCGTCCACCGGATCCGGTACAGTCCATTTCATGTCGTCACTGGGGGAGGCCAGTTTTCCGGCCATGATGGCGGGGACCAGGGAGGAGAGGACGACCACGCCGATGACCAGACTCATGGTCATAATCACGCTGGACCCGGAATAATTGAGGGTGATGCCGCCCATGAGATCGAAACCGGTGAGGATGGCCGCCAGACCCTGGCCGGCCACGTACCCGAATACAGAGCCCATCAGGCCGTAGGTGACCGCCTCGGAGAGGAAGAGCATACCGACGTGCACAGGGGCCAGGCCGAGGCTGGTGTAGATGTGGATTTCTTTTTTCCGCTCGGCCACCGAGTTCAGCATGGTGTTGAAAATAATCAGAGCGGCCAGAATGAGGGGAGTGACCAGATTCCGGGGCACTTTGGGAATCAGCGGGGTGGCTGCGATGACGTTGGTCCCGTTGGCGGTGCCGTAATACAGCGGGAAGGCCAGTACGTTGGAAAGGGAGGCCACCAGGTCGGCGGTGTCGCCATGACTGCGGGTGGGGATGCCCATGCTGCGGAGATCACCGCCCAGATCGCGGACCAGATCGGCGGGGAGAATGATCAACGAATCCGGTGCCACCCCGGGTTTATCCAGATCCGCCTCCAGAGCGGCCGCATCCAGAGGTTCGGAGGTTTCGATGACGCCGCCGTCCGAATCGGATTCGATGGAGAAATCGAAGGGGAGCAGGGATTGCCCGTCCAGCATGGTGAGGGCGGTTTCAATGGTGGAGGGATCAAAGGTGCCGGCCAGGATCAGTTCCTGTCCACCCACGCCGACCCGGTCACCCGGGACGAGATTGAGCTCTTCCGCCTGAGCCTGACTCAGGAAGCAGGCACCGCCCTGGGCGAACCGGTCCCAGCCGTCCATAATCTCCTGCGGTGCGGTGAGAAGTGACTCCCGGGGCGAAAGCCCCAGTGCGGCTTTGAAGGAGGCCTGTCGACCGGAGGCCGCATTGCGGACGTGCAGGTTCCAGGTGGGCTGGGTGGAAGTCCACCAGTAGCGGGGCACGACGTCATGATCTTCAGCCAGAGCCTCCACATTGGGCAATGCTCTCGGATGGAAAGGGGCCATACCCGCCTGTTTCACCAGCAGTCCTGCGTAGGGGGGCGGGGTGTCCGACACCGTGAAGTCCCGCTTGTTCTGATAAGTGGTGGAGGAGGAGAAGCAGAGCAGCGCGAAGGTGATGAGCACGATGGTGATGGCGGTCAGGAAGGTGCGGAGTTTCCTTTTCCGCATATTGGCGATGCCCAGCCAGACGGCACTGCCAATTACCCCGCCCCGGCTGGTCTGGGCTCCTCCGCGTTCCGCCTGTCCGCTTCGCATCTCCTCCAGATCCGCCTCGAATTTACTGAAAATCAGATGGATAACAAACAGGCTCAGCAGCAGCACGGCGAAGGCCATGAGAATAATCAGCGGCTGATTGGTAATGCGGAAGGCAGGATGGAAGCTCCAGAGGATCAGCGACATCAGGGCGAAAATTCCGAAACTGACGCTGATCCGGTTCACAATTTTCACGCAGGCGAAGAGCAGCCGCTCCATGGCGACAGCAAAAGGAACGATCAGGATCATAAGGAAAATCGCCCCCCGGGTGACATCCATCCCGGTGGCCAGCAGGGCTTCATACACCCGCAGTTCATTGGCCAGCGCCTTGATGGCGAAGCGTTGGGCTCTGCCCCCGTCATACGCCGCTATGGCGGCATCCGCCTGGGCCAGCAATTCCGAGGTTTCGGCGTGCATTTCGCTGAGAATATCGCTCGAAAGACCGGCCTGCTGAAAGGTGTTCAGCCTCCAGGAATCAATGGTGTGAAAATCACGGGCCGATACATGGGCCGGCGTGGAGGGAAGAGGTTCCTGCATGGAAAAGCCGGTGCGCATGGCCTGCTGGGGTTTCATTTCCAGGTTGGTGGCCAGTTCCGGATCCAGATTCATGAGGATCATCCGGTTTTTTGCCGTGCCCGCCCGCAGGATCAACTGCCAGCGGGTTTCCGGCATCAGCAGCCCCCACATCTGACCTTCAATCACCGTGAACTGACCCCGTTTGGGGCGTCCCCCGGTCATGGGATCGATCAGCGTATAGGAGGAGAGGGGTTCGAGAAAACGGGGATCAAAAAATTCGGGGCCGTTCAGCTCATTGGATTCGAAAGCCAGAAGACGGGCGGGACTGGCGTTCGTGCCGGCATTGAGATCAAAACCGGAAGCCAGTGTGCCCTGAATGGCGCTGGTGTTATCCGCGCGTCCATGGGTAATGCGCCCGTGCTCATCCAGATTGAAGGCATAGACCTCATTCAAGTTCATGGCGTGCTGCCAACTGAATCCGCCCGCCATGGGGAAAAAGGTGAATCCACCATCCCTGCGGGTGACGGCGAGCTCATACCGCCGGATGCCCGGTGCATTCACCAGGGTTCCATTCAAGGCGGCCCGGGGCACCAGGGTGACCAGGAACCCCGGCATGGGGGTGCGGGGGACCGTCTCGGAAACCGATTCCCGCACCACGGATCCCCATGGTCGGCGCCATTCAGGATTGCCCCGGGTAAACGAGGTGTTTTCGGGAGTAAAGGCCTCATCGGAAAGCATGTGCGTCAGGACAGCCCGGGAAGCAAGCACCTGCGGGTTCAGGCGCTCCCAGTCGAGACGGTCTGCCCGGTCCTGGGGGGTGTCGACTTTCCGGCGGAGGCCGCTCAGGGTTTTCCAGGTCACGGCCGGAATCTTGAAGCTGGCGGCCGGGGAGGTCAGCAAAGGGGTGTTGCCGACGTTGAACCCGGTGGGGTCCTCTGTTCCCCTCACCGCGGAATGGTTGAGGGCGGTGTCCAGCAGACGTACGGTCGACCCGTTGGTCAGGGCACTTTCAGGATCCCGCAGTTCCCGTTTCAGCCAGGTGGTAAATTCCCGGGCGGAAAGGGTGGCGTTGTGCTGCAGATGTGCCCCGTACAGGCCTGGGCCCACTGTGAATCCGCCGTCCGAAAGATCCACACCGACCACAAATTCGACCGGGGGCTGGCCCGCTTCCTTGTTTATGGCCTGCAGAATGTCATTCCGAATGGCATCCGTGGGGGCAAAGACCTCAATCCGTTCCTGCTGGGCAGCGGCCTGATCCATGATCCGCTCCTCGGCCTTCCTCAGCGTCTGGATGGCCTCCGGCAGAACGTCATCGGTTACCGGTTCATCGGTGAGTACCTGAACCAGCATCCGGTTCAGAAATGCGGTCCGGGCCTGATTCTTCTCCAATACCGGAGTGATCTGTGCGATTTCCGCGTTGGCCTCCTCCCGGGACTGTTCAAGAACACGCGTCAAGCGCTCCACGTCATCCTTTAATTTCCTTACGTGTTCTGCCGTGGCTCCGTTGTCCGCCTCCACAAGCTGTTTCTCTGCTTCCTCGAGACGATTCCCGGCTTCGGAAACCTTCTTTTCCGCCGCGAATCTATCCAGCCGAAGGTTGGCGCTCTCCTCTTTGATCCCCAGCAGCTCCGGACTGAGGACATCCTTGAAGGCGCGTTGCAGATCGCGGAATTCCCGTTTGTTATGGATCTGTACCAGGGCCTCCCGGCCGGAACCGATACGCTGGATCTGTTCGACCTGTTCCCGGTAGTCCTCCAGCTGATCGCGGTCAACCTCCAAGTATTCTCTGCGGGTGGGATTCGATTCGGTCACACTCAGCATGGTGAGAAACTGCCGCATCCCCAGCTGATTCATCGCATTGGCATCGACGAAGGCAAAAAGGACCGGGCGCCGGGGAGGATTCGCGGCGGTTTCGCGGGCCAGATTGAGCAGAAAAGCAGTGTCTACGGCGTTATCGGCTCCGGGGGCCTGATCCATCACCAGGCTCATGGCGTCCGTTGCGG
>CAZVCO010000041.1:0-8646 GCA_964625795.1 uncultured Verrucomicrobiota bacterium | reverse complement strand
CCCGTTGCCAGGACATATCGCAGTGAACGGTGGCTTCCGCGGATGCTCCGTTCCGGATAGCGTCGGCCAGATCTCCGTCCGGAAGGTAATAGCGGGGATGATACAGGGCCTGGGCCGCGGGGGCCTGCTGCTGATCGTCCGGGGAGCCCAGCAGGAGCACGGCGGCCGCGTTCATGGCGAAAGGATTTTTCCAGTTGCGGTAGGCCGACATCTCCATGGCGGCAATGTTGCCCTCGAGACTGCGGGCCGGGATATTGGCCATGGAGCCGTCTCCCACGTAAACAATACGGCCCTGAATCCCATCGGGGCCGGTGGTGTTGAGGCGCACCAGATCGGGCCACAGCGGGTAGACCGCATGAGTGCCGGCGCCGGGTCCGGAATCGATAGAAAGCGTGGAGCGCTCCACGGTTGGCATCCAGACCGGGAATTCATGGGTCCAGACCTGAACGCCGTTCAGAGCCGCAAGTTCGTCCCGGAGCCACTCGGAGGCCCTGGCATGTCCGGGGGTCCCCGTCATACGGGAGGGGGCGGCCGACAGAGACTCGGTATCCTGCCGCACCGAGGTCAGAAATGGGGCCTCCGCTGTAAGAAGGCTCAGCGGAACAGACAGTAACGCTAGTGAGATTAGGTGAAAGGTACGCATGGTCGGATTCAACATCAGGGGGGCAGAATACCTGTCCGTCCGATTTGAGCGGGATCGGCTCCCAGCAGGATCAGAATCACCGGAATCGAGGTCCACATCACGGCTGCGAAGAGTTCCCCCAGGATAAGCCCGATAAAGAGGTTGCGGAGCTTTTTATAGACGCCCGCTCCACCATAGCGAAGCACCAGCATTTTGAGGCACCAGCCTACAAAGACACTGGCCCAACCGATTTGAGCGTAAAAACCGCCCACCATCAACAGGCCGATAGGATGCAGCGGCCAGGCGGCGGAGGAGAGGCAGGCCAGGGCGAGGCCCACGGCCATGACGCCGCCGGTGACCACCTGGCCTACGGCCTTGGGGGTGATGGCTTGATGAGCATCCCGGCTCCAGGCCAGCATTTTGCTTTCTGCTCCGTTTAACAGATTGACGCCCCAATGGTCGGAGGTCAGTTCTCTCCCGTCAATAGAGCCAAAATGAGTATAGCTGAAGGAAAGATGGGTCGCTCCGGCGATCAGCAGTCCGATGATCATCAGTGGAATCAGAATGGAGGGGAGGCGACGCTGCTGAGCCGCAGTTCCCTCCGTATCCATGCCCATGGCATGCGGCATCATGGCGGCCGGGCTGATCCGGGATGCCATGGTGAAGATCATGGTGAGAAAGCCTGCAATGTAAATAAGGGGTGCCGTGATCATTCCTCCCGGAAAGATGCCGACCAGCCAGCTGGGCTGTATCGCGGTGATGCGGACGAATGGAAGTCCGGTCTCCGCCACAATACGGGCGATCACCAGGCAGCAGATAAAGCAGATAAACACCAGCGCCAGGGCCCAGAGGGGGGAGATTCCGACCCACATCAGCCAGGCCATCATGGCGGTCCAGCCGATGGTGAACAGCCAGCCGGCCCGGCGGTTCCGACTGTCCTCGTCATTGAGAACGGGATTCACCATACTGCGGGCGACCTTCAGCCAGTGATGGCGGCCGGTGTACAGCACCATGAAGCCGATGGCCAGATTGGCGCCGTGGCGGTGATTGGAGACCATCGCGCTGTCAAAGGGGGGAGCATACGTCGTATTCAGCATCTGAAAGACCCCATAGGCCAGGGTGGTGAACCAGATGGAGAAACTGACCCGGTTCGGCATGAAATAGGTGATGCCGATCAGCATAAAATACAATTTACCTACGTGTTTGACCCGGCCGGGCAGGTGGCGCCAGGGTTCCTCTGACAACGCATCCGATAAATTCCAGCCAAGCGGGAAAGAGGGCCAGGCATTGTCCGTCAGGGCATTCAGCCCCCGCAGGCCATAGATAAAGAGAACCAGACCGTCTCCACACCAGAAGAGTTTGTCTTTGAAAATTGCGGGAATACGTTTTTCCGCGGTAATGTCCCCGATCAGTCCCTGTTCCAGATGGAGAATGGGAAAGGGGAGCCGTTCATTGTCCCGCCACTGCGGGTAGACAATCATTCCCAACCCGATCATCAGCAACCAGGCCGCCACAAACAGTGCGCCCCAGCTCAGCAGGGGCGGAACCCAGTCGCTCCAGGGAATGGATGCGCCCTCCGGCAGCCGTTCCAGCATGTGTGTGGCGTTTGGTGTCTCCTCCCCGTAGGAGATCCGATCCGGGAACAGAGAGGGGGGAAGGTCCATCTCCTGATGGAGTTCGGCCAGTTGTGCCGAGCGGGCCGATGTCTGGGTGGTTTTAGCCAAAGAGTACGGAAAGGCCCGTAACAACCCCTGGGTTGGGATGGTGCAGGCCAGCAGCAGCATGGCGAAAATCAGGGCAAGCTGACGGCGGTCGATGAACAGATTTTTACGGGAAAACAGTTTCAGAAGCGGGTTCACAACCAGAATCAGAAACAGCATCACCAGGACCGCGATCTCCGGGAAATAGGAATCGGATACCAACCCGTTGTTCAGGTAGTACCGATTGAGTGGTGCTGCAATCCAGACAAATGTGGAGCCCAGCAGCCCTAAAACTAATGCGAAAATGAAACGAATCATGAAATTGCGTAACTTCTCCTCATCACATAGCTGGCCGGAGTTTCACTTCAATAAAAAGTCGTTTTTATTTCTCAGATGCGGTGGATGACGGGCCCGTGACGCGTTCAAACACCGGCCGCAGTTGCGGGTAGTGCTGCTCGACCGAGGCGGTCAGCGCGTCGGCAAGGGTACGGTGCTGGGACGTGGGGATGCCCAGTCTGGAAAGGCCCTGGGAGAGCTCCATCAGCAGCCGGGCCCGGTCGCCGCCCACCGACCCGGCCAGTTTTCCCAGAAGTCCTTTCCGGGCTTTGGGAGCGAGGGCCATCAGCTTTCCGGCATCCGGAATGGTCTGCCGCACCGTCTGAACATCCTCCTGAGGGAGGACTTCCTCCAGTTTGGTCAGCACCAGGCCCAGCGCACCGGATACCTGAGCCGGGGTCAGTCCGGTTTTGGAGACAACGTCATGAAGCAGGGGATGGTCGGGGTTCACAGCGCGGGAAACATCAGGTGGAGGAGGTTTGATAGGGAATGGGGTCCTTCAGACCGGCCTGCTCGAACCCCCGGAGCCGCAGGGCACAGCTGTCACAGTTCCCACAGGCGGTTTCTTCCGACTGATAACAGGACCAGGTTTTCTCCAGAGGCGCGTTCAGCTCGGTCCCTTTGAGAATAATTTCTTTTTTGGAAAGAGCGATGATGGGCGTCTGAATCTGAATGCGGGTCTCCGGTTTGGTGCCGGTTTCGATTACCCGGTTAAAGGCCTCAAAAAACTCCGGGCGACAGTCCGGATAACCGGAACTGTCTTCGGCTACGGCCCCGATAAACAGGCTGGATGCTCCCAGGACTTCGGCCCAGCTGACGGCCACCGCCAGAATGTTGGCATTGCGGAAGGGGACATAGCTGGTGGGAATCTGTTTGTTGTCGAGATCGGCTGCCGTCACTTCCATGGAGGGGTCGGTCAGGCTGCTGCCCCCGATCCGGGCCAGATGGCTGACGTCCACATTCAGCGTTTCCTTCACCTGAAACGCTTCGGCCAGATCCAGAAAGGCCTGTTTTTCCCGGGCCTCGGTCCGCTGACCATAATTCAGATGCAGAAACGCAAGATCATGGTCCCGGGCCGCGATGGCCGCAGTGACACAGCTGTCCAGTCCGCCGCTGACGAGGATTACTGCGAGTGGGGGGGTGGTCGTGCGAGGTGTGCGGTCGGTGGAAGGCATGCTGAAGGGGGGGTGATAGAGGTCAGAGTGCAGAGGCTTGTGCGCCGGAGGCGCATCAGAAGTCAGGTGCTACTGGAAAAACGCCATTCTCATCATTAAAATTTTATTCATATCCTGTTTAAAACACGTTTTAAAGACCTCTAACCTCTGATGCGCCTCCGGCGCACAAGCCTCTGACCTCTGACCTCTCACAACAAATCACTGGCTAGTTCGGAGAGATCCGACCTCTCACCATGCTCAAGGGTGATGTGCGCGTACAGCCCCTGACCCCGCATGCGCTCGATCAGATAGGTCAGGCCGTTGGATTGGGTGTCCAGGTAGGGATGGTCGATCTGGAAGATATCGCCGGTGAGCACGATTTTGGTGCCCTCGCCGGCCCGGGTGATGATGGTTTTCACCTCATGAGGGGTGAGATTCTGCGCCTCGTCCACAATAAAGTAAATCCGGTTCAGGCTGCGTCCCCGGATATAACTGAGGGCGGAGATCACCAGTTTTTCGTCCTCCAGCATTTTTCGGATCTGCTCGGACTGACCCTCCGGTTCGCTGCCGTGCTGATTCTGAATGACCGAGAGGTTGTCGTACATGGGCTGCATGTAGGGATCGAGCTTGGCTTTGATTTCGCCCGGCAGATAGCCGATGTCTTTGTTGCTCAGGGGCACCACGGGTCGGGCCATGAAAATCTGCCGGTAGCGGCGGCGGTTTTCCAGTGCGGCGGCCAGGGCCAGCAGGGTTTTTCCCGTGCCCGCTTTACCTGAGATGCTGACCAGCGGAATGTCGTCGTTGAGCAGCGCGGAGAGGGCGAAGACCTGTTCGGCGTTGCGGGGAGTGATTCCGAAGATGGTCCGCTTATCGACCCGTTTGAGAGTATGGGTGTGGGGGTCATAGGTGGCCAGCGCGCTTTTGCGATGGTTTTTCAGGATGAGATGCTCGTGGGCCATCAGTGGCGGATCCACCTCCAACTCGTCGGCCGACACCTCAAACGGCACCTGATACATGGCCTCCACAATTTCCTCGGGCACGTCGGTGAGAACCCGTTTTCCGGTGTAGAGCGTTTTAATGTCGGCCACCTGATCATTGCGGTAATCCTGCGTCCGCAGCCCCACGGATTTCCCCTTCATGCGGAGGTTGACGTCTTTGCTGACCAGAATGACCTGGTGATCCTCCGATTTCCCTTTCAACTGCAGGGCGGCGTTGAGGATTTGATGATCGGGTTTTCTTGGGTCAAACACTCCCTCCAGATCCGGATGGGGGGTCTGTTCCACCACGATGCGGAAATTTCCGCGTCCCTCCGCCATAGGGATACCGTTTTCAAACAGCTCCTCCCCGCTCATGGAATCCAGGCGCCGGACAAACTCGCGGGCGTGGAAGTTGATGGACTCATTCCCTTTTTTGAAATTATCCAGTTCCTCTAATACCGTGATAGGCAGGGCGATGTCATGTTCTTCAAACTGGTCGATGCAGCTGCTGTCGTGAAGGATGACGTTGGTATCGAGAACGAATGTTTTTTTCATACAGTAAAGTGGTCGATGAGGAACGGTTGCAGTATCGTCTGCCAATCGGAGTGGAGTACAAAGGTCAACCAAAAGCTGACCCCACAGAGAACTTTCGGGGCGGAATGACTCTTTTGTCGCGCTCTTTCCGGGAACCGGCGTAATCTTACGCTCAAAGCTTGCCCGGACAGGCCGGGATATGCATGATTTGATTTTTTCATGTTCTTCCCGATGAAATCACTTCTTCTCATTCTCGCCGTTTTCCTTTCTTCCTGCATTACCCCGGACACCGGTAAAACCTTTGAGCTCGATGGCCGCAAAGTCATCGGCTACTGGCATAGCTGGAACAGCCGGCAGGTGGGGTATTTTCCGCTTTCGGAGGTTCCCCCGTATGTGAACCAGGTGAACCTGGCCTTTGCGTTTCCCGATACCGCCGCCTCCAAACGGCTGGTGTTTCCCCACGTGGAGCAATCCGACTCGAAAATCAGAGCCGAGATCCGCGCACTGCAGCGGCGGGGCATTGATGTGCTGCTTTCTGTGGGCGGGGGGAATCACCCCATTGAACTGCATACCAAAAAAGACCGGGACGAGTTCGCCTCCTCACTGATCCGGCTGGTGAACTTCTATGGGGTTGACGGCATCGATATTAATTTTGAGGGCCCCTCCACCATTCTGGATCCCGGGGACACCGATTTCAAAAATCCCACCACGCCCAAAATCCGGCATTTGATTCAGGCCATCGAAAAGGTGGACAACCATTTCCGTCAGCGGCTGATTCTCTCCGCCGCTCCGGAGACGGTCTACGTGTTCGGCGGCTATGCGAAATACGGCGGGAACTTCGGTGGATATTTGCCCATCCTTTATCATCTGCGTGACCGCCTCGATCTGGTGCATGTCCAGTTGTACAATTCCGGAAGCATGTTTGTATACACCGGGGATCCGGCGGCTCCCCCCAGTCTGATTGTGGAAAAGGGAACTGCCGATTTCGTGGTGGCCCTGACGGAAATGATGATTCTGGGATTCCCGGTTGGAAATGATCCGGAGGCCTTCTTCCCGGGATTCCCGGCGGAAAAAGTGGTGGTGGGGCTACCCAGCATGCCGGCGCCGATGGGGGCCGGCACTCTGTCCAACCAGGCCTTCCGGGCGGCCATGATCCGGCTGCTCACCGGACAGACTCTGTACGATTCCAACTACCAAATGCGCAGCCGCCGTGGTCATCCTGAACTGAAAGGAGTGATGACCTGGTCTCTGAACTGGGATGTCCGCTCCGAAAGAGGGCGCCGTTCCTATGACTTTGTTCAAACCGCCAATGAGGTATTCCGGGAAGTCCTCGGCCCCGGTAAGTGACCGCAACTGGGCCTAGCTCTTGCCGGGGGTCCTCCGAATGAAACAAATGAACATTGTTCATCTGGTGGGATCTCTGGATATCCGCATGGGCGGACTGCCCCGGGCAGTGGCCGGAATCGCCTCTGCCCAGGCCCGTTCCGGACATGCAGTAACGCTCGCGGCGCCCGGTCCGCTTCCGGAGCCGGAGCACCTGCAGGAGCTTTCGGCCGGTCCGCCTCTTGCGGAGTGCGTCACTCTCCGGCCTCTGCCCGTCACCCGGCTGCCGTTTCCCTCGCCAGGGCTGAAGAGGGCTCTGGAGGAGACTCCGGTGGACTGGTTGCAGGTCCATGGACTTTGGGAACCGGTGTTGCAGGCCTCCATGCGTTGGGCCCGGGCCAGGGGGGTGCCGTACGGGATCACCCCCCATTCCATGCTTCACCCCTGGCATCAGCAGCACCACCGATGGACCAAAACGCTTCTGCGGAAGGGCTTCGGACTCGACTCCCTCTGGGCCTCCGCCCGCCGCCTGCAGATGCTCACCGCTTCCGAAGCAGCAGACTGGGAGGCGGTTGATGGAGCCTCGGGCCGACTTCAGGTCATCCCCAATGGGATTTCTCTTGACGTGGATCCCGGGGATTCCAAGCAGCCGGTTGAGGCGCTTCCCGATGCACCCTTCCTGCTCTTTCTGGGACGGCTGGCGAAACAGAAAAATCCGGAGGCGCTGCTCGATGCCTTTGGGCGCATCGCCGGCGACCATCCGGATCTTCATCTGGTCCTGGCCGGACCGGATTACGGTGAGAGGGACCGTCTCGTCCACAAAGCAGAGGCCTTCGGGCTGGAGCCGCGGGTGCACCTGCCCGGGCAGTTAACCGGACAAAACAAATGGGATGCCCTTCATCGCTGTCTGCTGTGCTGTCTTCCCAGCCGCGCGGAAGGGTTCAGCCTGACCCTGCTGGAGGCGGCCCTGGCCGGGGCTCCCTGCCTGCTGTCCCGCGAATGCGGATTCCCTGAACTCATTCATGCGGGCGGCGGAATAGAGGTGTCCACCGATGCCGGGACCCTGGCGGATCAGCTTCATGAGGCGCTCAGCGACCGCAGCTCACTGCCGGTGATGGGACAGCGCGCCCGCGAACTGGTGATCCGCCGCTATACCTGGGCGGAGGCGGCGGAAAAAATGAACCGGATGATCGCCGAGGCCCTGTGACGGTTTCCAGGGTTGAGAAACCGGAAGAACCGGGGTATCACCATCCTGAACGCTTCTCTATTGCCACTGACCCCTTCGCACCACATGACGCCTGACGTTTCAACTGAAGTGATCCCCGCCGCACAGTGGCAGCAGGAACGCCGTGTCTATCTGGAGCAGGTCACCCCCTTCGTGGAGCGAAGGCGGTACCGACGCAGCCGCGGGTTGAAGCATCCAATCGAGGATTTTATTTGGGAATATTACAGTCTGCGCGGAAGCCGTCTGCTCAAGTGGCAGCCCGGTGCCGGACGCATCCTGGAGGCGGCTTCCGCCGAGGAGTTTCCGGAGTCGGACGGCTATCGGGAGAGCAGAGACGGCAGGAGTGTGGATGCGGAGGTCCTTCTCGCCCGGCGGGCCTCCGGGATCCGCTGGATTCGGAACCTGCTGGAGTCCATCGATTCCAGACCTCCGGTTTTTTCCTGTCTCGGATTGCATGAATGGGCGATGGTTTACGAGGAAAAGGACATCCGGCATGACCAGCTCCCCCTGCGGCTGAGCCATCGGGAAACCCGGGAACTGGTCGAGCGGTTCCCGCTGCAGTGCACCCACTACGATGCCTTCCGGTTTTTCAGTCAGAGCGCGCGTCCCCTGAACGCCACGGATCTCTCCGAGGGAAACCGGGTGGCGCATGAGCAGCCCGGCTGTCTGCATGTGAATATGGATCTGTTCAAATGGTGTATGAAACTGCAGCCGCTGGTTTCCTCGGAACTCACCCGGAAGTGTTTTGATCTGGCCTGCACCGCACGGGAGATTG
>CAZVCO010000040.1:2323-17880 GCA_964625795.1 uncultured Verrucomicrobiota bacterium | reverse complement strand
CTATGATGCAACCGCAATCGACCGCATAAACATGCGAAACAAAAATTGGAGAGTTTATACCAATACCAATCTTTGGGCCAGTGAGTATCATACCCTGTTTCCCCAAGCGGATAGCCGGAGTAATCTGACATGGAGAAATCGTTTCGGAAAAATTAACCATGCCCGGAACTTTTATTCCTCTACCGAGGATGTGCTGGCCAACGGTACAGATGAGTTGCCCTGGATCGGCAGAGTCCAAGCTTGGGTCAATCAGGAAATGCGCAAAGGAACCACCTTGATTTGGTTAGGGCCGGGAAATGCCCAAGGGGGCTGGGGGTTTAACAGTTGGTATGCGCAACTTGACGTAAATCAAGCCAATGCCCTCTCGGTTGCCCAATTGCTCGAAAGACCTTTCTTCGGATCATTTGATGACCCCGATCTCCATGGGCCTTTGGGGAGCGATCTCTTACTGGATGGAAATGCCAGTTTGAAAGACTCGGCGGTATTTCATCAGTTACTGGCCGATGCCATACCCTCATTGTCTCATCCAGTGGGAAGCAACCCTGTGGAGAATAATACGTTTGGTGGCAATGAGGATCTCCATTCCAAGAAAACCGGCACGTTTCAAATGGAGGGGTGGCCAAGAGAACAGAATGAATGGCGGCACAGTGATATTAAAAATATTGCATATCCATATCTTTATGAAGCGTTTGAGAACCTTGTAGAAACCGGAGACCTAAAATGATGAAAGTGAGACCTTATTTTATAATCAGTATGCTGTTCATTAGCTTCCATACAGTCGCCCAAACAGCGAAAGTAACGGTCAAGGTAATTGATGAAGAGACGGGCGATCCAATTCAGGGTGCTGAAGTCAGTGCAGGCTTTGACCAGAGCATTGAACCGGGTTGGGGGTGGGGAGCGGGTCGCCCGAATCGTGACGTAGGTGTTACCGATGAAAATGGGTTGATCGTTTTAAGCGAAAAAACGGATATGGGATCGGTTGGAATCGCCGTAATGAGAAGCGAGAAGTATTATGGAGGAGGGGGAATAAGTGTGGACTTTACAGGAAAAGGCGGATTACTCAATCGCTACTGGCGACCGTGGAATCCCACGATTGAAATTAAGTTGCGAAAAGTAGCCAACCCCACCCCCCTGTTTGCAAAAGATGTGAAAGAAAAATTACCTAAGGAAGAGGTTCCTGTTGGCTATGATCTCTTGGTTGGTGACTGGATGCCACCTTATGGGAAGGGCAAAACGAGTGATTTCGTTTTTCAGTTTACCCGAGAGGATGAAAAAGTTGTTCCTATTAAAAAAGTTGGATTATACGGGCAAAATCAAATGACTTTAATCCATAATAAACTTTTTATAACATCGCCGGGTAGTGGAAATGGATTTATCCTTACAGCAAAACCTTCTGTGGGTAAAGCAGGTAGCACTGAAAGGATGCTTCCGTTTACTGCACCATTAATAGAATATCAAAATCAGATCATTCACCATTGGCAGAATTTTGTTGATAAACCCTATCGTAAAACTGTGAGCCAGGATGCGAATTATTTCTTCAGAGTACGAACAAAACTGGATGAGAACGGGGAAGTAAAAGAGGCCCTGTACGGTAAAATATATGGAGATTTTGACTACGACTTGAGTAGCAGAGAAATCTCTTTCAAATATTACATCAACCCCACCCCAAATGACCGTAATCTTGAGTTTGATCCTGATCAGAATCTAAACCCTGACGTAAAGATGGGAGGTAAAATATCAGGTCCCTAAAAGGGTCATGTATTCAGATGAGTTACCCTGGATCGGCAGAGTTCAGGCCTGGGTCAATCAGGAGATACGAAAAGGAACCACGCTCATTTGGCTCGGTCCGGGAAATGCTGAAGGTGGATGGGGCTTTAACTCAGGATATGACCAAATCGTTGGCTATGATCCGCAGACCGGGCTTCCTGTCTATGTAAGGATGACACCTGGTCAGGCAAACTTGCTAACTGACGAAGCCTTGCGAACGAACTCTTTCTTCGGTCGTTTTGATGATGCAGAACTGTATGATCCCGCGTTAGGGAGTACGTTTCTTCTGGATGGAAACTCCGATATTCGGGATTCCGTGATCTTCCGCCGACTGCTGGCCGATGGTATTCCTGCTCTGTCAAATTCCGCAGGGAGGAACCCATTGGGGAATGTAGTGCAGGAGGATATTAATATGGATGGATTTCGTAGAGGGATACATGACGATGGTGATTGGCCGCGTGATACGGATGACTGGCGGCATAGCGACATCAAAAATATTGCCTACCCTTTTAATTTTGGTGTGTTTGATCAACTTGTAACTGATGGAGGATTAGAATGAACATTCAGAAACAATGGCGGAGCATTTTTATTAGCGTGGGACTTACCTTTCTTTCAATGGGATACTCTCAGCAAACGAAAGTAACCGTTCGTGTTTCAGATGCGGATACGGGGGATCCTGTTGCCAAAGCAAATGTTGGTTTAAGCGTTCATACCAGTATACAGCCAGGCTTAGGTTGGGGTGGTGGTAAATCCAATCGGTACTTTAAGGAAACAGATGAAAAAGGGGTTTGTACCCTAAGTGGAAAAGGGAATGGAGGATCTGCCAGTATTTTTGTGCGAAAGGATGGATTCTATGGTGCCTCAGGACATGTTATTGATTTCACAGGAACAACAGGGTTTTTCAATAGAAAATGGATCCCTTGGAACCCTACTGTGGATGTTGCCATCAAGAAGATCGGAAATCCGATCCCCCTGTATGCAAAGCATCTTCGAAAATTGAAACTACCCGTAGAAAACCGGTCCATTGGTTTTGATTTACTCGTGGGGGATTTTGTGTCCCCTTATGGAGAAGGGAAAATATCTGACTTTATATTTCAGATGAATCGGAAGCCAGAGAAAATTGTCCCTATCAAAAAGGTCGGGAGATATGGGAAAGAAACTCTCACCATTAAAGATGTAACCCTTACTGTCAAAGGATCTAACGAAGGAGATGGATTTATATTGGTACCCCGAACACCCGTTGGCCATGGCCCGATAAGTGGATTGCACCTGCCTCGTGAAGCCCCCCTTGAGGGCTATCAACACGTAGTGTCGAAACGAGCATACAACACCGTTGAAAATCCCATGAGCACCGAAGTCCGTGAGGATGCAAATTATTTTTTTCGGGTTCGAACCGTTAAAGACAAGGATGGAAACATTGTCAGTGCATTGTATGGGAAAATTCACGGGGACTTTGAATTTGTTCCTCATCAGGAAAAAAAGGTCAGTTTTATTTACTACCTTAACCCGGAACCCAACAACCGAAATCTGGAATTTGATACAGATAAAAATCTTTTTAAAAATCTTTCTGAATCGGAGAAGGTGCGGCGGCACTAAATGACGGTGATGAAATCACCATGGGAACCGATCCGCTCATTCCGCAGGATTTTGATACACTCGATACTGATGGAGACGGTTAAACGGATTTGAACTTGCCCCTCTCATGGTATACACGGGAGCATGGTACATCCAAGGACCCTTTACACGAAGGTTCTTGGCCTTTAAAAACCATGGTTTGTCCAGGAGGTCGAGCTGAACCGTGAAAACGGAAAACTGGTGGTGAGTGTGGCTCACAAAGGAGGGTGCATCTGCCCGGAATGCGGCAGAACCGCTCCCCGCTATGATCACCGTGTCCGAAGATGGAGGCATCAGGACGCCTGTCAGTACCAGACGATCATCGAGGCCAACGTGCCCCGGACGGGGCGTCTGGTGAACCTGGTGGCGGTGCCGTAACACAGCCTCTCAAGCCGTGTTCGGTACAAAGGTCCAATGCCATGAAGCCCAGTAACCAGACACAGGCTCAGAGCCTGAGGGTTCTATGCGGTGCCCGCCGCTCAGGTTGTATTTTTCGACCTCTGGCGTAGTGTGTGCTTGAACACGTGCCGGGTTCTGGTTGTCTAATACTTCTCACATGCACATCATATGAAATTTCTCATTCGCTCCCTCTTCCTTTTTCTTTTTCTCTTGCCGGTCCGGGCTGACCGGATTGAGCCGCAGGAGAATGCCTCCCGCATTCTGAACCTGCTGGCCCGCACCATGCCGCAGGTTCACATGAGCCACGAACCTATTTCGGAGAGCGTGGCCCGCCGTACCCTGCAGAACTTTCTCCGGGCGCTTGATCACGACCGGTCCATTTTTCTGGCCGAGGATGTGCGGGAAATCAGGGAGAAAGCCGCCGGACTGGAGGACGATCTGCAGGAGGGGAATGTCGATTTGGCCTATGAAGCCTTTCATTTGTATAAACAGAGGGCAACCGACCGGGTGGCTTACGTCAAGTCGCTGTTGGACGAGGGGTTTGATCTGGAGGCGGAGGAATCCTATGTGTGGCGGAGAAAAGATGCCGCCTGGCCGGAGACGGAGGCGGATTGGAATGAGCTTTGGCGCAAAAAAGTGAAGAACGAATATCTGGGGATCCTCATTGGCCGGGAAATGAGAGAGCTGGATGCTGAAGAGTCGGCCAAAGAGGATGCCGCAGCCCCGGAAGAGTCTCAGGACGAAGCTCCGGAAACGGCCGGGGAAACAGCAGAAGAGGCGGAGGCGGAATCCGATGAATCATCGGATGAGGAACTTCTGGAAGCAGATCTCACTCCGGAAGAACGGATCCGTAAACGGTATGCGCAGTTTCTGGAAGTGCTGAATGGGCATGATTCCGAGTACATTCTACAGATGTTTCTCAGCAGCTTCACTGGCGCGTATGATATCCACTCCTCGTATCTCTCACCGCGCAGAGAAGAGGATTTTGACATTCAGATGACGCTTCAGCTGACCGGGATTGGAGCGGTGCTGACCTACGACGAGGGAGCTGCGAAGATTCAGCGTATTATGAAAGGCGGACCCGCCGCCAGTGACGGGCGCCTGCAGGCCGGCGATAAAATTATCGCGGTGGAGCAGGAGGGGGAGGAACCGGTGGATATTCTCTACTGGCCTCTGTATAAGTCGGTGCGGCTGATCCGGGGGGAAATCGGCACCACAGTGGTTCTGCATGTGATTCCGGCCAGCGACGCCACCGGCAGCATGGTGGAGAAAATCGATATTGTACGGGATGTGATCAAGCTGGAGGAGAAAGCGGCCCGGTCTGATATTTACGAGCTCGAGCGAGAGGACGGCTCTTACAAGCTTGGCATTATTGCCCTGCCGGATTTTTATGCGGATTTCAGCGGGGGGAGTAACGGAGAGGAGCCAAGAAGTTCGGCCACGGATGTCCGCAAGCTTCTGGAGGAGCTGAATTCAGAGGACGTGCAGGGACTGGTGCTGGATCTGCGCAATAATGGCGGCGGCAGCCTGCGGGACTGTGTGGAAATGAGTGGATTTTTTGTGGACAATGGTCCTCTGGTGCAGGTGAAGTCCGGCCGGCGGGTCCGCGCCATGCGGGATCCGGAACGGGGAGTGCTGTTTGAGAAACCGCTGGTGGTGCTGGTGAACCGGCTGAGCGCTTCTGCTTCAGAAATTCTGGCAGCCGCGCTGCAGGATTATGGCCGGGCGGTCATCGTGGGGGATTCAAAGACACATGGCAAAGGAACGGTGCAGTCCCTTATGCCGCTGGACCGGGGCGATGAGTCTTTGGGATCGCTTAAAGTCACCACCGCAGGATTTTTCCGGGTGGATGGACGCTCCACCCAGCTGAAGGGGGTCAGTCCGGATATCCCCATCCGATCTCCCTCTGATGTGATGGAATTGGGGGAGGAATATCTGGATAATGTTCTGCCCTGGTCCTGGGTGGCTCCCGTCCGTTACAGCCCGGCGGGCGATTTGCGGGAGGTAAATGCCTATCTGTCAGACCGTTCGGAGGAACGTCTGGCGGAAAATGAGACGTTTTCGGTCTATCAGGAGAAAGTCGACCGGCTGGAGGAGCGTATGAAACGCCGGGAGGTGAGTCTGGAATGGGAGACCCGTCTGGCCCGCCACCTGAAAGACCGGGAGTTGGACAAGCTTCAGGACAAAGGCATGCTGGTGATGGAGGAGGATGAAGAGGAGGACGAAGAGGAGGCGCTGTCCATCCTGCCGGACCGGGACCTGGTGCTGAAGGAAGGCCTGCATATTCTGGCGGATCTCATCTCCTACACTCCGCCGGTGGCCCAGCAGTAGTTCACAACCTTGTCTGCAGAGTAGGGGTTGCCTTCATTCGCCGCAGTTGATGCGGCGTTCCTTTAGAATACGGTCCCTATTCAGATTCACTTGTGGCCATTCTGAACCGCTATCGATATCGGATTCGTTATCTCTGGCCGTGGCTCGCGCCACGCGCGGGCAGGCGTAATCGACATTCCGCTCAATGTTTCGATAGCGATTCCGATTTCGATAAGGATACCGACGACTTTACCGGGACTTACGATCAGCGCCCTTCAAAGCCGACTATCGGCTTTTCCGGGAAAGTGTTTCCCGAATGGTCTCCAGGGCCTGCCGTATGTCCTCATCAGATTGTTCTCTGCCCGAGATTAACCGGCAGGCATGCAGCACTGTGGCGTGATTTTTGCCGAACGCATCCCCGATGGTGGGAAGGGAGTGCGAGGTGAGGTCCCGGCAGAGGTACATCGCGATCTGACGGGGCAGGGCGATATTGGCCGGACGTTTACGGCTGAGAATGTCACTGAAGCGGATGTCAAAATGTTCTGCCACGGTGCGCTGGATGCGTTCCATGGTGAGGGGGGCCGGTGCTTCATCATCCAGACTGTCCCGCAGCAGCCGTTCCAGCGCCTCCGGGGTCAGTTCACGGTTGGTCAGAGAGGAGAAGGAGGCGGCCCGGACGAGTGCGCCCTCCAGTCGGCGGACATTCGCAGCGATTCGTTCCGCGATGAAGCGGACCACGGAATCGGGAATATCCAGATTCATCATCTCCGCCTTTTTGCGGAGGATGGCCATGCGGGTTTCAAATTCCGGGGCGTCAATTTCGGTCACCAGTCCCCATTCAAACCGTGACACCAGCCGCCGTTCGAGGCCGGGGATTTCGGTGGCGGGTCGGTCACAGGTGAGGACGATCTGTTTATGTCCGTCAAACAGGGCGTTAAAGGTGTGGAAGAATTCCTCCTGCAGCCGTTCTTTGCCGGACAGAAACTGCACATCATCAATCAGCAGAATGTCCACACTGCGGAACCGCTTTCTGAACTGGGTCAGCTTGCCGTTCTGAAGCGCATCAATGTATTCATTCACGAAGGTTTCGGAGGAAAGGTAACTGACCCGGCAGGCGGGATTGCTGGTGGTGGCAAAATTGCCGATGGCCTGCATCAGGTGGGTTTTTCCCAGGCCTACGCCTCCATACAAAAAGAGCGGGTTGTAGGCCTTGGCCGGCTGCTGGGCCACGGCCATGGCCGCGGCATGGGCAAAATCATTGGAGGATCCCACCACAAAGGTCTCAAAGACGTAACGCGGATTCAATCCGGGAGATCCCTGGGGAGAACTCTGAGAGGTGGAAGCCGGTCTGGCGGCGGGGCGGGGGGGGTCCGCAGGCTCCTCTTCCGGGACGCTGTTGCGCTGGTCGGTGCGGAGAGAGGGGTCGACCACCAGCTGGAACGTGTACCGGTCGCCGGTGACGGAGGCGAAGGCATCCTGAATGAGGGGAACGTAATTTTCCTCCAGCCAGGTCGAATAGAAATCGCTGGCGACCCGTAACTCCAGACAGTCCTCGCCGCAGAGGTTGCCGGGCTGAATGACCGCAATCCACCGCTCGTAGATATCGTCGGAAAGGGTGGAACGTAACAACCCGCACACGCGTGACCAAACATCCTGGCAAACAGTTGGTTCGGGTTGGTTCATCTTGGTCTGGTTCTCCTTTGCCCTTTCCTCCGGATGTTCCGGAATTTCAGGGATTCTCACACGTCGTTCTCGTTTCCGTCTGCGGTTTTTCACCTCTGGAAAGGAGGTGGTTCTGCGGACAGGAAGGGGACACTTAAGCCATCTTTTTGCCGGGGGACAAGCTGTTTGAAGTGAAAGAATTCAAGAAAATGATTCCACACCACAGGTTGTGCGTTAAAACTTTTTCAGACACAAGATGATGATAATCGAACCTTTTTCTCATTCTTTGCTTTCCTTTCTCTCACGGGCAAGATCCAGCATGCTTTTCTCATGACATCCTCCACATCCAACTCCCCTCTGTTGCTGATTGGCGGAGCGGCGGATGCCGCTGATGTACAGCATGCCACCGGATTTTCCGCACCGGATCCGTTCGTGTGTATTCTCGACCGCGGCTGGGCTCATCTTATCGTCTCCTCACTGGAATTGGGACGTGCCCGGGCGCTGACCGGGCATGTGGTGAGCCATGCGTCTGAAGAGCTGAAGGTGAAACCGGAACACAGGGGGCCCGGCGGTCAGGCGCTGGCCTTTTTGCGAGATCGAAATCACAGGAGTGTACGGGTGAGCGTGCGTTGTCCGGTTGGGGTTGTGCGTTTGCTGGAAGCGTCCGGAATCCGGGTCGGTCTGCAGCCGGATCCGGTGCGTCCGGGCCGGGTGATCAAAGGTCCGGAGGAAATCAAAAAATGCAAAGCCGCTCAGCGGGCCGCGGTGGCGGGAATTCACACCGCAGAGGAACTGATCCGCAGCGCGTCGGTGAGCCGGGAGGGCATGCTGCTGGTCAGCGGAGGGGCGCCGCTGACCTCTGAACGGGTGCGGGCCGCCATTGCCCACACGCTGCTGGAGCATGGCTGTCATGCGGAGGAACTGATTGTGGCCGGAGGGGATCAGGCGGTGGATCCGCATCAGCGGGGAGAGGGTCCCTTGCGGGCCGGCGAATGGATTATTCTCGATGTCTTTCCCAGATCTGCCTCCGGTTACTGGGGGGATATCACCCGTACGGTCATGAAAGGAACACCCTCGCCGGAGCAGAAGCGGCTTTTTCAGACGGTGAAAAAGGCCCAGGCCGCCGCAGTGCGGCAGGTGAAAGCCGGCGTGCATGGATCCACCATTCATGAGGGAATTGTGAAGGCCTTTGAATCGGCGGGGTACCGCACCGGACGGGAGGATGGGATTCCGCAGGGATTTATCCATTCCACCGGGCATGGCGTGGGCCTGGACATTCACGAAGCTCCCCGCATCGCTCCCGGGGCCGGTGCGCTGCGTGCCGGCATGATCGTGACGATCGAACCCGGGCTGTATTACCGCGGACTGGGGGGCGTGCGGATTGAGGATACCGTTGTGGTGACCCGGGAGGGGTGCAGCCCGCTGGCCCGGTGCGGGATTACCGGGGTGCTGACGTGATCCTCTGGCTGGCGGTGGCGGCCGGATTGGGATGGTGGGTGATTCAGCTGATTGGCCATCGTCTGATTTTCCGCCGCAGCCGGACGTTCCGGGCCGGGCCGGAGGATACGGATCTGCCGCTGGAGGAGATCGACTTCTGTGCAGAGGACGGCACGGCCCTGCATGGCTGGTGGTTTCCCAAGGAAGAGGCCCGGGGAGTGCTGTTGGTGTGTCACGGAAACAGCGGGAACGTCTCCGACCGGCTTTGGATTGCGGAGGATTTGCGGGATGTTCCTGTGCACGTCTGGATTTTTGATTACCGCGGGTACGGGAAAAGCGCCGGTATCCCCTCTGAAAAGGGAACCGCACTGGATGTGATGGCGGCGTACGAAGTGGCCCGCACCCGGATGGGCGCGGAGCAGGATCCGCCAGTGGTGGTGTACGGACGGTCACTGGGAGGCGCGGTGGCCCTGCAACTGGCCTCCAGAGTGCCGGTGAGGGGGCTGATCCTGGAGAGCACCTTCAGTTCGATTGTGGACGTGGGGGCGGTATTGTATCCGTATCTTGTTCCAAAGCTGACCTGCCGTCATCCCTACCGATCCACGCGTCTGATGCCCCGGGTGCAGTGTCCGGTGCTGGCGGCCCACAGCCCGGATGACGAAACGGTTCCGTTTGATCTTGGAAAACGCTGTTACGATCTGGCCCCGCAGTCATGGAGGTTCTGTCTGCTGGAGGGTTCTCATGATGAGGCTGGCTGGCAGACCTCCGGGGAATATGCGCAAGCGGTGCGTGAGTTTATCGATTTTACGTTACCCTGACGCCGGGTCTGCCGGAGGTTTAACCGCCGGAACATCCGTTTCCCCTTCTTTTCCGGCATAAAGAATCACCTCCAATCTTGTTTTCGGCTTCCATTCGCTCATAAGTGGAGCGATCTGATTTCATGACCCCTTTTCTGTTCCTCCAGCTTTTTGTTTTTCTGATTCTTCTTTTAGGATCCGGCTTTTTCTCCAGTTCGGAGACGGCGCTGTTTTCGCTCGACCCCCATGAAGTAAACCGTCTGGGAGAAAAAGATCCCCTCTCCGCTGAACGGCTGCGCCGTCTGCTGGAACAGCCGACCCGCCTGCTCTCCACCATTCTGGTGGGGAACACGATTGTGAACGTCAACCTCTGGATTGTGGGGGCGATGCTGCTCACCCGTCTCGGACTGTCCCATGAATGGGGTCAGGTGGGCATCCTCACCATCCTGACCCTGCTGTTCGGCGAATTCGGTCCGAAACGGCTGGCCCTGGTCATCCGGGACCGGCTGGTGGTGATTTACGCTCCCATTCTGTTGTTTTTCGTGAAGGTCCTCAAGTGGCCGCGCGGATTGCTGGAGGCGATCACCAACCGCTTTTCCGCCTTTTTCCGTCCCAGTGGACACGTGCTCTCCAAAGCGGAATACGCCACCCTGATGGAGGCCACCGGAGAAAGCGGGAGTCTGGATGATCACGAACACAAAATGGTGCAGGCCATTCTTTCGCTGGAACGTCAAAAGGTCAGTGACGTTATGACCCCCCGGGTGGATCTGGAGGGGGTGGACACGTCCGACCCCGGGGTGGAGATCCTGCCGCTGGCTAAAAGCTGCAAAGTCCGGCATCTCGTCCTGTTTGACGAACAACTGGACAACATTGTCGGGCTGCTGGATGTCCGTGCGTATCTGCTGGATCCGGAACATTCGGTGGAGCGGGCCACGCTGGATCCGTTTTATGTGCCCGAACTTTGTCCGCTGGACAGTCTGCTGACTCAGATGGTGACCCTGAACCGCCGGGTGGCAGTGGTGGTGGATGAATTCGGCGGCACCAGCGGACTTATTACCCGGGGGGATATTCTGGAGGAACTCACCGGGGAGATGCACGTGGAGGAGGATCAGCGGCTGGTGTGCGAGGAACTCACGCCCACCACCTGGCTGTTGGACGGACGTATCCACCTGCTGGATGTGGAGCGGGTCACGGGCCTTCGCCTGGAGTCCGAGACGGCGGACCGGCTTTCCGGCTGGTTTATCGAGCAGCTCGAGCGCCTGCCGCGTCCGCTGGCGAGCGGCGACGCCCCGTTCACCGTGACCACGACCGGCGGCCTCGCCCGCTGGAACGGATTTCCGGACCCGGATACAAGGCGATGGTGCGTCAGATGAGACGCAACCGAATTCTGCTGGTCCTGCTGGAAGTGCTGCCGGAGGGGGAGGCATGAACGCGCTGCTTGAACTCACACTGTTTGTGTTTTTCCTCATGGCCTCCGCGTTTTATTCGGGGATTGAGACCGGAATTGTCTCCATCAATCGTGTCCGGTTGCGTCATCAGGTGAAACGGCGTGACCGCCGGGCCCTGCTGCTGGAGCGCTTCATGGACGATCCCGAGAACATGCTGTCCACCAGTCTGGTGGGCACCAATCTGGCCAACACAGCGTTTACCGTGATTGGCACCCGGATGATGGTGGACCTGATGGGATCACCCCGGGTGGGCGGGGCGGTTTCGGCTGTGGTATTGACTCTGCTGATTCTGGTGTTTGGGGAATACCTGCCCAAAGCCTGGTTTCAGAGCCATCCCCTGGTCCGTTCCGGCCGGTTCATGAGCATTTTCCGTCTGTCTCAGATCCTATTCAAAGGGATTTCCTGGCCGGTGGTGAGTCTGGTGCGGATGGTGATCCCGCCCCCCAATGTGGAGGAGGGCGAGGAGCGGGCCCGGATTACCCGTCAGGATATTCAGTTTCTGCTCAGCCGGGAGAGCGGGTCCACGCCGGATCTGGGTGAACAGCGCCGCCGCATGGTGGTGGGGGTGTTCGATCTGTCTGAAAAGCAGGCCCGGGATGTGATGATTCCGCGGGAACGCATGCTGCAGGTGAAACCGGACACTCCCATGTCCGAAGTTCTGGAGCTGGCCCGTAAATCAAAAGTAAAAACCTTCCCTGTGTACTCCGAGGTGGAGAAGCGGTTTACCGGCATTCTTCGGCTGGAGGATATTTTTGAGCGGATTGATGACCCGGATCTCACAGTGCCTGACCTCATCCGCCCTCCCCAGTATGTGGAGGAGGATCTTCCGGCGGATGATCTCATCCCCTGGATGCGTCTGTCCCGGCAGCCGGTACTGCTGGTGCGGGATGACAACGGAACGGTCACCGGCTTTGTCACTACTGAAGTGGTGCTTGCAGAAATCGTCGGACCGATTTATGAGGACTGAACCCCAACCCTTCCGATTTCCTATGAAACGTACCCCCATTCTTTTTCTTCTTCTCTCTCTGATCCTTTCTCCTGCGGCCGACGCCCAGCCGGCCCGTCCGGTAATCGCTCATGAGCCGCCCACCTCCGTGGTGGCCGGTCAGCCGTTGAGGATTGTGGCCCGGGTGAATGCGGAGGATGCCCTGAAAGAGGTGCAGGTTTATCTGGCTCAGACCGGGGGAGCCGCTCCGGTGGCCCGCCCCATGCAATCTGCGGGTGCCGGAGTGTATGTGGGACGTATTGAGCCGGAATTTTTCTCCGCGGTGGAGGAATTCCGCTATTACATAACGGCGAGGACTGAAGCCGGGGCGTTTACCGAGACCAACTGGTCCACCGTTCGGGTGATTTCCGGTGCAGGTCAGCAGCCCCAAAACGAGAGAAATTGGCAGCGGCCGGTGTTGATCGGAGCAGGCGCCGCTCTGGCCATTGGCGGCGGGGTGGCACTGGCGGATAGCGGCAGCAGCAGTGGCGGTGGTGACGGCGCGCCTCCGGACGACATCGATCCTGCAGACCAGGTGATTATCCGCACCGCCTCCGGCCGGGTGGATGAATCCACCCCGCTGCTGCCTGAACTCACGGTGGTGGACGTGGCGGATGAACTGGCCGGACGCACCATCACCCGGGTACGGGTACGGGTGGAGTTTGATGCAGTGGATGAAGGGGCGGAGGAATTCAACGTGCGGTATAACAATTCGGTCATTCTGGCCGAAACCACCACTTTGAATGTCACCCGTCAGGTTGACGTGGTCGGGACGGCCAGTACCCAGGTGGAATTCCGGGTGATTTCCTCCGAAGCGGTGGACGGGGCCTCCTCTTATGCCTGGAATGCCACCTTCACGTTTTTCGTCGAATAGCCGGTTTTTTACCGATGGAGGCTTTTTGAAGCGCCTCAACCTGCGGAATTTATTTTCCGGCTATGTCTTGTCAGACATTTGTCATTAGGGCTAACTATTCCTCCTAACCTGGGCTATACGCCCGGCCATTGTAGAGGAGACACCCATGACAGACCCGACCGTCCCACCATCCCCGGAGCAGACCGGAGATGAAGAAAAGCAGCATGCCGACCACTGGCATGGAAGCAACCGTATCGTGATCGGCATCCTGACCGTATGGTTCCTGGTTTCTCTGGGAGCTTCGGTTCTCTTCCGGGATTTTCTGGATGCGACCCTTCCCATGATCGGAGGGGCGCCCTTCGGCTTCTGGATGGCGCAGCAGGGAGCGATCATCAGTTTTGTCCTGCTGCTGGTAATCTACCGCAGTCTGATGAACCGGCTGGATCATAAACATGGTCTGGAGGATCAGGTATGAGTCAGGAACTCTGGAATTATCTCATTATCGGCCTCACCTTTGCGACCTACATTGGTATTGCGCTGGCCTCCAAGGTCGGGTCCACCAAAGAATTTTATGTGGCCGGGGGACATGTCTCCTCCTTCGCCAACGGCATGGCCACTGCGGCGGGCTGGATGTCGGCCGCCACCTTTATCTCCATGGCGGGAGGGATTGCCGCCAGCGGATATGATGCCTCGCGTTTTCTCATGGGATGGACCGGCGGGTTTGTGCTGCTCACCACGCTGATCGTCCCTTATCTGCGAAAATTCGGAAAATATACCGTGGTGGATTTCCTGGGGGACCGGTTTGAGTCCAAATATGCCATGGGGCTGGTGGGGGTGGTGTGCGCTATTTTTATCAGCATGACCTATATTATGGGACAGATGCGCGGGGTGGGGCTGGTGTTTGCCCGATTGTTCGAAATCGATATCTCCACCGGAGTGATCATCGGTTCGGTTACGGTCTTCCTGTATGCCAGCATTGGGGGAATGAAGGGGATCACCTACACCCAGGTGGCTCAGTATGTGGTCATGGTGTTTTCCTACACTATCCCTGCGGTGTTTATTTCAATTCTGCTCACCGGACAGGTGCTTCCTCAGCTCGGGCTGATTGGCGACTACACCAAGGACGGTGCTGAAGCTGCGGTTCCACTGCTGGAAAAACTGGACCAACTGAACATCGAACTGGGATTCGCCCGGTATACCGACGGAAGCCTTACCACCCTGGATATGTTCTGTATCACCGCCGCGCTCATGTGCGGAACCGCCGGTCTGCCGCATGTCATTGTGCGTTTCTTCACCGTGAAGAGTGTGAAAGCGGTTCGCTCCTCCGCGATCTGGACCCTGGGCTGTATCGCGATCATTTATGTGACCGCACCGGCCCTGGGTGCCTTTGCCCGCACAAATTTCATGAATGAAATCAGCAATTCCCGGTATGAAGAAGTCCCGGAGTGGTTTTATAACTGGGAGGACCGGGGACTGATCGCCTGGGCGGATAAGAACGGCGATGGCATTCTCCAGCACCGTGCGGGATCGGTTTTCGAGGGAAGGGTTCCTGAATACGCGGAGGAGCGTGGGGAGCACGGACAGCGTCTGCTGACCAGTCCCCTTACCGAAAATGAAAACGAAGTATATTACGACCGTGATATCCTGGTGATGGCCAATCCCGAAATGGCCGGTCTGCCGAAATGGATTGTGGCCCTGGTCATGGCGGGGTGTGTCGCGGCGGCTCTCTCCACTGCGGCAGGGTTGCTGCTGGTGCTTTCCACCTCGATTTCCCATGATCTGATGAAGAAAATTGTGCAGCCTGGTATGTCAGACCGACAGGAGGTTCTGTACGCCCGGCTCGCGTCTCTGGGGTCTCTGGTGATTGCGGCCTATTTCGGCATCAATCCGCCGTCCGCCATTGTGGCCAAGACCGTGGCGTTTGCCTTCGGACTGGCTGCCTCGTCCTTTTTCCCCACCATTCTGATGGGGATTTTCTCCAAGCGGGTGAATAAGTACGGAGCGATTGCCGGCATGGTAACGGGGATCGGTTTCACCTTCACCTATATCACCTACTTCCAGTTTTTTGCCGGGCACACCCATTACTGGATGGGGATTTCGCCGGAGGGAATCGGTTTTGTCGGGATGATCATCAACTTTGTGGTCACCCTGGGGGTGACGTACCTCACGCCGGCCCCCTCCGAATCCGTTCGGGCCATGGTGGAGGATATCCGGGATCCCCGGTCCTGAACTCCGTACGCAGAAAGAGAGGAGCGGGGAATGCGAACATCCCTGGCCGTCGCGAG
>CAZVCO010000040.1:0-2313 GCA_964625795.1 uncultured Verrucomicrobiota bacterium | reverse complement strand
TTGAACATCGAAGGTTGAAATTTTCAACCAGATGGTCAGCTTTCGATGTTCGCCTGCCCGAGCTGTCGCTCGCGACGGCCAGGGATGTTTTTCCGCTTACGATCCATCAAGCATGCGGCCCAGGCCGCCCAGTACCGATCCCTCACCCTGACTCTTGCCGCCGGAGGAGGGTGCCATGGCCAGTATCCGGTCGGCCAGACGGGAGAAGGGCAGGGACTGCAGGTATACGGTACCGGTGCCTTTGAGGGTGGCCAGAAACAGACCTTCGCCGCCGAAGAACATAGACTTCATGTTGCCCGCGCGCTGAATGTCGTAATCGATTCCTGCGGTAAAGCCGACCAGACAGCCGGTATCCACCAGAATCGTCTCTTCCTTAAGTTCTTTTTTGATCACGGTACCGCCGGCGTGGATGAGAGCCAGCCCGTCCCCGTTGAGCTGCTGCAGAATAAAGCCTTCACCGCCGAAAAAACCGGCCCCCAGTTTCTTGTTGAAGCGGATGGAAATGTTGGTGCCCAGTGCGGCACATAAAAACGCGTCTTTCTGACAGGTGAATCCTCCGCCGAAGTCCGCCAGATTGATGGGAATGATTTTGCCGGGGTAGGGGGAGGCAAAGGCCACCCGTTTCTTGCCGCTTCCGGTGTTCGTGAAATGGGTCATGAAAATCGATTCACCGGTGAGGGCCCGTTTCCCGGCCGACATCAGCTTGCCCATCAGGCCGCTGTCGGGCTCGGAACCGTCTCCCATCTTCGCCTCGAACGAAATACCCGGATCCATGTAACTCATCGCGCCTGCCTCCGCGATCACGGTTTCATTCGGGTCGAGTTCGATCTCGGCCAGTTGCATGTCGTCGCCGAAGAGTTCATAATCCAGTTCGTGGGAAGTCATTCAGGTGCTCCTTTTGAGAGGTTCAGTACTTTTATTGTTACGGATCCGGTTTCCGGTGTCCATAAAAGAAGGAGGAGCATTCCCGCACACTCTACAAGCGTTCTGTCAGGTATTGAGATGGGGTCAGAACCTTTACAGGTGTGTCCAGAGGAAAATCTTTCACATTCCGGGTGATCAGATGAGTCGCCTTCCAATGAACGGCTGCCGCCAGTTGAAACCCGTCCTCCACATCATGGAGCTGTTGGTGCAGTGCATGGTCGACGGCATCCCCGTGAAGATCTGCAATGTCCATGAATCCCCGTAACCGTTGAAAACTCTCATAGACCAGGCTAGTGGAAATTACTTTCTGGATATAGGCGATGTCGGATAAGGTGAGGGCCGTCACCGCTCCCTGACAGATGCCTTTTCGGGGCAGGGCAAGGCATTGAAGCGATTCAGGAAACCAGGGGGCGCGCTTTTCCAGCACATCCAAGATGACGTTGGTGTCGAAAAAAAGCCTATCCATGCTTTTCCCGAATTCGGGCCGATTTTTGGTCAAAAGCCACTTGAGCGTCAAAAACTCCCAGCAAATCTTCCATTCCGTTCGATGATGGAGAGGTGTCAGGGCTCATCTCGATTTGTCTGAACAGTTTCATGGATTCAGAAAAGAGCGCGGAAACGGTGGTATTCCGATCCGCCGCAATTTTTTTTGCCTCCTGAATGGTTTTTTCCGGAAGCGAAAGAGTCAGTTTCGATTTCATACGTATATTTTACGTTATTTCATACGTAGGTCAAGGGTTTGTTATCATGCCCGGCAGATCGCGGGACCTAATGCCCAATGACCAATGACAAAAACGCCCCCCTGCTTGCGCAGGAGGGCGTGGAGAGGGTCGGATGACTGGCTGATTACATCATGCCGCCCATACCACCCATTCCTCCCATGCCGCCCATGTCGGGTGCACCGCCGCCGTCCTTTGCAGGAAGGTCAGCGATCATGCACTCGGTGGTGAGCAACAGGGATGCGATAGAAGCCGCGTTCTGCAGAGCGGAACGGGTTACCTTGGCCGGATCGATGATCCCGGCTTTCACCAGGTCGGTGAAGGTTCCGGTCGCCACGTCGTAGCCTTCGTTTCCAGATCCGCTTTTCACCTTTTCAACCACGATGGCACCTTCGCCGCCGGCGTTGGCCACCAGCTGACGCAGAGGCGCTTCGCAGGCTTTGAAGATGATGTTGGCACCGATTAACTCTTCGCCTTCGAGGTTCAAGCCCGCCAAAGCGGATTGTGAACGAATCAGGGCAGTTCCGCCACCAGCAACGATACCTTCTTCAACCGCAGCGCGGGTTGCGTGCAATGCATCTTCTACCCGTGCTTTCTTTTCTTTCATCTCGGTCTCGGTGGCAGCACCGACGTTGATTACCGCAACACCACCGGCCAATTTGGCCAGACG
>CAZVCO010000039.1:6652-17922 GCA_964625795.1 uncultured Verrucomicrobiota bacterium | reverse complement strand
GCGCCCACCACGCCTCCTGCCAGCGGGGCGACCACCGGGATCCAGGCATAGGACCAGTCGGAGGTCCCTTTTCCGGGAATGGGAAGCAGGGCATGTATAAGGCGGGGACCGAGATCACGGGCCGGATTGATGGCATATCCGGTGGGGCCGCCCAGGGACAACCCGATGGACAGCACCAGCATTCCGACCAGAAACGGGCCAAACCAGGTTCCCACCGCAGTGGCCCAGGCCTGCTGATCGGTTTCCGCGCCCAACACCACCTTGCCGAGAGCCAACACCATAAACACCAGCGTCGCGGTGCCTAACAGCTCGGTGATAAAGGCGGAACCGAATTTCCGGACAGCGGGAGAGGTGGAGTGGCAGGCCAGAATGAGGTCGGGGTTCTCTGTTCTGGACCAGTGCGCGGAATAATGAGCCACCACCAAAGCAGATCCGGTCATGGCCCCCGCCATCTGGGCCAGAAGGTATCCGGGCACCAGATTCCAGGGAAATGCTCCGATGGAGGCCAGGCCCACGGTGACCGCGGGATTAATATGCGCACCGGAAATCCGTCCCACCGCATACACGGACATGGCCACTGCCAGTCCCCAGCCAAAAGTGATGACGATCCAGCCGCCCCCCTGTCCCTTTGAATCCGCCAGTACCACATTCGCCACCACCCCGTTGCCCAGAAAGACCAACAGCGCGGTTCCAATAATTTCTGCAATATAGATATCCATAACGGGTGGGGCGGATTGCCCATCCAGTACACCCGTAAATTATATCACAGCTGTCAAACCCTCAACAGGCTGCCGCCGGATCATCGCGGAAATCTCGGGACGGAACCGGTCAGTCCGGTTGCGTGATCCGCACCAGGCGGGCGGGACCTGTGAGGGCGGCCTCGCCGGTTGCGGCCGGCAGCAGAACACTGGATCCTTCCGGCACCTGAACCGTTTCTCCGTTTGCGGTGACAACGAGAGTGCCCCGGGTCACGAACAGTACCTGGAACCCCTGCGGACAGGCCGGGAGGACCTCCTCTGCACCGGCCTCCACACTCTCCAGACGGAAATAGGGGGATTCCACCAGCAGTTCTCTGGACATGCCTGCGAGTGGCGGCAGTGGCTGGGCAGGAGTCAGTCCGGCCGCTGCCTCCCCCCAATTGGTGACTTGCAGGGCCTGTTCAATATGCAGCTCACGGGGACGGCCGTCCGTCCCCACGCGCCCCCAGTCATACACCCGGTAAGTAGTATTGGAATTCTGCTGCACCTCCAGCAGCAGACAGCCGGAGGCGATGGCATGCATACGTCCGCCGGGGACAAAGACCAGATCCCCGGCGGTCACCGGCAGACGGGTTAAACATGCCTCCACCTCCCCCTCCTCAATGGCGGTGCGGAACTGTTCCGGTGTCACGCCCTCCTTAAGTCCGCAATAGACACAGGCACCCTCATCCGCCTGCAGGATATACCAGCATTCCGTCTTGGCCTCCCCTCCATATTTTGCGGCAGTCTCATCGTTGGGATGAACCTGCACGCTGAGAGTTTTTGCGGCATCCAGCACCTTGATCAGCAGGGGAAAGTCCTCCCCCTTCCCCTCTCCAAGCAGCTCTTTGGCATGATCCTCCAAAAGCTCCCGGAAGGTTTTGCCATCCAGCGGTCCCCCGGACACCACCCCCATGCCGTCGTCCCGGGAAGAAAGTTCCCAGGACTCCGCCACGATTCCTTCCGGGGTGTCCGATCGACCGAGGTGCGTACGGAGTTTCTCTCCTCCCCAGATATAGGGCTGATACACAGGCTTGAAACGGAGAGGGATATTCATGGTTTCCATAAGCAGCCTCTTAAAGATCTGATCTTCATCTGAAAAGAGAGAACGTAATCAAGTCGTCCGAGGGGGTGCACAGGGAGACGCGGAGTTCACAGAGCCGGTCGAACGGATTTTGTAAGGGTTTCGAAGCCAGGTGATAAAAACCAAAAAAACGATCCTCCCTGGCTCCGCGCCCTCTGCGTCTCCCGGTGCAAAAAACCGTCGACTGTGGATGTTCACAGGGAGGCGCAGAGTTCACAGAGCCGGTCGAACGGATTTTTTAAGGGTTTCGAAGCCAGGTGATAAATACCAAAAAAAACAACTCTGCCTGGCTCCGCGCCCTCCGCGTCTCCCTGTGAAAAAACCAGTCGTCCGGTTTTTACGTCAGGCTGGAAAGGAGGTGGCAGACGTCTTCCGCGGATTTGGCCTGCGGGAGTTGCTGCGTCACCTCTTCCTGACGGAACCGTTTTGCCACCTGGGCGAGGGAGCGCAGATGAATTTCCGGGGCATCGGTTTTGGGGCTCAGCAGGGCCAGCACGATGCGGGGCGGCGGGGTGACATCGAAGAAGATGGTGGGCTGACTGAACACCCCGACCAGCAGGACCGGGCCGTCACGCTCTCCGCAATGTGCGTGCAGCAGCACACACTCCTCCGAAAGCTCCACCGGCGTCAGGGTGGCCGAATCCGTAAGCAGGGCAATGGCCTCCATCACCATGGACGGTTCCTCCTCCGGCAGCCCGACATTCACAATCTCAGGGATGATTTTCTCATGAATCATTCCGGGAGGAATCGGCACCCCGCGCACTTCCGGAAAGCTTTCCCGGGCCGGCAGGGCCACCGGTCCCTGCGGCTGTTCCAGGCTCCGGAGTTCCGGATAGATAATGAGAAGATTGGTGTGCGGAAACTCCCTCACCAGCATCTCCGGCAGCCTGTCCAGGGTCGGCGTCCAGAGAGCGGTGTTTTTACGGCTCTGAGGCAGCACCAGCAGATCGTGTTTTCCGCAGTCCGAAAAGAGGGTCTGACGCGACTCTTTCCAGGTGGGGGAAATGGTGAAGGCCAGTTCACATCCGGGCGCGGTTTTCTCAAACCGGCTTTTCAGCTGCTCTGCGGAAGGCCCGCTCAGATAAACGTGCACGTCCAGCCCGGCCTGTTTGGCCAGTCCTTTGGTTTCCTGAATGAGCGTGGCCAGATCCGAACGGTACTCGCTAAGCGGAGGAAACGGGATACGCAGGACTTTGTTGGTCGGCAGGGGCTGAGGCAGGAGACACAGCACCACGCGGGAGGTGCAGGCCTCGATCAGCCCCTCCTGCACCCCGCCCAGAAACCGGCTCCCCCGTCCCCAACCCACCAGCACCGAGGAGGCCCGCAGTTCGCGGGCGGCCCGGACAATACCGTCGGAGGGGTTGAGATCCACCCGGACATGGGGATCCACCTCCATATCGGCGGACGAAGCCAGATTAATACACTGGGCCAGCAATTTCTCCCCGTTGGTCACCGCATGATCCGTGTCATGCTCGTCGCTCACGATGGTGAGAGGAAACAGACCTCCAGGCAGAGCGGTATTCCGGAACAGCAGCGCCAGCTCCATCAGAGGGGTCGACACCTCCGCATCGTGGACCGCCACCAGCAGGCGCTGCTCCTGCTGCACTGCGGGACCGGCCTCCACCGCGTTCAATGCCAGCTTGCGGCCGGACCGCTGCACCACGGCCGACCCCAGGGGTACGGTGACAATAATCATTCCGATCGCGCCGTTCAGTGCGGCCTCATCCAGAATCCCGGCCTCAAATCCCACCAGAGCAGCGGCCAGGGTGGCCGCCGCCTGCACCACGGTGAGCCCGAACACCACATTGCGCTCGCTGACCGAATATCCGAACAGGGCGCCGGTCAGCCAGGCCGCCAAAAACTTAGTGAGCACCACCATGCCGCTCATGGCTCCGATGACCTTCCAGGTGTAGGGATCCGACAGGAGAACCCCCGGATCCACCAGCATCCCCACCGAGATGAGAAAAAACGGAATAAACAGCGTATTGCCGACAAACTCCAGCCGGTTCATCAAGGTGCTGTTTTCCGGAATCTGACGGTTCAGGGCCGCCCCGGCCAGGAAGGCGCCGATCAGAGGTTTCATCCGGGCGAACTGGGAAAAATAGGCCGCCGCACACACCACCGCCAATACGAAAAGAAACTGAGTGCCGCCCGATTCGCTCACATGCTGGAAAAACCAGCGGGCCAGCCGGGGAATGACCAGGGTGATGGCCAGCACCAGTAATACCAGCGCCAGCACCAGGCCGGCCCAGAAGCGTGCGTCGAGTGTGACCCCCTCCGCAGAGTCCACAATCACCGCCAGCACCAGCAGGGCGAGGGTGTCCGTAACGATGGTGGCGCCCACGCTGATGGTGACCGGCTCCATCCGCTGAATGCCGAGTTTGGAGGCCACCGGATAGGCCAGCAGGGTGTGGGAGGCAAACATACTGGCCATCAGAATGGCCGACGCCCAGGTCATGGAGCCCACAAGAAAATACACCGCCACCGCGCCCCCCACCTGAGGCAGCAGAAAGGTGGCGATACCGAACCCAATGCTGCGTTTCCGGGTGCGGGAGAATTCGTAGAGATCAATTTCCAGACCGGCCAGAAACATGATGTAGAGCAGACCGATCTCCCCGAAAAGAGTGATGGCCTCGTTCCGTTCCAGAACTCCGAACCCCTGGCTGCCCAGTGCCGCCCCGGCCACCAGCAAGAGAACCAGATCAGGAATACGCAGCCACTTCCCCAGGAGCGGCGCAGCCAGAATGGTGGTGATGATCACCGTGAAAATTAAGACGTAGTCTGTGAAAGGGAACATACCGCTATCCTAGAGGTGGAGATCACAGGGTGAAAAGACAATTCGTGTTCAGGGTAACTGGGATTCCTGAATCTCACCGGAAAATTCATTTCCGGCCGGACTGGTAAACTTCACGGCGCGGAATCCCGGCCGGGTGGGCGCTCCCACCGTCACCTCCCATCCCGCCGGCAGGGTCCCCGCCAGACGGTGCGGAGGCTGCGCGTGAAAAATCGGAGTGGGCGCCTTGAGCGTGATCGCCCGCGGGGCGGCCTGCGGGCCCCGTCCGGAGGCCAGTCCCCACAGGCCCCGATGGGCCTCTTTGGCCTCGCGCTCGAGTTTGCGCAGACGGGACCAGTAGATCCGGGAGGACGTGCCGTCCGGCAACTCGCTTTCCACCCCGTGCAACCGGGCAAATCCGTTTTCCACCAGCAGTTCACTGAGCCACCGGTCCCCGATTTTCACCATGGCATAATACCGCTTCTGATCACTGCCGCCCCGGGCCCCCGAATAACGGGTATACACCGTGAAGGTTTTTTCCTTCTCCAGCAGGTCATGCAGAAATTCCGCAGCCAGCCCGCCTCCCTTGAGGGCCTGCTCCACGGTGACGCCGAAATAGTCTGCCTGCTCCTGATTGCGGTCGGGAAAACGCTCATCGCTTTCAGGCGCATCCACAAAGTATAGCCGGAAAATGTAGTCCGACCGGTTCCGTTTGGCCCGGAAACTGTCGCCGTCGCTGTATTTCTCCTCTTCATACATCACCCCCTCCAGTTCGGTCCACCCGCGGGCGGCGGCCACAGATGGCAGTATGCTGATCAGGAGCGGAAGACACCACCAACGCATCGTTACACCCCTATGGTATGCTTCGGCCAGTTCTGCAATAACCCCTGATCGCGCGTCGCCAGCTTGAGCTGGTGTTCACGTGCCAGCTGTATCAACCAAAAATCCATCACCTGTTTATGACCGGTCGCCTGCTGAAAAATCTGTTCGTCCGGGTTTTTTGTGGCAAAAATGGGTTCTGCGGGAAAGGGCCCTGCGCATTCCATCTGCACCACGCTCCAGGCCATCGCACCGGTTAAGGGTGTTGCCCCCATGACCGCAGGATTCATAAGCAAACGCATGGCCCCCAGAAAGGTTTCGGTGGCAATCGCCCACCCTTGCGGTTTTGCCTGATCCAACCATTCCCGGGATATTTTATGGTTTGCGTGGCCCGTGTAGAGTGAGGCAAAAAAAACATCATTATCTATGAGAAACGCCGCCATCCCTCAGTCATCCAATGCATTCAGTATGGCCTGCCGGTCCACCGTCGGGGCACTTTTATCCTGATGAACAATGACCCGGCCCTCCCTCAACTCCACTTGAGGTCCACCCACATCACAAGGCCGGGTATACACCATGCGAACCGCATCGGTGACCAGTTTACTCAAAGAAGCCTGCTTGCGACCTCCGCGCCTGGCAGATTCCAGTCTCAGGATCTGCGCAACATCATCGGGTAAGTCCAACGTTGTTTTCATGGTTTTATGGTATTATGGTTTATCTGATCTTTCAAACCGAATAATCGTCCACTTTGACTCGCGGGTGCGTAACTGAAATCGTACGAATTGGCCCTGTTGGATACAACAGACCCTGAGGGACGATTTTCGTCATGCACCCTTGACTCGCATCCGTGCTCTTGACCAGAGGAGCCAGCCCGGTTCTTCCGGCTATCCAAGAGCTGAAAATTGCGTCTTCTCCTTGGATGAGAATCGATTCCCGCTTGGACATCCCGCCCCAAGGCCATAAGGTCATCTGCATTCATGACCTTTCCCTCCGCACTGCAACTCTTCAGTTTTCTAACCTTTCTGGCCTATGCCGGAGGGGTCTGCTCCACCTACCATGTGATCATGAGCCGGAGAAGTTCACAGGCGGTCATCGCCTGGTCCATCAGCCTCTGCACTTTTCCATTTATTACCCTGCCGATCTACTGGATTTTCGGCCGCACCCAGTTTCATGGATATATCGATGCTCTGCGCAGCCGAGAAGCCGGAGTGTCCGAACGGGTACACCATACCCTGGAAAGCCTGCCGGACTGTCTGCCCGACCCCGGAAGCCTCGTGCCGGATCAACGCGCCCTGGAGCAGCTGGGCGCCATGCCATTTACTGATCTCAACCAGGTGGACCTCCTGATCAATGGCGAAGTCACCTTCGATGCCATCTTTGCGGACATGCGCCAGGCGGAATCCTACATTCTCATTCAGTTCTATATTTTCCACGATGACCAGCTGGGACGCCGCATGCTGGAGGAAATCGCGGCGGCCACCGCCCGGGGGGTGGAGGTATATCTGCTCTATGATGAAATCGGCAGCGCGGGACTGGGCAAGAGCTGGCTGCGGGAGGTGAGTGCAACCGGGGCAAAGGTCTCCGGCTTCCGCACCACCAAGGGTCCGAAAAACCGATTTCAGCTCAATTTCCGCAATCATCGGAAAGTGGTGGTGGCCGACGGAAAAACCGCATTTGTGGGAGGCCATAACGTCGGAGACGAGTATCTGGGCCACAGTAAAAAATTCGGTGAATGGCGGGACACCCACTGCCAGATACAGGGTCCGGCGGTACTGGCCATTCAGCTTTCTTTTGTCATCGACTGGAACTGGGCACAGAAAGAGCTGCCGCAACATCTGGACTGGACCCCGCGCGCCGCCCCGGAACGGAATGAACGGGTGCTGGTCATTCCATCCGGTCCGGCCGACCGGGTGCAGACCTGGAAAATGGTTCTCCTGCAGTGTATCCGCCAGGCCGATGAGCGTCTGTGGCTGGTCAGTCCCTATTTTGTGCCGGACCAGGACATTCTCAGTTCGCTGGAACTCGCGGACCTTCGGGGAGTCGACATCCGGATTCTTCTTCCCAGTGATCCTGACCATTTCATGGTCTGGATGGCCTCCTTTGCCTATCTTGAGGCCCTGAAGGAGACCAACATTCACTTTTACCGCTATACCCCGGGGTTTCTACATCAGAAAGTGGTGCTGGTGGATGATGAACTGGCCATCATCGGCACCGCAAATGTGGACTGCCGGTCGTTCAGTCTGAATTTCGAACTTTCCATTACCGGCATTTCTCCGGCCTTTATTCAACGGGTGCGGGAGATGCTGGAGGAGGATTTCCGCCACAGTCGTCAGGTCGGCCCGGAGGAGTATGATGAACGCGCATTTCTTTTTAAGTTTGCCTCCAAAGCCTGCCGCCTTATGGCTCCCATTCTTTGAACGCCATGTCCAATCCCTCCTCTGCTCTTGAATCCCTGACCCCCTCCCCCGATGGCTGGAGCTGGGTCGTCCTGCACGCCCGCCCCCGCTGCGAAAAAAAACTGGAGGCCTTGGCTTCTCAGAAAGAGGCGGTCTTTTATCTGCCCTGCACACGCCGGGCCCATCAGTATGGAAACCGGAAACGGGTCTATGAGGTGCCTCTGTTCACCGGGTATGTGTTCGGCAAAATGCCGGATCAACATGTCTCGTGGTATCGGTCCAACCGCTACGTCGCCAACATCATCCCGGTAGTGGATGAAGAGAAACTGCTCACCCCGCTGCGGGCCATTGCCACAGCTCTCTCCTCGGGTCTGGAAATGGAGGTTCACTCGGATATCCAGCCGGGAACCCGGATCCGCATCACCGCCGGCCCTCTCAAAGGTCTGGAAACCGAGGTGCAGCAGATCGCCGGTGAGGACAAGGTCATTCTACATCTTGAAATGATTCAGAAAACGGTGGCGGTGGAGATTCCGCTTTCGGATGTGAAACCGATTCCCTGAGAAAGGCCCTATGATTCTCGTTACCTACGCCATGCCGGAAGAGAAACCTCAGCTGAACTGGAGCCGGAATGTGGTGCCGGTCTGTACCGGCATCGGCAAAGTTCTGGCAGTGAGTCAGGTGGCCAAACATCTCGCATCGCCCATAGATCTTCTGATCTCGGTCGGCTTCTGCGGCGGCCTGAATGGAACCCGTCAGGGGCAGCTGGTCATGCCCACCACCACCCGGCAATGGGATCTGTTTCTCAGTGATCTGGACCTTCCGCTTGGTCACGGTTACGCCATGCACTGTCCGCTCGGGCTCCCGAAACTGCCCCTCTCCTCCGTCCCCTCACCGGTGCAGGGAGAGCTCATCAGCGGGGACCGGTTTGTGGACAGCACTGTCCACGTGGACAAGCAGGCGGTTGCGGTGGATATGGAGACGGCGGCGCTGGCGCTACTGGCCTGCGAGCTCAGTATCCCGTTTGTCTCTCTGCGTGAGGTGTCCGATGTGGCCGACGGTCCACAACAGCAAACTCATCAGCAATTTATGGAGCGTATCCGCCAAAAAGGACCGGATTACACCGCCGGAGTACAGGAACTGCTCGAACTCAATCCCGCCGACATTTCCCCTCCCGTCAAACTCGCCTGAATCTTTGCAGGGTTAGAATGTCTCCTTTGGAGTTTTACAACCACGGACGGGCGCGGACCCATGCAGAGGAGGAGGCAATGTGAAGATGGTACAAGCCAATTTATGGGAAAGGGCTCTCCAGCGGAGATGCAGAACCCGGGAGCCTATTTATCATGGGTCCGCGACGTCCGCGCAGTCCGTGGTTGTATCCAACTCCGGCCAATCGGGTTCAGAACATTATTTTTCTTTCAGGACTCCGTTATTTTTTCTTAACGGTGCGCTTTTCCTCAAGGGCGGTTTCAATTTTTTCCATCAGAGTTTTCTGAAGATCCGGGTTTTCTTTCATCGCTTCGCGGGCTGCATCCCGACCCTGCCCAAGCTGGGTTCCATCCAGAGACAGCCATGACCCTCTTCTTTCAATCAGGTTGAGATCCATGGCCATGTCGAGGATCGATCCCTCCCAGCTGATGCCCTCGGCATACAAAATGTCGAATTCCCCTTCAGTGAACGGAGGTGCCACTTTGTTTTTCACCACTTTGACCCTCGCCCGGGATCCCACCGCGGTGCCGGAGTTGTCTTTGATGGTGGCAATCCGCCGGATATCCATGCGGACGGAGGCGTAAAATTTCAGCGCCCGTCCACCGGGAGTGGTCTCCGGACTGCCGAACATCACGCCCACTTTTTCACGGATCTGGTTGGTGAAGAGCAGACAGGTTTTGGACCGATTGATCGATCCGGTGAGTTTCCGCAGGGCCTGCGACATCAGTCGCGCCTGCAGTCCCACATGGCTCTGCCCCATTTCCCCGTCCAGCTCAGCTTTGGGGGCCAGGGCCGCCACAGAGTCCAGCACCACCACATCCAACTCACCGGATTTCACCAGCGCCTCGCAGATGTTCATGGCCTCCTCACCGGAATCCGGCTGCGAGACGAGCAGGTTGTCCAGATCCACCCCGATCTTTTCCGCATAATCCGGATCCAGCGCGTGCTCGGTATCGATAAAGGCAGCCGCCCCGCCTTTTTTCATGGCATTGGCCACAATATGCAGCATGAGGGTGGTTTTACCGGAGGACTCCGGTCCGTAAATTTCCACCACTCGTCCCCGCGGCACTCCGCCGATCCCTAACGCCACGTCCAGGGTCAGCGCACCGGTACTGATACTGGGGATTTGCCGGGAGGCCCGTTCCTCCGCTCCCAGTTTCATAATGGACCCTTCCCCAAACTGCTTGGTGATCTGCGAGATGAGAGTGTCGAGGTTGCCGTCGGCCGGCTTGGTGTCTGATTTCTTTTTTGCTGCCATAATATGCTCCAAATGAGGACTGTATACGGGTGTATACTTTGAATTCTGATGAGATCAAGCTCAACCTCGCATGGGTTTCACCCTTTTTTCGAACAGAAAATCCGGGTTTAGCCCAAAAAAAAGACGTCCGGGCCATCATATGGTCCGGACGTCGTATTCCGGAGGAGTTCTCCGGCTTTCGGTTGGCGCTTACCCGGCGTTCAGGCCGTCGATGATGCCAATCAGCGGAAGGAACAGCGCGATCACAATCACTCCGACCACCACCGCGAGGAACACGATGAGCAGCGGTTCGATGATCGACGTGAGGCCGGCCACCGCATTGTCCACTTCGTCGTCATAATTGTCCGCAATCCGTTTAAGCATGGAGGGAAGTTCACCGGTCTCCTCTCCCACTTCCACCATGGAGATCACCACCGGGGGGAAAATGCCGGTTGATTCCATGGTCGGGGCGATATTCTCACCTTCTTTCACCGCATCGTGCACTTCGTGAACGGCGGTTTCCACCACGGTGTTTCCGGAGGTGTCCCCCACAATGGTCAGGGCCTGCAGCACCGGAACGCCTGAATCCATCAGCTCACCCAGCGTCCGGGTGAAGCGGCCGATCGATCCTTTCATAAACAGGGTGCCGAACAGCGGCATATGCAGTTTGGCCCAGTCAATCGCGTAGGCGCCCTTGGGCGTCTTCTTGATAAATTTCATGACGAAGACCAGCAGGATGACCACCCCGAGAATGATGGGGCCAATGGTGATAAAGTTTTCAGAAAAGGCCACCACTTTCCGGGTGAGCCAGGGCAGCGGCTGCCCCTGCAGAATGTCTTCAAAGATCTTCTGGAACTTGGGAATGATAAAGATCATCAGAAAAGCCATAATGAGCACGGCCAGTGACAGCACCACGATGGGGTACACCATAGCGCCCTTCACCTTGTTCTTGATGCAGTCTTCCACAGTCTTTTTGGCGGCCTTAGGCGGCAGAATGATCATGGCCAGGTCAATGGTG
>CAZVCO010000039.1:2544-6642 GCA_964625795.1 uncultured Verrucomicrobiota bacterium | reverse complement strand
CAGGCTGAGCAGTACTTTATCGAGCACACCACCCACTTCCCCGGCTTTCACCATGTTGACATACAGCTTGTCGAAAATCTTGGGATGCTGCACCAGGGCCTCGGCAAAGTTGCTGCCGCCCTCAATGGAATCGCCCATATCCGTCAGCGCTTTTTTCAGCATGGGGTTTTTTTCCTGACGCCCCAGTACCTGAAGCCCCCGCACCAGTGGAAGTCCGGCGTTCACCAGAGTGGCCAGCTGCCGGGTAAAGGACATCAGCTGTTTCGGGCTGACGCTCTGCATGAAGCCGGGCATGCTGATTTCCTTGTTCACTTTCTCTTTTTTGCCCTTGGCGGGTTTTTTCTTTTTGACCGCGCTTTTACCGCCGGCCTCCGCCGGGGTCACGGTGGTGGGAAAGAGGCCTTTGTCTCTGAGTTTGGCCTGCGCCTCGGCATCATCCGCCGCTTCCAGATTACCGGAATACTCTTTTCCTTTTTGGTCAACGGCTACAAATTTATATTTGGGCATAATAGGATCCTTGATTCGAATCTTCTACAGCTTACCTGATCAAGATCATGGTGGGCAAGGGGTTTAGGTGTATTTCACAACTTCTTCAATCGTGGTCACCCCGTCCAACACACAACGGATTCCGTCCTCACGGAGGGTACGCATGCCCAGTTCACGGGCCCGGTCCCTCAGGACTACGGTGGGCTGACGGTCGGTGATCATGGTGCGGATGGGGTCGGTGATTTTCAAATATTCATAAATTCCGCGCCGTCCGCGGTACCCGGTATCGTGACATTCGGAGCATCCCTCGCCAAAGTAAAAGGGATTTCCGCCCACATCTTTTGCGCTCAGGCCCAGGGATTTGATCTGCAGGTCGTCGGGAGTGAATTGCGCTTTGCATTCCGAACAGATAGTCCGCACCAGGCGGGTGCCCATCACCGACTGCAGCGTGGAGGCAATCAGGAAGGGCTCCAGTCCCATATCCACCATACGGGTCACCGCGCCGGCACTGTCATTGGTGTGCAGGGTACTGAACACCAGGTGACCGGTGAGCGAGGCCTGAATCGCAATCTGTGCAGTCTCCAGATCCCGGATCTCCCCCACCAGAATCACATCCGGGTCCTGACGCAGATACGCCCGGAGAATACTGCCGAAGGTGAGTCCAATACGGTGATTGGCGTTGACCTGCACAATTCCGTCGATGTCATACTCCACCGGCTCCTCCGCGGTGAGAATTTTCACCCCGACTTCGTTCCGGCGCCCCAGGGCGGCATACAGGGTGGTGGTTTTTCCGGAACCGGTGGGACCGGTCACCAGGATGATGCCGTTGGGCATGTTGATGTCTTCAGTGAAATTATTATACACGTCATCCGGCATGCCGAGACGCTCCAGCTCCAGTCCGACGGCGCTCTGGTCCAAAACACGGAGCACCACCGATTCGCCAAACTGGGTGGGGAGGGTCGACACCCGGAAATCAACCGGACGTCCGGCGATATTCAGCTGAATCCGGCCGTCCTGCGGCAGCCGGCGCTCTGAAATATCCAGTCCAGACATCACCTTCACGCGGGAAATCACCGGCAGGGCCAAATGCTTGGGCGGCGGCGCCATTTCGTACAGCGCTCCGTCCACCCGGTACCGGATTTTGAACTCGTGCTCGAAGGGTTCGAAATGGATGTCCGATGCCCGGTCCTGTACGGCCTGATACAGCACCAGATTCACAAAGCGGATGACCGGGGCCGCATTGGCGGAACTGGAAAGATCATCCTCGGTTAAGTTGGTTCCGCCCGCCGCGATGTCGCCGGCGTCCTCCAGTTCGTTCTCAAGCTCGGTCAGCATGCTGCCGACCGAGTCCGAATCGTCATCGGCGTAATGCTTGAGAATCAGTTCCTTGATGTCCCGTTCCCGGCTGATGACAAAGCGCACATCGGTGGCCAGAACAAAACGCAGTTCATCCACCACTTCGGCCGGAATAAACTCACAGGTCGCAAGCTCCATGGTCACGGCATCCGCATCCACCGGCACAATATTATACATCCGCGCCAGAGAGCCCGGCAGTTTGTTGGCAAGATCGGCCGGCACCGCATGACGGCTGAGATCCAGCACCCGGGCACCCATGAGCAGGGCCTGCTGCTCCAGCAGCGCGTCCTCCTCCATGATCTCCATATCGAGAATGATGGTGCGGATCGAACGGCCGGTGCGGTCGTGCTCATCCAGGATATCCGTGGCCTGGGTCGGGGTGACGTATCCGTGGTCCTGCAGGTGCTGGAGTAACTGGTCGGTATGGGTAAGGTCGGTCATCGCATTATTCTCCAGCATGAATTTTCTGGGCAAGGGACTCAGGATCATGCGCCTTCAACAGGACATTTTCAAAACTGATCTTTCCCTCTTTGTACAGGCGGTGCAGAGAGGTGTCCAGAGTGACCATGCCCTTCTTGGCACCGGTCTGAATGTCCGAAGTGATCCGGAAGGTTTTGTTGTCGCGGATGAGGGCCTGAATTCCCGGCGTGGTCAGCATGATTTCAAATGCGGCTACCCGGCCCTCCACGTCGGCCCTGGGCAGCAGCACCTGGGAAATCACCGCCTCCAGCGTGGAGGAAAGCTGGGTACGGATCTGTTCCTGCTGATTGGTGGGGAAAGCATCCACAATCCGGTCCACGGTACGGGCTGCGCCGGTGGTGTGCAGGGTGGCAAAGACCAGGTGTCCGGTTTCCGCTGCGGTGATGGCCGCCTCCATGGTGTCCAGATCCCGCATCTCCCCCACCAGAATCACATCGGGATCCTGACGGAGCGAGGCCACCAGCGCTTTGCTGAACGATCCCACATCCACCCCCAGCTCCCGCTGAATCACGATACTTTGCTGATGCTCATGATAAAACTCGATGGGATCCTCAATGGTGATGATGTGACAGTCCCGTTCCTTGTTGATGATATCAATCATACTGGCCAGGGTGGTCGATTTTCCGGACCCGGTCGGTCCCGTCACCAGAATCAGCCCCTTCGGCTTGTACAACAATTCCTTGGTCTGGGGAGGCAGTCCGATCTGTTCCAGCGTCAGCAGGTCGTTCGGAATCTGCCGCAGGACCATCCCCACGTGGCCTTTTTGTTTAAACACACTCACCCGGAACCGGGCCAGATCCTGAAACCCGAATCCGAAATCCGCCCCTCCGGCCTCCTGAAGCTGACGGATGTAATCCTCCGACGTGATGGCCCGCATCAGCCGGTCGGTGTCCTCTGCCCGCAGGGGCTCGGTCTCCAGCGGCATCATGGACCCGTTGATCCGCAACACGGGAGGACTGTTCACCTCCAGGTGCAGGTCGGACGCCTTCTCCTGGACCACGATGCCCAGCAGATCCTCCATCGCGATGTCTTTGGCCGGGGTAAGAGTGCTCATTCCAGATCTCCCATGGTGACCCGGAACACTTCCTCCAGGGTGGTCTGTCCGGCGATCACCTTCCGCAGACCATCCTCCCGCAGGGTGCGCATGCCCAGTTCACGGGCTTTGTTCCGGAGTTCAGAGGAGCCGACCTGCTCGTAAATCAGGTGCTGCACCTCTTCGGTGATTTCAAAAATTTCAAAAATTCCAATCCGGCCGGAGTATCCGGTATACGCGCAGTTTTCACATCCGGTTCCACGGCTCAGCTCCACATTCTCCACCTGTCCGGCCAGAGCGCCAAGCTGCCGCATCTCCCGTTCGGATGGCGTATACGTCTCTGTACATTTGCTGCAGATTTTCCGCACCAGCCGCTGCGCCATGATGCCCCGGATCGAGGAGGCCACCAGGAAAGGCTTCACGCCGATATCCACCAGACGGGTCACCGCACTGGGCGCATCATTGGTGTGAAGGGTGCTGAACACCAGGTGACCGGTCAGTGAGGCGTTCACCGCAATCTCTGCGGTTTCCAGGTCGCGGATCTCCCCGATCATCACAATATTGGGTGCCTGACGCAGAATCGAACGCAGGGCCGATCCAAACGTCAGCCCGATGTCCGCCCGCACGTGGACCTGATTGATTCCGCTGAGCTGATACTCCACCGGATCCTCCACCGTGATAATCTTCCGGTCGGGTTTGTTGATTTCGTTCAGACAGGAATACAGCGTGGTGGTTTTACCCGA
>CAZVCO010000039.1:1806-2534 GCA_964625795.1 uncultured Verrucomicrobiota bacterium | reverse complement strand
CGGCCAGATCCTCCAGGGTCTTTACCGGCGGTGCGGTGGGGCCGGTCACCAGTACGATACCGTCCGCCAGAGCGATCATCTTGCGGAAGGTCTGTTGATCGTCGGTGAAAAATCCCAGCTCGGGCAGTCCCAGGCGCAGGCTCTCTTTGTCCAGAATACGCATCACCACCGATTCGCCATGATTGGAGGGCACCACAGAGACCCGGAGGTCGAGCTCACGGCCCATGACGTTGATCTGAATCCGGCCGTCCTGACACACTCGCTTTTCGGCGATCTTCATATTCGCCATAATCTTGATGCGCTGCAGAATCGCGGACTGCAGACGCTTGGGCGGGCTCTCCACTTCATGCAGCACTCCGTCAATCCGGTACCGCACCCGCAGTTTTTTCTCCATGGGCTCCACATGAATATCCGACGCCCGGTTGCGGAAGGCCTCAATGATGATCAGACTCACCAGTTTGATGATTGGAGCGTCCTCCTCAGTGGCCTCTTCCGCATCCCCGAACAGGGCGGAGGTTTCATCCGTGGCGATACCGGCAATGGCGGCTTCGGTCAGTTCCTGCAGGGCGTTGCCCGCCATGCCGCCCCCGCCGGTATAGAAGAGATTAATGGAGGATTTGATTTCCCGCTCGCTGGCCACCACCGGCACCACATCGTAGGGCAGGGTGTAGCTGAGACTGTCGATGGTATCGATATCCTGGGGATCGGAAATGGCCACCACCAGCTGG
>CAZVCO010000039.1:0-1796 GCA_964625795.1 uncultured Verrucomicrobiota bacterium | reverse complement strand
CACAATATCCCGATGGTCGTGCGTTGGCCGGGGGTCACCGATGCCCATGCGGGCTTTGATGCCAAATCCTGCGCCTTCGTCGTTCCCGCCACCGCCGCCGGCATGGCCTCAATCACATCCTGCGCGATGTCCATGTCCCGCAGACTCACCATCTCCATGCCGTTGTGCTCGGCAATGGCCTGGGTGATCTCCTCGCCGGTAATCATCCCCGACTCCTCCAGCACCTCCGCAACCTCTTTTCCCTGATCCGTGGCCAGATAGGCGGCCTTCTCGGCAATGGCGTCGTCAATCAGCCCCGCCGAGCGGAGCGTCTCCAATGTATATTCGTCCTTGGGTGTCAAAATCCGTCCTTATGAAGATGTCTTCGTCTGCGGGTTCACAAAAAGGGAAGTTAAAGCCTCCACGCTTGCCTACGCAAGCCTTTCTTGTAGCAGTTCCGATACCGATTTCGGGTTGGCTTTGCCTTTACTCAGCTTCATCACCTGCCCCATGAGGAACTGCAGGGCCGCTTTTTTACCGCCCCGGTAGTCCGCCACCGGGCCGGGATTCTCGGCGATCACCTGATCCACAAACGCTTCAATCGCCCCGCTGTCATTGACCTGAGCCCATCCTTTCTCCTTCACCACCGCCTCCGGATCGCCCCCCTCCTCCACCAGAATGGCAAACACGTCCTTGGCCTTGGGGCCATTGAGAATTTTTTTGTCCACCAGGCCAATCAGTTTCCCCAGGTTCCCGGGGGTTACTCTCAATTCTGAGGGAGACATTCCCGTTTCTGAGAGAATCCGCATCACCTCGGTCATGATCCAGTTGCTGGCACCTTTGGCATTTCCATCCGCCGCTGCCACCACCTCCTCAAAATAACCGGCCACGCCGGGATCCGCCACCAACACCCCCGCATCGTATTCCGGCAGCCCGTACTCCTCCACAAACCGCTTCTGCCGGACAGCCGGAAGCTCGGGCAGCGCGGCCCGCCACCCCTCCACCTGCTCGGTACTCAGCACGATCTCCGCCAGATCCGGATCCGGGAAGTACCGATAATCGTGGGCATCCTCTTTGGTCCGCATCGCGGTGGTCACCCCCTGCTCATCATCCCAGCGGCGGGTCTCCTGCACCAGCGGCTCTCCATTCGTCACCGCCCGGGTCTGACGCCTGATTTCATACTGCAGTGCCCGGTGTACCCCGCGGAAGGTGTTCATGTTTTTGATTTCCGCTTTGACTCCGAGCGGCCCCCCCTCTTCTCCCACACTGACATTGACGTCACAGCGGATGTTCCCCATCTCCAGATTGCAGTCACTCACCCCGCCATACTGCAGAATCCGCTTGAGCGCCGTGAGATAGCCGAACGCCTCCTCCGCACTGTGAATGTCCGCCTCCGTCACAATCTCCATCAGCGGAGTACCGGCCCGGTTGTAATCCACCCCGCTGGCTCCGTGCAGATGGGTGGATTTTCCCACATCCTCCTCCAGATGAATGCGGTTGATGCGGACGGTATACTCCCTCCCCTCCACCTCGAAGGTCAATGCGCCCCCCAGACACAACGGCCGGTCGTACTGGGTAATCTGATAGTTTTTCGGCATGTCCGGATAGAAGTAGCTCTTGCGGTCATGCTTGCTGCGCATTCCGACCTCACACCCAAGCAACATCCCGGTCTGCACCGTCTTGCGCACCGCCTCCCCGTTCAGAACCGGCAGAGAGCCCGGATACCCCATGCACACCGGACAGACGTTCGTATTCGGCTCCGCACCCGCCTCCACCCGGCAGCCACACCAGATCTTGGTGCGGGTGTTGAGCTGAAC
>CAZVCO010000038.1:10602-17944 GCA_964625795.1 uncultured Verrucomicrobiota bacterium | reverse complement strand
CTGGGGGCCGGCGTGGGGGCGGCTACCCTGGCCGGGGTGGTCAATGGCGCGGTGATTGTGCGGCTGAAGCTGGTGCCGTTTATTGTGACCCTGGGGTCGATGGGAATCATCCGGGGACTGGCCAAAGGGCTGGCGCGTGAGCGGGACATCTATCCTCCGGGGGAGAACTGGATTGCCGGGATTATGGATCCGGCCCTGACCAATCCCGACAGTTCGTCGATTCTCTTTCCCCCCGGAGTCTGGATCATGCTGGTCAGCATGGGAGTGATGGCGTTTGTGTTGCGGTACACCGCTTTCGGACGTCATGTGTTTGCGGTGGGTTCGAATGAAGAGACGGCCAGGCTCTGCGGCGTGAATGTGGGCCGGACCAAAATCTGGGTGTATGCGCTGAGCGGCTTTTTCTGCGGACTGGCCGGGCTGATGCAGTTCTCGTACATCGGAGGCATCGGTCAGCCCACTACCGCGGTGATGGTGGAACTGTTTGTGATTGCGGCGGTGATCATCGGCGGAGCCAGTTTCACTGGCGGAGAGGGGTCTATTCTGGGAACCTTTATCGGAGCGCTGACCATCACCATCCTCTACATGGGAGGCCAGCAAATGGGCTGGCCGAAATGGGTGCAGGAGATGGTGATAGGCGGCATTATCATTCTGGCGGTTGCGATCGACCGCATCCGTCATCGATAGCTATATCCGGCCGGAGATCGATAACCCGGCCCGGGCATGCCGTACTCCATTTACCTTCAGGGCCACGTTCTTTATGGACGAAAATCATTAAATGAGTTAAGGATTTACACATAATGGAATCAGATTTGAACAGTAACGAATGGAGGCAGACTCATGAGCATATCGCATCGTGCACGAAAACGTTGGCGGGGACTTGGACTGTGGGCGGGGCTGACTGCCGGAGGCGTATTGGTCTCCGGGGGGGCGCAGGCCATGGATGATTTCGCAGGCTATCAGGCCAGCGGCGAGCCGATTCCGTTTGTGCGGGCGGTGGAAACGCTGGAGCCGCTTCCCGGTGCCGGGGACAGCCGCGAACGGATTCAGGCGGCCCTGGACCGGGTGGCAGAGATGGAGCCAGACGGAGACGGCTTCCGCGGCGCGGTGTTCCTTTCCAAAGGGGCCTATACGGTTCATGGCACCTTGATGGTATCGTCCGGGGTGGTGCTGCGTGGAGAAGGGCAACGGGGGTTTGGCACACAGGTGATCTCGCACAACACCGGGGGCGCGGCGATTGTCCTGGGAGGGGAATACAGCGGGGTGGAAGGGATGAGCATCTCCTCCACCGCAGAGTCGGGGGCTCCTGACGTGGGAGTGGAAATCCGCAATGCGGAAAATGCCTGGGTCCGGGGAATCCGGGTGGAGCAGGCCGACCGGGCGGGAGTGTCGGTGATCGATTCACGGCAGGTGACGGTCCGGGACAACCTTTTTCAGAAGCCCATCGACATCGGTGAAGACAGTCACCGTATCCTGGTGTATGACTGCTCTTATGGGGAGGAGGGCTATGACCGGGAAGCGGAACAACGCTTTGAACAGCAACTGATCGAACGCCTGGGCGACCGGCAGGCCACGCTGGTGCTGGCGGAGACGCTGAGCAAAGCCTCCTTGCCGATGAAAGTGATGTTTCCTCGTGAGGTGGTCGATGGTGTCGTCCAGGGAGAGGTCACCCCGGAGCAGCTCGCGTTCGAAACAGCTGATCAACGGGCGTGGAAGACGGTGATGTCGGATGACGGAACGGACGACTGGACGGAGCACTGGTTTCTGGACGGGGAGGGGGGCACCGTCACCAATTCGCCAGAGGGGATGGAGCTTAGAGCGGAGGACAGCCATACGGTGCTCTGGACGAAAGAGAGCTTCGAGGGTGATGTGAAAATCGAGTATGAGTTCACCCGTACCGATGTGGATGGCGGCGGGGTCTGTATCCTTTACATTCAGGCCACCGGGCGCGGAGACGAGGGCTTCGAAACCGACATCACCGAGTGGAATGAGTCCCGGAAGGATGCCAATATGGGGTCTTATTTCCGAAACATGCATCTCTATCACGTCAGCTATGCCTGCGGGTATGTGCGGGGCCGTCGGTACCGCCCGGATATCCGGAAAATGAACACCTTTTCAGAGCTGACTCCGGAATACGTGGTGGATCAGGAGGATCTCTTCGAGCCCGGGGTGCCGTACCGGATCACCTTCATCAAAACCGACCGGGAAATCCGCATGAAAGCGGTGGGTCCGGAGAAGGCCATGTTTTTCATGCTCGATAACGAAAAATGGCCGGAGGTCACCGAAGGCCGGATCGGTCTGCGCCAAATGCATACCCGTCACTCCCGCTACAAAGATTTCACTGTCAGTGTGCCGGTGGAATAGCGCGTGAAGCAGAGAAACTTTTGCGCTTATGACCAACACTGACCCAAACCGCTCCCTGCCGAACATCCTCTTCCTGCTGGTGGATGACATGGGGTACGGAGATGTTGCGGCTCATGGCAATCCGGTCATTCAAACCCCCCATTTTGACCGCCTTCACCATGAAAGTGTGCGCATGGAACGATTCTGTGTCAGTCCCACCTGTGCCCCGACCCGGGCAGCCCTGATGAGCGGTCTGCATGAATTCGGCGCAGACGTCACCCATACCATCACCGGCCGGAATCAGTTGCATCTGGAGACCACCACCGTGGCCGAACTGCTCAAGACCCGGGGATATGCCACCGGGCTGTTCGGTAAATGGCATCTGGGCACGGAAGGCCCTTACCGGCCGGAATACAGGGGGTTCGATACGGCCCTCACCTGTATCGGAGATACGCAACAGCACCATATGAATCCCGTCCTCCTCCGGAACGGAATGGAGGAGCAACATCAGGGATACCGCACCGATATTTTCTTCCAGGAGGCCATGCGCTTCGTGGAGGAACACCGTGACGAGCCCTTTTTCTGCATGATCCCCACCTACTCCCCGCACACCCCTCTGGTGGTGCCGGAGGAGTGGTCGGATCTGTATCCGGATGCAACCGGGGAACAGAAGCGCTTTATGGGCATGGTCAGCAACGTGGACGATAATCTGGGAAGGATGCGGGAGCATTTGGACCGGCTGGGATTGACCGACAACACCATTGTGGTGGCGATGAATGACAATGGCGGCACCTGGGGGGTGGATGTGTTCAATGGGGGCATGCGCGGGCGGAAGTCGCACACTCTTTACGGCGGGATCCGTGCCTTCTCTTATTGGTGCTGGCCGGGGACCTGGGAGCCCGGACCGCGGAACCAGACCACCGGGCATGTGGATGTACTGCCCACGTTCGCCGCATTGACGGGGGCGGAACCAGCGGAGGTGGCACAGCGGGACCGTCTGGAGGGCCTGAATCTGCAGCCCTTGCTGGAATCAGGTTCTGAATCAGACGCCGGGGGTTTCCAGGACCGGATGATGGTGCATCACCGCGCACGATGGAATGATCTGCCCGGACAGTCGCAGGAGGAACTCCGGGAACGGCACAAGTATGCTTACTGCTGTGTGCGGTGGCGGCACTATCTGCTGATGCGGGTGGAACCCTGTGATCATCCGGACTGCCTCAACTGTCAGCAGATACACACACGCTGCCGTCCCGGCGGTCCTCCCCGTCTCTACACCAATAATCTGGACCATTATACAGCTCCCGCTCCCGGGGTGTGGCAGCTCTACGATCTGGAAGAGGATCTGTTTCAGGAGCGCGATATTGGTTCTGACCACCCTGAGGTTGTGGAGGCGATGTCCACCCATTATGAGCGCTGGTGGGAAGGGATTTGGGAGGTTCCGTCCACGCTTCAGGGTTGAGTGAATCCGCACAGTGGCCTGAAGGCCGAAGGCCACACAAAAAAATCATTTTTCCGCGGAAAACTTGCCCATCTCAGGTTTCGGGAAGGTATGAAACCACCGCTTGTCTTCCGTCCCTACACCCCTACCGCTCGTGATATCGTCTACCGCGATACGCTCCCTCACCGCTCCTGCCCGGGCCGGACGATATTTATCACCTGGAGGCTGTCGGACAGTATCCCTCCTGATGCCGCCATGGAGAAGAGCCTCCACAGGGCGCAGAAACGATGGCTGGAGAGAGAGGGGGTGTCTCTCTGGCCCGAGTCTCAGAATATCGATGATATTCTATTGGATCGCTGCCCGGAAAAAGTCTCTTCCTTTCGCCTGATCCGGTATTGGGTAGAAGAGCAATTTGATTCCAAAAGACTTGGAGCCAGTGTCCTGAAAGATTCCGAGGCGGCAGCATCCGTCCGCAGCGCTATTTTCGAAGAGGAGAAATGGGGCGTGGGAATCGGCGATTTCGCCATCAGTTGGAACCATGTGCACCTGTTATTGGTCATGGGACAGGATGCGGATTTGCAGGGGCACATGACGCGGATCAAAGGGCGGGCCTCATGTTATCTGGGACGGGCAGGCGTCGTGGGATTGCCCAAACCGGTTTGGCAGCGCCACTGGTTTGATCACATCGTCCGGAACCGCAGGAAACTAACCCGAATCCGGGCGTACATCGCGGATCATCGGGTCCCGTGTGGAGGGGCTTATTATGCGGCGGAGTGGGCGTAGCCGTCGGCCTTCCAGGCCACGGGCCGCTGCATGAGACGCCAAGGTTGCGGCCCGTGGCCTGAAGGCCGACGGCCACCTCTCTGAAACCAAAACGCGAGGGCCGGAACCCTCGCGTTCTGATGTCTGGTTTTTTCAGGAATTTATTTCCGCCGAAGCACCAGATAGAACGCCAACCCGGCCAATCCCAGCAGGGCAATGCTGGAGGGTTCGGGAACGACAGATACTTGGAGATCATCAATGGTGATGCCATCGCTTGATCCGTCCATCCCCCATCCTATCATGAGATAATCACCGGCCGTCCCTACTTCGGATTCCGTCAACGTGATATCAAAACTTTGTAACCCATTTCCCGCGATGGCAAGGTAGTCTGCTGCATTGGAGGAATCGAGGTTTCCAGAGGTGAGGTCAACTGCGGTAGCTCCATTCTGTGTATCGCGGAATCTTGGTTGCGACGCCCCGGTTCTGACTCGGGCCGATCCACTACCCGTCATCCCACTACCGCCTGTGAGTCCCCAAAGATACGTGTCGGAACCATCTAAACCACCTACAGAGAACGAAACGGTGTAATCGTTAGGTGCCCACCCGGATGTGTCAATGCCGTGCCATGCTGCGGTACTACCGCCCGAGTTGCCTAGATTCAAAACCCCACCGGATACTGAAAGAGTAACAGTGCCTGTACTTGCGAAGTCCCCAAATTCGAATTCAGGGCTGTTCCCTTCGAAGGGTTGTCCGCTATCCAGGCCATCGAGTGGCTCAATACTCACACTGCCTGGTGAAGAAAAATCCTCAGAATACACGACTTGTGCCTGGGAATGTCCCATAACGAATATGCTGGATATCAGTAGAAGGTTTCTAAACGTTTTCATAGGGTTCTCCGTGTGTGATGCCGCCCAAAACTGGCCATCTCTTATAAATTTAGTTAATAATAGGACCTTGGTTCACAAGCGTCATCCTGCTATTGCGTGAAAATCTTAATAAATAACGCAAAAGCTTTTCATGAAGTCGTCGAACGATAAAAGCACCCGGAAACGGATACTGATTTGTACCTCCTGGAAAGATCGGTACATGATGGATGCGGTGCAAGTTGGCATCCATCAGTATACTCTTGGCAATCCCCGCTGGAGAACCGCTCTCGCGTTCGATGGGGAATTAACCGAGGAGGGGATGGATGACGTGTTCACATGGAATCCTGACGGCATCCTGGTCCTCACAAAACCGTATCTGATACCGAATATCCTCCAGAAACCGGATATACCGAAAGTTGTGGTCGACCTTTATCACCAACGACCCGAACATCTTTCCCGCATTATTTCGGACGAAAAGGCTCTTGGAGAGGTAGTGGCCTCTTATTTTCTGCGAAACCGGTTTAAACATTTCGCCATGGTCACCCGGCCAACCAACCCGACCTATTCTCCACTGCGCGCAGAAGGGTTTATGAGTAAGCTTTCTGAAAAGGGCTTCAAGGCATCCATGTTTGAATTGGAACAGGTGTTTGAACGCCCATGGTATCGGAATGCAGATCTTGAGAAATGGTTGATGGCTCTCCCAAAACCGGTTGCGATTTTCAGTGAAACGGATGCAGGAGCCGTACGGGTGATCAAGCACTGTGAATTTGCCGGTATTCGTATTCCCTCTGAAGCCAGCATCATGGGTTCGAATAATGCGAACGATGTGATTTGTACCACCACACATCCCAGTATCACCAGTATTTCTCTTCCGCTGAAGCGAATGGGGTTCCGGGCAGCCGAGGTGCTGGACGAGGTCATGCAAAGCAGAGCAAAGGGCGAGTCCCTGCAGCCTGTGCAGGTGGTCGTAGAGCCCGGAGAAGTGGTAGAGCGACAGTCCACCAGCTTGCGGGCAATCCCTGACCCCTCCATTGCCAAAGCGGTGAATTATCTGCATGATCATGCTCTGGAAGGCGCCCGGATTACGGACGCCGCCCGTATTGCAGGGTTAAGCCGGCGAACACTGGAAATGGGGATGCAAAAACATCTGGGGATCACTCCGGGTCATTATCTTTCAGAAGTGAAAATCGATCATGCAAAACGCGTTTTGATCGAAACCGAATTGCGTATGTGGGAAGTTGCGGAGACATGCAACATGTCTCCGGAGTATTTTAACACCCTTTTTAAAAAAATGACCGGCCAGACCCCTAATTCGTATCGTAAACAGAAATCCTCCAGAGCCCTCTTTACTTGAAATTGACAGCTTTACAAAGAGAGGAGGTCACCGAGGGCCGGACTGGCCTGCGGCAGATGCAAAGCCGACATGCTCGCTGACCCAACCCGAAATCCGGGCATAAAAATGGTGGGCCGACTGGGACTCGAACCCAGGACAAAGGGCTTAAAAGGCCCCTGCTCTACCAACTGAGCTATCGGCCCACCGAAAGCGTGTTTCAACGGGACGGGGAGATATACGGGGATGTCCGCCGATGTCAAAGCGTTTACTGAGGTAAATTGAGAAAACACCTTGCGGTTTGACGATCGGGACCTCCCGTGGTAATTGCCCTGCTTTCACTGTAACCCTGATTTTTTTTATGGCCACCATTCAACCCGCATACCAACGTCTTTCCGCCGGATACCTTTTCCCCGAAATTGCCCGGCGCACCCGCGAATTTCAATCCGCCCATCCCGATGCCGCTCTGCTGCGTCTGGGTATCGGCGATACCACCGAACCCCTGCCGCAGGCGGCCATCGACGGCATGACCCGAGCGGTTGCGGAACTGGGAGACCGGGAGACCTATTCCGGTTACGGGGACAGTGAAGGGCAGGAGCCGCTGCG
>CAZVCO010000038.1:510-10555 GCA_964625795.1 uncultured Verrucomicrobiota bacterium | reverse complement strand
AGGACCCGGCCTATCCGGTATATGTGGACTCCAATGTCATGGCCGGGCGCACCGGTCTTAAAAATGCCCGTGGTCAGTACGAGGGACTGGTGTACATGCCGTGCACAGCTGAGAACGGGTTCTTCCCTGAACTGCCGGAAGGGAAGGTCGACCTCATTTACATCTGCAGCCCGAATAATCCCACCGGTGCGGTGGCGACCCGTGATCAGTTGAAAGGCTTTGTGGACTATGCCCTTCAGCACAAAGCGGTGATCCTGTTCGACAGTGCGTATGCCTCCTTTATCTCGGATGAGTCGCTGCCCCGTTCCATTTATGAAATTCCCGGCGCCCGGCGCTGTGCGATCGAGATCAACAGTCTCTCCAAAACCGCCGGGTTCACCGGTGTCCGGCTGGGCTGGTCGATTGTGCCGAAAGAGCTGGAGGCGGAGGATGCGGAAGCCGGCGTGCTTCACGGCATGTGGACCCGGCGTCAGAACACGTTTTTCAACGGGGCGTCCAATGTGGTGCAGGCCGGTGCCCTCGCAGTGCTGAGCGAGGCGGGACAGGCCCAGACCACCGCGCTGGTTCAGTATTACATGGGCAATGCCCAGCTGATTCTGGAATGTCTGCAGGAAGTGGGCATCACCTGCTACGGCGGGGTCAACGCTCCCTATGTGTGGATGAAGACCCCGGAAGGAGTCGATTCCTGGGCGTTTTTCGACAAACTGCTGCAGGAATGCCATGTGGTGGGGACCCCCGGGGCCGGTTTCGGGCCCAGCGGAGAGGGATATTTCCGCCTCAGTGCCTTTGGACACCGGGAGAATATTGAGAGCGCCACCGCCCGGATCCGGAAGCAGCTGGTGTTGTAGGGCAAGGTGGGACAGGATTTGACACGGTTGGACAGGGTGAAACGGATTCTCTGATGCGCCTCCGGCGCACAAGCCTTTGGCCTCTCGAAGACCCTGAGCTTGCCGAAGGGTGACCTCTCCAACTGCTGAACCCGGAGCTCTTCACTATTGACAACGCTCTCCTTTTGGGATTAATCTCATCGCCCTTTAATCCACTTTATCCAAGAAACAGGAGTTTTGATATGTCCATGCACCGCAGCCTGAAAGGCGCCAGCAAGATTGCCAAACGCCGTAACGTTCTCAAACGCTACGAGCGCGTTGACCTGCTTAAAGAACGGGGCGAATGGAAGGAAGGGGACCGTGCCTTCGGCCTCAAGAAAACCAAGCCCGCTGAATAACTCCGGCGTTCGCCTCAACAAGTTTCTGGCTTCCTGTGGAGCCGGATCGCGACGGGCCTGCGACCGGCTGATTGCCGAACAGCGGGTGTCCATCGACGGCCAGACCGTCACCTCTACCGGGGTGACGGTTTTTCCGTGTCGCCAGACCGTGACGCTGGATGGCCGGGTAATGCAGCCCGAGTCCACCCGGGTGCTGATGGTACACAAGCCGCGGAATGTCATTTGCACCGTCACCGATCCGGAAGGACGCAAAACCATTATGGATCTCCTGCCTCCTGAATGGGCCGACCTGCGCCTTTATCCGGTGGGACGCCTGGACCGGAACAGTGAGGGCCTGATTCTGGTGACCAATGACGGGGATCTGGCCAACCGCCTTACCCATCCGCGCTACGAGATGGAGAAGGAATATCTGGTCTGGTTCCGGGCGGAGCTCACCCGGGATCAGGGAGAGGCCATGCTGGATGGAGTGCGGGCGGATGGTGAACGTCTTACAGCCCTCGCGATCACCCCCATTCCAAGCAAAGGGCGGTATGTCTGTTATCTCATGGTACTGGGAGAGGGCCGCAACCGTCACATCCGCCGTATGTGCGAGGCGGTCGACGCAGAGGTGGTGCGGATTAAACGGATCCGCATGGCGGGTCTGGACGTCCAGGATCTGCCTCCAGGCGAGGTGAGAGAGCTGGCTGGCCGTGAATTGGCTGAATTGCGGAAAACTGTGGGCCTGTAGTTCCGCGGCCCCTGCGGAAAACCATTTATTTCACCGCGGGGCCGAGGAACTGCCGGCCTCGATCAGCTTCTCCCGCAGTTCCTCGGAGTGGTCTCCCAGATACCAGTCGTGCAGGGCGGAGGCGCGGCTGGCATAACTTTGCACCACCTCCGGCAGACGCCGGAGATCAAACCCTGCCGACCGCACCCGCTCCGGACCGGCGTTATAGCTGGCCAGCAGCAGCGACCGCAGATCGGCCTTCCACTGATCCTGATGCCGGTAGAGGAATCGCTGTAAGTCTCCCAGATACAGACGTCCCACCTGTCGGTTGAGGTCCGGTTCAAATGCACGTGCGAACGGAATGGGGGCGTCGAAATGACGCTCGGTCACCTCCCGCCAGGTGCTCTCCCGGATCTGCATCAGCCCCCGTTCCCCCACACCTCCCACTTTGGTGGGATCTCCCTGGCTTTCCACCTGAATTACCGCCTCCACCAGCCAGGCCGCAGCCTCCGCAGAATCCAGTGTGTGTTGCGGTCCTGGCTCCTGATGAGCCACCTGCGGAGGCAGCCAGGCTTCGGTCCGCTGGGGTGCCCTGCGTTGTTCAAGAATCAGGGCCAGCAGCACCAGGCCGATCAGAATGCCTGCACCGATGGAAATCCATCGATGGTGGGCGGGTTCTTCTGGGGGAGGAAAATGCATGGGGATGTGTCAACTGTACGGTCACCATAGCGTGGAGGAAAGATTCAATCTCAGTGATCCCGGAGTTCCCGCCACTCCGGACAGCGCAACAGCCAGGTGGCGGCAAAATAGGCGGCCGCCGCCAGCAGAATAGTAAGCGGGGTCCGCAACAGAGCGGGAAGCTCGGTTGCCAGGGTGGGAAACCCGATGGCCACGACGATCAGTGGAAGGCAGGCTGCGGACTGACGGCCGAATGAGACGAGCAGGCGTCCCGGATGCAGGGGGGTGTACCGCCGGTGGGTGAACATGGCGAGAATCCCCACCTGTAACAGCACGGAGAGGACAGTCCCGGCCGCCAGTCCGGCGTGTTTCCAGCCGGCCGGAAAGGTGGCGATGCAGATGAGGTTGAAGGCCAGGTTGGCCCCCACGGCAGCGGCCCCCACCCGCATGGGAGTGCGGGTATTGCCGTGGGCATGAAAAATGGGAACAAACACTTTGGCCAGTGAGAAAACCAGCAGGCCCGGAGTGTAAAGCAACAGCACCCGGGCGGTGAGAAGGGTGGATTCCGCATCGAACACCCCACGTTCGTAGACCAGCTGGATGATGGGGGTGGACAGCACCGCCATACCCACCGAGGCCGGCAGCATGATAAAGGTAATGACCCTCAGGCTCCGGTCCAGGGTGCTGCTCAGCGCGGCGTCGTCTTTGCGCTGCACCTGAGCAGAGAATTCGGGCAGCAGAATTGTACCCAGTGCGGTGGCAAACAGTCCTAACGGCAAATAGAGAAGACGTTCAGAATACGCCAGGGCGGCCGGTCCATAATCCCCCACCCAGAAGGCCAGCAGACGGTCCAGCAGCACATTAATCTGGGTCACGGCCGCCCCCATCACGGCCGGGGCCATGCGGGTAAGGATGAGCCTCAGTTCCGGATCGGAGGAATCGGCCGGAGGTCCGGCACGCAGATGGCGGCGGGCAGCCATGGCCTGCACTCCGAACTGCAGAAATCCGGCCCCCAGGATGGCCCAGGCCACCCAGAGTACTTTTTCCTCCAGCGTCAGGTCCGTTGCCGTCTGCAGTCCCAGGAGGGTGCCGATCCAGATCAGGTTCAGCAGACAGGGGGTGAATGCCGGCAGCACATAGCGCCGGTGGGCATTCAGGACTCCCATCATGAGCGCGGCCAGACAGATGCCGATCACGTAGGGCATCAGAATTCTCAGACAGAGGAGGGTGGTGAGGGTGGCGGTGCCCCAACGGTCCATTTCCAGCATGATCGAGGCGAGGACCAGTACCAGAAAGGTGATTTTCCCCAGCAGGGTGACCAGCCACTGCATCAGAGACCGGGTTGTCTGCGCCGCCTTTTCGGGTTCCGGACCCTCCCGCAGCCTGATGTACTGCGGCACAAAAGCGGCGGAAAGCGCACCCTCTCCGAACAGTCGCCGGAACAGATTGGGAATGGTGAATGCGACAAAAAAAGCGGAACCGATGCCGGTGGTGCCGAAGGTGCTGGCCATCAGCACCTCCCGGATCAGACCCAGGATCCGGGACGACAGGGTGCCGAGACTGACCAGTCCGACGTGTCGGAACATCCGGAACTCAGTCTTCATGATTCGGGCGCGTTTCCCGGTCCATGATATCCTCCCACTTACATTCCCATAATTTGGCGTACTTCATGAATGCTCCGTATGCCACCACCGTGGCCACGATAAACCCCCGAAGTCCGTCCAGATAGCCGCATTTGAGGATGTAGCCCTTCAGAAACCGGGCGGGAGGGCGCATGAGAAGATCCCAGAGATGAAAGCGGCGGCCGGAGTGATACATTTCCCGGGCACTGATGCTGGAAAAGTGATTCACCACATCCAGATGGTGTTTCAGGTTCCGGTAGGTGTAATGCCATAATTTGCCGGTCAGGGTTTTGACCGGACCGTCCACGATCACGATGTCGTGAGGCTCCTGCCCACCACTGTGTCCCCGGTCTTTCAGGAAGAGCCGCAGCTTGATATCGGGGTTCCACTCCCCATGCCGGATCCATTTCCCGAGATAAAAAACCTGCCGGGGAAACTCGAAGCCGACATAGTCTCCCACCCCCCGTCGGAACTGCTCCAGGATCTGATCGCGCAGGGTGGGAGAGACCTCCTCATCCGCATCCAGAAACAGCACCCAGTCGTGCGTGGCCAGCTCCCTGAGCCGGTTGCGCTGAACAATGTACCCCCGCCATTCTTCCTGGAAGACGTTGTCCGTGAAGGTCTTGCAGATTTCGATTGTTCTGTCCTGACTGAAGCTGTCCAGAATAACGATCTCGTCACAGAAGGAGAGGCTCTCCAGACAACGGCGGATATTATTCTCCTCGTTGAGCGTCATCACGCAGGCGGAGATCTTAGGTCGGTTTATCGGCATCAGCTTCCTTTAACGGGCCGCGATTGAAAGGCAAGAACCGCTTCGACCACCTCTTCAGCGGTCACCGAGGCCAGGGCGGCTTCGGCTTCCGGGCTTTCCCGCGGTACCCGGCGGTTGCGGACGGAGGAATGCTGAATAACGGTGGTATGCGGGGAAAGAGGGCCGGTTTTTTCCGGATCGGTGATGCCGAACACGGCCACGGTAGGAACCTGCAGGGCCGCAGCCAGATGCATGCCGCCGCTGTCGTTGGCCACCACCGCGTTCAGCAGGGAGAGAGCGGCAGCGAATTCCGGCAGCGAGGTCTTCCCGGCCAGCACCCGGCCGGCGTCTCCCAGCGACTGATTGCAGAAGTCGCACAGATCCTGATCCTCCGGAGTGCCCAGCCAGCAGACGCCGCCGCCGGTTTGCGAATGCCATTTCCGGGCCACGGTCTGAAACCGTTCCGCCGGCCATTGTTTGGATGGGCCGCGGGCGGCTCCGGGGATCAGCCCGAGCAGCGGGGAGGCGTAGGGCGTCAGCCACTCCCTCACCCGGGTGCAGGCGTCTTCGGGTGCGGTGAGGCGGGGGGGAGGGAGTGAATCCGGCAGGGGCTCCCCCAGAAGCAGGCGCGCCATTTCCCACTGTTGATGCCAGGCTTCCAGATCGGAGAGATCGACTGGATCATTGACCAACAACCCACGCCCCAGTTGAACGGCCGTACCCCTGCGGAGGGGAATGCCCGAGCGGAAGGGGAGAACAGCAGAGCGGAAGGAATTCGGCAGCAGGATGGCCTGTGCATAGCTGCTGGACCGCAGATCGGCGATCAGCCGGCGGCGTTCGAGTCGGGTCGACGGCAGGTGCAGCACGTCACGGATATCGGCATGCATGTCCCAGAGCCGGGCCTGCCCAGACCGTGCCAGCAGGTCGATCGAAGCGCCCTCCGGTAGACGCTTCCGCAGCAGCTGCAGGGCCGGCATGGCCATAATTCCGTCACCCAGCCAGTTGGGGGCCACCACCAGGACGTTCCCACCCGGGCTATTCGAGACAGATTCGACGGATCCAGTCATCGAACTCCTCCTGTCCGGTAAACATTTCGATTTCCACCCTCAGAAAGAGCAGTGGCAGGTCGCGGTTCTCCAGATGGGGGATCCGGACCGCATCTTTCTCCGTGGTCACCACCGCGTCCACCTGCAGTTCTTTTCCCCTGGCGATCACATCCAGAATTTCCTGCAGCGAATACCGGTGGTGATCGGAAAAAATTTCGTGATGCACCACGTCGGCGCCGTGACGCTTCAATTCACGCTCAAACCCTCCCGGCACCGCAATTCCTGACAGAGCCAGAAGCCGCTTGCCTCTCAGCCAGCTCAGGTCCTCCTGTTTCTTCTCAAACAGATATTTGAGGAAACGCGGGCAGTGACGGCATTCCGAGATCTCCGCGGTCGGATTCAGTTCCCTGAGGCGGGTACTGAGTTCCACCGCCCCGTCCCCGTTGCTTTTGGTGATGAATATAAAACCGGCCCGTTTAAGGTTCCGTACCGGTTCGCGCAGCAGGCCGCGGGGCAGGGTGCGTTCATTGTCGAACGGGTTTGTTCGGTCGACCAGGACGATGTCCAGCCGGTGTTTCAGGGCCAGATGCTGAAAGCCGTCATCCAGAATGAGGGTATCGCATTTCAGTTTCCGAATGGCATACTGACCTGACAGCACCCGGTTTTTGCCCACAATCACCGAAACCCCCGGGAGATTTTTGGCCAGCATATAAGGTTCATCTCCGCTGTAGACCGGTTCCACATGGATGGTGGAGCCGTCCGAAACCACGATAGGAGGTGCCGGAGGAACCTTTCCCATCAGACGGTCTTTCCATTTGGGCCGTTTCTGTTTCTGTTTTTTCTTTTTGTAGCCCCGGCTGAGAATGGCGACTTTGCGCCCGCGTGCCTCCAGGGAGCGGGCGAGCATCTCCACCACCGGGGTTTTGCCGGTGCCCCCCACAGTCAGGTTCCCCACGCTGACCACCTGACATCCCAAGGTATGGTGTTTGAGGAATCCCTTGCGGTATCCCGCAAGACGCAACTGTACACAGACGGTGAAAATAGTGGAGAGAATGCCGAGGAACGACCTCAGCAGAGCGGCTGAGGTTCCTGTCCGGGTGCCATCCACCACCTCCAGGAGGTAGGCCTCAATTCGTTCTTCCAGTTTCCGCGGCATCCGTTTCCCTTAGGGTCTGGAGCGCAGAGATGGAAGAGGGAAGATGCGCGAAGATTTTCCGCTCCGGACAAAAAAGCACCCGGAACCGCGAGGTCGCGGAGCCGGGTGCTAAAACCTGCCAGAGAGAGAAAAGAATAGGCATGATTTTCTATAAGGCTATTATACCCTGCTTTCTAAACCAAAGTGTAGCCGGTTCGGGTTTGAATTTGATGAGGATATGCCTTTTAACCATAAATCGATCCGGTTTCTCCGCGATCAAAATTCAGTTTTGGTCACAAATACCCGGTTAAAGAAGCCGTAGGAGACCGTTTCGTTTTCTGGGCCGGTGACTTTGGAGCAGACAACATAATCATGATAACGGAAGGGGGTCTCCGTCTTTTCTCTGCCTGTTCTGCCGTACATCATGCGGTCCGCCTGGCCGAGAATGTCTTTTTCCTGAAAAGCCTGTTCTTTGGCCACAATCGCGGAGCGATGGGTGTCGGGCGTTGGATTGGTGGAATAGGCGGCGTAGATCACCGCCAGCGGAATGCCAATTTTGATGAGAATGGATATAAAACGTTTCAACCGGTCCTCCTTGCAGGGTTCATGTATTGAATATACCCGGATGGGGCCGTTTTGTTAATGGCGGACCGGGTAACTCTATTTTCAATGGCCATGAATTTGGCGGAGGCCCATACCACCAGCGCGTCGGCCTGATGGATCTCCGCCCGGCAGCGGTACACGCCGAGACGTACGGATTCCACCCAGCCGGTTATGTGCACGGGTTCGTACAGCTTCATTTTCTCCCGGTAGCGAATCCGACAGTCCGCAGTGACCCCCGCAATCCCGTCGGCGAACAGCGCATGCGCCATCGCGCTGTCCAGGAGGGTGGCGATAATTCCACCATGTATGCGGTCGGGGTAGCTGCTGAACTCCGGCGTGGGCATCCAGATGGCGGCGGCGATGCCGTCCTCGATGCAGACCGCATATCCTTCGACAAGTGCCCGGGTGGTTTTTTTGCGAGCCGATTTAGGAATCCGGCTGACAAATCCGGCACTTCCGGCAGGCGCAGAGGTTGCCGGTATGGGTGACGATCAGTAGAAAGCCTCCGAGCGTGGTCACCGCCGCCGCAGGAGGGATGTGGAGGCGGAACGCGCCGGTGTCATCGGTGACCAGCGAGGGGCAACAGGCATCGATTTTACATACCGCGGGTGGCCATTCGTATTCCGGTACGGCCGGGATATATTCTGCTTCCGAAACGTGTGGCCCGGGTCCCGTTGCCCCAGAGGGGGTGGCGAAATGGGGCAGTGCCGCACCCACGAGGATCAGGCCGATTCCCCCGACCCCGGTTCCGAGAATCCATTGTTTGCGGTGACGGCGGAAGCCCCGGAAGACCATCCAGGCGGCCAGCGGCACCACAAACGCGGCGGCGATCCAGTGAGAGAGGGGATGCGACCAGATATTGCCGAAGGCGGGGGCGAGAATCAGCAGAAACGGCGTGATGGCGCAGTGAATCGCGCAAAGCACGGAGGCGGCAACGCCGATGCGGTCGGCGCGGGAGGTGTGGGGAGTTGTGGAGGAAAAGGTGGTCATGGCTATCGGTTTAATAGTGAGTCGGAGTTAAGGCAGTTTTCCAGTTTGGCCAGAATGTCGGCTTCATTCAGGCCCAAGCCGATGAGCACGATTTCCTGTCGGCGGTCGCCGAGGGGCGGTTCCTCCCAGGCTCTGCGGACGGTGACGGGGAGGCGTTTATCGGTCATTCAGCCTCTTTCCGGTAATGATAAAGCAATATCAATAATAAACTGCAAAATATTGTCGTTTCCCATCCGGTTCCAAATCGTGTCTCACCTGAGACAGGTTTTGGATCCGGAGCGGGCGTGGGGGGGCGGATGAGATCCGCTTGAATCGGAATTCATCCAGGTAATCCGGATGCATTTCAAAGCGGCTGAGCCGCACTATGGTCCTGCATACAAATTTTCCTGGAAGCTCACTCCGCCAGGCGCCGGATTTGACTGAGATACCGAGCCACGGCATCCTTCGGGTCAAAGGCTTGGGCGGATTCCAGCATAGGAACCGCACGGGCGTAATTTCCTCTTGCGACCTCCAGCTGGGCCTGTTGGAGCAGCCCCCTGGCTTCAAATCCATCCACCCGGGCGGCGCGTTCGGCGGTCAGCAGGGCCAGTTCGATGTCGCCCTGCCTGGCCTGCAGGTCGGAGAGGGTGAGCAGAGCACCGCCGTTAAGCGGATCGCGGTTCAGGAGTTCCGTAAGAAGGCTCCGGGCCTCGTCAGTCTGATCCAGACGCAGGGCCAGTTCCGCCCGGAGACCCAGCAGTCGGAGCTCCATTTTGGCATCCTCCTGTTCCTCCAGGGCGGCCATCGCCCGTGTGACCATGTCCCGGGCACCGTCCGGGTCATCGACCATGAGAAATCCCTCCAGGGCCCGCACCATGCGGTTGAGGGAAGGTTCTTCGACGGCGAAGGCCTCGCGGTAGGCGTCCAGAGCATCCTCCGGGCGGTTGGCATTGATCCAGAGGTCTCCCAGCGTGGCCAGCATTTCCGGGGTGGCGCGGTTCAGACGGCGGGCCTGTTCAATGGCCTGGATGGCCCGGTCGGTTTTCTGATCGGACAGCAGGGCGCTGACCCGGAGCGACCATAATTCCCGGTTCAGGGGGTCGCGGTTGAGGATCTCATCGACCAGGGCCAGGCCCTCTCGGTAGCGTTCCTGGCGTAGCAGGGTTTTGGCCAGACCCAGACGGATTTCGCCGTCGCGTGGGCGAAGCAGCAGGGCCTGTCGATAAGCGGTTTCGGCCGCCACCGGGCTGTCCTGCAACAGCATGGCATGCCCAAGCAGCAACAGGATATCGGCATCCGCCTGTCCGTCA
>CAZVCO010000038.1:0-497 GCA_964625795.1 uncultured Verrucomicrobiota bacterium | reverse complement strand
TCGATGGCGTTACGATAGGCGTCCGCAGCCTCCTCCAGGCGGTCCTCCTGGAAGTAGAGATTGCCCAGCGTGAAGTCCAGGGCAGGACTGTCGGCACCGTCCGGACGCTCTTCCGCAAGTAGACGGACCGCCTCGTCCGGATTTTCTTCGGATGCCTCAAGCACCCGGGACAGGAACTGCGATTCCTTCCGGGTCAGAGTGGGCTGGAACGGATCCGCTGCGGTCTCGTCGGCGAACAGGGCGGTCGCGGTGAGGGCGAGGAGTAGAGGGAGCAGAAGAAATTTCATGTGCGCGGTGGGTGGATAAAAACAGGGATCATTGCAAACTGAAGGTGACTTTCTGTCTGACGCGGGTGGCGACCGGGGATCCTTCCCTGGTGCCGGGGGAAAAGCGCCAGCGCTGAATGGCCCGGGTGGCGGCGGACGTGAACAGGTCGCCCGGCCGGGAGGAGATGACCTCCACATTGCGTACGGTGCCGTCAGGATCGACCACAAACT
>CAZVCO010000037.1:17717-18440 GCA_964625795.1 uncultured Verrucomicrobiota bacterium | reverse complement strand
GTGAAATTCTCCGCGGGATTCCCACCTCGCTGTATATCTATTACCGGATTCTGCCCCGGACATCAGAACGACTAGACCAGTCCGCCATGAAACGGGCCTGTGAAGAACCCGTCTCCATAGCCGACGTGTCCGCTATCCGCATTTTTCATGTGGCGTCATCTCCATCACCCACACAAAGCATTCGACAGGTACACGACACGGTAGCGGAATTCACCCGTGAGTGGGCAGATCTTCCCGGCCTTCACTACCCACAACGCAACTACCGGATCCTGGTTTTCGAGCAGCAGAACCATCTCCAGCGCTATTGCCGCCCTTACGGAAAGATCAGGCATGGCGCCCTCGGACTGTTTTCTCTAAGCCCTACCCCACGGGTGATCCTTCAACGGGAGTGGACCCGGCTCCTGCCCGGATTTTTCGAACATATCCTGGCCCATGAATGTGCGCACGCCCTGCATCTCAGCGCCATCGCATCTCCGCAAACCAGCCTGTGGCAAATGGAGGGGATCAGCCAGACGATTGCCCGCCTCACCTATCCTGTGCCCGTAAAAAAGGGAGAGATATTCACACAGGCCAGGAAGGCGGGTCTGATGGTCACCGGGTCGGAAGTGCTCAAGCAAACGGATTGGCTCTCCGGAGACCGTCAGGAAAGTCCCCTCATCCGGAAAGCTCTCTTTTATTATCAAAGCGCACTGCTCACAGAATGGCTGGTTCTTCAGAAACCGG
>CAZVCO010000037.1:16606-17707 GCA_964625795.1 uncultured Verrucomicrobiota bacterium | reverse complement strand
GAATCTGCACATACATTGTTCACCCGGTCCATTCAGGATCCCGATCTGTTTCAGTCCCACTTTGGGTTCACGGCTGATGACGCCATGGAACAGGCCTTCGCACACAGGCAATCGCTTCAGGCTCCGACGCTGACGGAAGAGGCCGACCTCCGTCCATTGACATCCAAAATCCGTCAGATGATGTCCGATCCGCAGTCCGACATGAGCAATCAGATCATGGCCCTTTCTTTTTTACTGATCCTGCCCCTGCAGGATGCCCGGGAGCTTCTCCCGGAGGCCTCGTCATTCCGGCACAAAGAAGTGCGCACAGAAGCGGTAAAAATTCATGCTTTCCTGCAGCGCCTGACTGACGTAGAATAACTTTTTCAGCCTCTTTCCCCAATCTCACCATGTCACATTCCCTGTCCATCGGCTCTCCCGACACCGTCCTTACCGATGAGGACCTCCACAATCACCTTATCCGGTTTCTGGATCAGCTCGGTCCCATGAAAAAGGTTCTGGCGGTTCCGCCGGATTTCACCCGGCTGAACTCCAAAGCCGGTCCTCTGACCTGCTCCGCTTATGAGTACTACGGGGAGGCCATGACCGATGTGATGCCCGCGCTCGGCACCCACGTGCCGATGCCGGACTGGCAGCTGGAGCGCATGTATCCCACCATTCCGAAATCGCTGATCCGTCCGCACGACTGGCGGAATGATGTGGTCACGGTGGGTGAAGTCCCGGCCGCCTTTGTCTCTGAAGCCACCGAGGGAATTTACACCAAGCCCTGGCCGGCCCAGATGAACCGTCTGCTGTGGGAGGGCGGACATGATCTCATTCTCAGTATCGGCCAGGTGGTCCCGCATGAGGTGATTGGCATGGCCAACTACACCAAGAATATTTTTGTGGGCACCGGAGGAGAAAAAGGCATCAATGAAAGCCACTTCATTGGTGCCGCCTACGGGATGGAACGTATGATGGGGCGGGCCAACACTCCGCTGCGGCGAATCTTGAATGAGGCGGCCGACCGTTTCTGCAGCCACCTTCCCCTGCTCTACGTGCTGACCGTGGTGGGACCGGATGGTTCCGGCGGTCTGGTGACCCGCGGCCTGTTTATCGGGG
>CAZVCO010000037.1:15525-16596 GCA_964625795.1 uncultured Verrucomicrobiota bacterium | reverse complement strand
CGGCGATTCCCACGACGTGTTTGAACAGGCCGCCGCCCTGTCGCTGGAGGTGAATTTCACGCTGCTGGAGGAGGCCCCGGAAAAAATGGTGGTGTATCTGGATCCGGAAGAGTTCCACAGCACCTGGCTGGGGAACAAATCGATCTACCGCACCCGGATGGCCCTGGCCGACGGGGGGGAGCTGATCGTGCTGGCTCCGGAGGTGGGCACCTTTGGCGAGGATCCGGAAATCGACCGGCTGATCCGGAAATACGGCTACCGCACCTCGGAGGAGGTCATGCGCTTTGTGCAGGAGAATCCCGAACTGCAGGAGAATCTCTCTGCGGCTGCCCACCTGATTCACGGATCCTCAGAGAACCGGTTCACCGTCACCTATTGCCCCGGAAAACTGACCCGCGAGGAAACCGAATCGGTCGGATACAGCTACGCCGATCTGGAGAACATGTCCGCCCGATATCCCATTGCAGAACTCAAAGACGGCTGGAATGAACGTAATGGAGAACGCTTTTACTATATCTCCAACCCGGCCCTGGGACTCTGGGCGGAACGCAGCCGGTTCTGAAGAAGGTCAGCGCTCCTTGCGCACCCGGCGCCTCAGCATTTTGAAAAACAGCCGGGTGTCATGAATCGGACGGATATGACTCCGCTCCCCTTCATATCTGGCCGAGATAGGAATGGACTCCATGCGGATGTCAATCTCATCCAGCGTCAGTAAAATCTCGGATTCCGCCGCGAACCCTTTGGTTTCCGGAATCACCATCAGCACCACGTCCGTCTGATACAGCCGGAAACCATTCTGGGTGTCCGCCACGTATTGCTTCATTTTGCGGTTGAGCATATGCGACATGAACCGGTTGGTGATCCGCCGGATCCGCGGCATGTGATGCCGGTCACGTATCCGGTTCCCAATCAGAACCGGGATCCCAGTACGGTCATAGGCATCAAAAAAACGGGGCACGTCTTTAGGGTCATGCTGTCCATCCGCATCCATGGTGATGAGCGCATCATATCCCTCCTCCGCCGCATAGCGGTAGCCGTCAGCCAAGGCCTGTCCCTTTCCCATATTGACTT
>CAZVCO010000037.1:9324-15515 GCA_964625795.1 uncultured Verrucomicrobiota bacterium | reverse complement strand
CTTCATGCCGTATCACGACCGCCCCGGCCGCTTTGGCCAGCTCGGCAGTGTTGTCGGTGGACCCATCATCCACCACCAGGACATTCAGGTGCATGTCACACAGATCCCCCACCACTTTGCCGATCATGAGGGCCTCGTTCCAGGCCGCCAGAATCACCAGATAATTCTGTGCGGACAGAGGATCGAGCGGTGGCGGCTCAAACAGGGTGCCCCCGCTGTTACTGTGACTACCCCACCACATCGGAAAGGCGGTTCTGACGCCAGGTGAGCATATCCGCATAGAGGGTTTCGGCCTTATAGGAAGACCGGACAAAGGGTCCTGAGGCCACGGCATGGAATCCCATGTCTCGGGCGGCAGTTTCATAGCGGACAAATTCCTCCGGCTCCACAAAGCGGTGCACCGGTTCGTGATCGGGCGTCGGACGCAGATACTGACCAATGGTCAGCATTTTCACCCCGTTCTCCACCAGATCCTGAAGAGTATCGATCACCTGCTCCTCGGTTTCCCCCAGCCCCACCATGAGACCCGACTTCACCTCCAGGAGCGGTTCCCATTCTGAGGCGGTGCGCAGCGCCCACAGCGAGCGCCCGTAATTCGCCTGAGGCCGGATTTTGGACTGCAGATGACGTACGGTTTCGATGTTATGGGAGAAGACATGGGGAGCCGCCTTCAACACCAGATTCAGACTCTCCTCTCTCCCTTCAAAATCGGGTGTAAGGACTTCAACCGTGATTCCGGGTACCGCTTTTTTCACCTCTTCAATCGTCTCCCCGAAAATCCCAGCGCCGCCATCCAGCTTATCATCCCGGTTCACACTGGTAATCACAATATGCTTGAGCTTCATCTCCGCAGCCGCGGCCGCCACCCGTTTAGGCTCCAGCAGATCCAGTTCGTCCGGACGTCCGGATTTGACCGAACAGAAACGGCAGCTCCGGGTACAGGTGTCACCGAGGATCATCACGGTGGCCGTGCCGCTGCTCCAGCATTCGTGACGGTTGGGGCATTTCGCCTCCTCGCAGACGGTGTGCAGTTTCAGGTTATTCACCAGGCCGTGAACCTGGTTGAAATTGTGATTGGTCCGCAGATTTTTCCGGATCCAGGGTGGCAGACGGGTTTGTTCCATGCAGATGATATAATCCCGCTTCTGTTGTTTGTCATGAAAAAACCAGCCCCGGATCGGCTTCAGGTGGAAGAATTCCCGGTCCGTGAGTTTCGGGATTGCATCAAGCATGGATCTGGCAGACGTCGGTTTGCGAATAGTGGCCGTCGCGCCTTCCTCCTTCACACTACGAGCTACGGCGGGATGCGCCCTCTGTGACTCAGAGACATCCGTTACACTTGACAATAAAAGCCCCATCGTCCAAATTACTAATCTTAATAGAGATTTTACGAACCCCGTGTTCTATGCGTTCAATCGATCGTCCGGGCTCACAATCATCCCCATCTTTACCTCTTAATGGAATTTTATGAACATCAGACTCTGCCGTGCTTCGCTCTCTCTTTTCGTTTTACTTCTCAGCTCCCTGTTGCAGGCGCAGACCGTCTATCATGAATCCGGCAAAAAACGGGTGCACGTGGCTGAATGCCGACGGTATAAACGGCTGGATAACGCATCGAAAGCAGGGATGACCACCATGTCTCTGAACGAAGCCAAAGCCAAAGGCCTTTCCCTCTGTTCCCGCTGTCCAGGCAGCGATACCGAGGGGAAAAATAAAAAGGAAACAGGTCCGGAATCCTGGGTCAATCCTCCTCCGGAGGATGTCACACAGGTTCCCTTTTCCCCCAGCCCCCTCGCCCCTCTGATTTCCATGGGATCCGACGGAAAGCTGATGTACAAACCCTATTCCGAAAAGGGCGACATGGTCATGGACTGGTCTCATGTCGGATACAAAAACAGTGCGGTGCCAATTCCGGATGCCAAGGTGGTGAGAACCCTGAATGCTCCGGACGGCTCCACCTCAACAGACGATAACATGAAATACCCCCTGGGCCCCGACAGCCGCGCGGAAATCCAGACGGCTATTAATGAGGTTGCCGCCATGCCGGCAAATACGGAAGGGCTCAAAGGAGCGGTTCTGCTGAAAGCCGGCACCTATTTTCTTAACGGCGGCCTGGTCGTTCCTTCAGGCGTGGTGCTGCGCGGAGAAGGTGACGGTGATAACGGAACCGTTCTGATCATGAGAAGCGCCGAGGGAGGTGGAAACGCCATCCATCTGGGTGAACCGGAGGGCAAGGTGGATGCCACCGGCGAGGCCCAGGCCGTCCGCATTGTGGACGACTATGTCCCGTCCGGCAGTCTCAAGCTGACGTTGGAGAATACCGATGGACTGCAGGAGGGAGATTATATCCATGTCCGTAAAACTCCTAACCAGGCCTGGATCGATCATCTGGGAATGGGCGAACGTCTCCGCCATATCCGCGGAGGGAAAGAAGGCATGAACAAACGTCCCTGGAAACCCGAATCCTATCGCTTCCGTCATCTGCGGAAGATCGTGAACATCGAGGGGAACACCATAACGCTGGATGCCATTCTGCCCCAGTCTTTTGACCAGGAACACGGCAGTGGAGATGTCTACAAAGTGGATGTCTCCTCTCTGGCCACCCATTCCGGGGTGGAATTCCTGCAGGTAATCTCCAACTACGACACCACCGTAAAGGATGAGAGCAAACAGTCGAATTTCTTTAACTTCAGAAGCGGAATCTCCGTCCAGGGTGCCTATGACAGCTGGGTGCGGGGCGTGACCGTTCAGCATGTAAGTTTCGCGGCAGTGAATATTGGTTCGCATACACGTCAAATCACCGTCCGCGACTGCAAAAACCTCAAGCCCGTCGGACCGAAACGGGGCGGAAACCGCTATGCCTTTAACATCAGTGGCGGCACCCTTCATCTCTTCTACAACTGTTTCTCCGAGGATGGCAGACATGACTTTGCTCTCGGCTCCCGTGAAACCGGACCCTTCGCCTTTGTCCGCTGTGAAGCCGTCCGGGGCGGTCAGTCTGAACCCCATCACCGCTGGTCAACGGGCATTCTCTACGACAACGTGATTACCAAAGACGGCACTCTGGCCGCCATCAACCGCGGCGACTCCGGCAGTGGACACGGCTGGGCGGCCGCCAATACGCTGTTCTGGAACTGTGATGCGAAAAGTATTGTGGTGATGGATCCGGAAACCCAGGGCGAAAACAACTTTGCCATCGGCTACAAAGGCACCTTCGATGAAAGCACCGGCACCCGCGCTCTGATGTATGCCAACACCCGGGCCGGCTACTGGGGCACCCCCCAGGAAGGAAAGTTCTATGGCTACGCGCTGATGGGAAACGGATATATCGAAAGTCCAGACAAACCCGTCAGCCCGGACAGCTTGTTTGAGCAGCAATTGATTGAACGGATCGGCGAGGCCAGCGCTCGTACCGTTCTGCAGTAGCCCCCTGCCCCATCTCAATCTCCAGTGAGCCCGGCCAAATACGCCGGGCTTTTTTTCAGTGGAACGACATTCTGTGCTTCATCCGCAGGGAGGGGTCAGTAGTCAACCCAGGGATAATATCTCGACATGCAGTCCGGACAGACCGAGTGACTGAAGTCCATATACATGCGTTTTTTGACATAGACTTCCACATCTTCCCAATGTCCGTTTTCATCCCGGATTTTTTTACAATACGAACAGATTGGAAGCAGACGGTGCGGCGGGGGTTTCTGAGACCCTTGAGATTTCTTTAGACTCTCCACCTGTTGCATCAACCGATCCTGAAAGCCCAAAGCCCGGCGGCCAAGCTTGAGCCGGGCCTCCAGTTCGATCAGCGAAACCGGGGTCTGAATGAAATCATCTGCTCCGGCAGCCAGTAGTTTAAGGCTCTGTTCAGATATAGGAGGCGGGGTCAGCAGGATCAGATACATCTTACCGGCTTCAACCACCCGGCACTGCCGGATGAGTTCAACTGTATTTTCAGGAGACGAGCTCTGCTCCAGCAGCGCCAGGCGGGGGGGATCCTCTCCCTTGATTTCGTGCTGTAACTCCTTTCCTGTGGAAAAGGATACCGGTTCATGTCCCATGGCCAGGATTCCCGAGCGAAGAAACGTCCAGGTCGTGGGATCATTAACCACCATAAGGATCTTCACAACAATCCCCCCCCTCCAGAGGCAATATACACCAAGTAGACTAGTCCCAGCATCAGCGGATGACGCCACTTCCCATAACGAAACCCAGTACTGCAGTTCACCGGTTTCCACCCTTATTGGCCGTCTGCCCTTTAAATCCACCGGAGGCGGCAGAAGACCGGGTTAACATATGTAGTGCGTTCATGTGAACCAAACTAAGTAATGTCGGAACAAATCATTAAGTGGATATTACTTATACGAATTGTGCATAAATTACAAAATAACGTCAACCCCCTTAACTCGATTTTCCGGATGTTTTCCATGAACAACATCCCCGCGTACGCTCATGGTTCCAGGCTCAGGCTGTAACATCAGCTGGCGCATGAAATTCTTCGCCTGCCCGCCTGCCCTCGCGTGGCGCATCCACGCCTGCGGCGTGGCGTAACCGCCGGATGTGAATCAACCCATCTGATCCTTTTTGCAGTTCAGGACGAACCACGCCACGCCGGATGTGAATCATGCTCCCAAAACTTACTCCACATCGTGGCGTATCCACGCCTGCGGCGTGGCGTAACCACCGGATGCGAATCATCCTCTCACACCTCTTCCGGCAGACAGCGAAGGTCGCGAATCTCCACCGGAAGACCAGTGGCCATGGAGCGGTTGGCCGCGATACCCGTCAGGATGGAGGCCGCCCCCTGCAGATGATCAGCGGCCCGGTGGAGAGGGTCCTCGCCACCACCCACAAAAATATCCTCAAGCATGCGGAAGTCTCCCCCTCCATGCCCCCCTTTACTGGTTTCGGGTATCTCAATCCGGTAGGGTTCGTCCCAGTGTGGCCGCACCAGAAGCGTGTGAGGCTCTTTCACCTCAAACGGGGCAGCGCCACTGACATTTCTCAACAGATTGGGGTCGTCCTCTGCCCCGCTGATATACGCCGTTTCCACCACCTCGCTCTCCAGACGTCCTTTGGTGCCGTTGAACATTACCCGGAACCCCTCCCAGGGGGAGTACGCGGTCAGATGATAGGTCATCATGACCCGGTTTCGGTACCGGACCAAAACGCTCATATCATCCTCAATGGAAATACCGTCCCCGAAGACGGACTGATCCCGAAGATATCCGTCATGGTGTTCCTGCTGCGCATAAAGCTGATGCAGCCCTTTGGTTTTCCCCTCATCTTTCATCTGGAGCGCAAAAGGATCCTGATCCGCAAGCGGATTTCCGGTGCCGCGGTCATAAAACGTCCGGACACCCCTGGATTCCGCATTGGCCCGTCCGTAAAACACCAGATCACCCATGGCCATGACCTGCTCGGGCAGGGAATTGATCCACCAGTTCACCAAATCAAAATGATGGGTGGCTTTGTGGACCATCAGTCCCCCGCTGTTTCGTTTATCCCGGTGCCAGCGCCGGAAGTAATCCGCCCCGTGTTTGGTGTTCAGAAGCCATTCGAAATGAACGGACTTCACCTCCCCGATCACTCCGGACTGCAGCAGTTCCTTCACCTTGCTGTTTCGTGGGGCATACCGGTAGTTGAAGGTCACGCGCAAATTCTTTCCGGTTTCTTTCTGCACCCGGAGAATCTCACGGCATTTATGCTCATCAGTGGTCATGGGCTTTTCACTGATGACGTCACACCCCGCCCGCATGGCCCGGCAGATATAGCTGTCGTGCGTGCGGTCCACCGTAGTGACGATCACCCCCGTCACCCGGTGCTCGCGTATCATCTGCTCGAAGTCGTCGATCCCTCCCGTGGCCAGAGGGGTGCCGCCATACGCCTCCTGCTGATGCTGATTGCGATACGCAAGACGTCCGGGATTGATGTCACACAGAGCGACCAGATGGTTTCCGTGTTCGGGCCCGGATTTGGTGAGATATCGGATATACATGTCCGCCCGGCTCCCGGTTCCCACTAACAGATATCGTTGTTCATTCGGCATATGGTGTTCTCCATTCAATATGAGACATCATCTTACCGAACCACCAGCCTCGCGTGAAGGACTGCATCCGTCATTAACTTGACTTTATCGCTCATTTATTGAAACCATAAAGTATGATCCCGAGGGCAGTGTGGTTGTAAAGGTCCTGAAT
>CAZVCO010000037.1:4956-9314 GCA_964625795.1 uncultured Verrucomicrobiota bacterium | reverse complement strand
CGTTACGTGAATACCGGGGAAAGACAGTACGGACGATTTCCGGTTCACCCTTATTCCAGGGGAGTGATTGAGTTTCAGGCCTTACTACAGGGTACCGCCCGGCCCACTTCGGGAGGGGAGCCAGCGGGGTCCGGACCCTGTCTCTGGGTCCATCCGGCCTATTCTGTGCATGGCTGGACCGATCATTCAGATGCCATCAGCCGGATCGCGGTGTTTCACTTCTGGGAAGTGGATGGAGAGTTCACCGGCCTGCTGTCCCGCCACGGGCGCCTGAAAGTTCCTCTCAGCCGGAAGCAGAGCAAATCTGTTGAGCAGCTTGCGATCCGAACCCGGAAAGACTTCGGAGGAAGAGAAACCCTTGCAGCCCGGATGTGGTTTGAAAAAGTGCGGGCGGAGCTCTGCTGGATTGCGCTGGAAGGCAGACCTCAGCCTCCTTCCGGTGAGATCCGCCCACGTGCAGTCTGGCTGGTGGAGGACGCTCTCCGTTTGTACCGGGAACGGGTGCGGGAAAATCCAACCGTGGAGGACATCGCCCGCAATGTGGGACTCTCCTCCTCCCACCTGCGCAGACTGTTTCACCAGATTCTGAACGAGTCTCCCCGTCACCGGTTCAGGCAGATTCGACTGGAGACCGCCCGCAGAGAACTCACCGAAACCCGGCGTCCAATTTCAGAGGTGGCAGAAGAGTGGGGATTTTCAGAACCAGCCTCCTTCAGCCGCGCCTACCGGCAGGTCTTTGATAGATCGCCGGCTTCAGACCGCCAGTCACACCTTTCTGATATTTAAATCACCGGGAAGATGGCTTAACGTTCTTAGATCCACTTCATTCCAATATCACCGCCAGGCGGCTCCCCTTGTTTCACGCCCCCAGTGCAGCGGCCTGTGGCGTAAACCCTCCACCGGCGGACAAGCGCCGACGGCCACTCTCCGCAGGCAAGGCAGTTTTTTTCACCAAATCCTGAACGAACCTCCCATCACCGGTTCGGGCACGGATCCTATTAAAAATTAAAGTTGGATTTCATATGCAATGTCTATTACTATAATAGGCATGAACACCATAAAGGTTTTTCTCTGCACATCATCGGGGATACTGATGGCTCTTTTCTTATTCCCCAGCTGCGCACACACCCTCCCGGAACCCGACGGCCCATCACTGCAACACCGGATCTCCTACAGCGCCTATGGCACCCGGTCAGAAGCCCGGCACGGCCAGCTGTTCTATCGCGACACTGCCATACCCGACACTTTCTCGCTGGTGGTGGACCATGGCATCGCCTACCATTTCCGCACCCGATCAAACATGTGGGGAGACGACGGCTACCATCCTGGCGCACCCGTGGACGCATTCGGTTTATCCGATGAAAGGTTCACACCGGCATTCCTGGATCAGGGATGGTATCCCGGGCCGGACATGCGACCGGAAACCCCGGCAACCTGGATCTATGTCGAATGGAAAGGTGGAAATGCTTTTGTCGATCCGGCCAAGCTTCATCTGCTTGCGGATACGCTCGCACTCAAGCCCATCCCCAGAATTTCCCGCAGACCTCTACCGCAGTCCATCCGTCAATAACCACCCGCTATTTACGTTTGGGAGGCACCCATGCCCCGTTTCATGACTGTATTCTGGATGTTCTGCATAAACGCGGTTCTTTGCGCCGACCCGGGCGGATCTCTGCGCCTTCGGGACTTTGATGTCTACATCCCTCTGCGTTTCATCGGAGAATTCCACATGCCGAAAGGTGGAAACGTTCCCATACAAATCCGGCATGGGACTCTGAAAGAACTCGACATCTCGCTGCATTCGGGTTTTCAGCCAGGAGGTGAGTATATACGGAAATTCGGCATCCAGAACCTTGATCTGACCAAGACCGTGGAGCCGGGAAAAGCGGAGATCAACGCAACGATTGAGTACACATCGCCCAGACGGGTGGAGATCAACTCTTCGGTGGAGGCCGTGTGCAACGGCGTACGGTTGATAGTCAGAGCCACCGGGATCAAACGTGAATACGGACCCTACTCGTCGGCCGAATCCGACGTACGGTTGCGCAAAGAAACCTTCCATGCGTTTTATTATGATGGCCGAAACCCGTTTGTAGGCAGCGATGACCATATTCGCTTCAAAGGCACCTTCCGTTCGGAAACAAACGTCAAAACATATATCGGAGGCGGAAAATGGCGGGAAAAAGAACCAAGAGTCAAGGAATACATCAAAACCCTGAGCATCTCCCCGAGCGGGATTCAGCCCCCCACACTCACACCGTGGTTCCAGGGATCTTATGTGTCCGCTTTTGGAGTGGGCACCCCTGAGATAAAGGCGGATCTGGAACGGGTGGACCGGTTTTTCCAGACAACCGCCAATACAGTCGAAGCCGGCAACCTCAAGCTGGCCCGCACGCAGATCGATCAACTCTCGGCCATGCTGCAGGATCTCAGAAAGGACATCGAAAACGCGGAACGGGATCTTACCGTTCAGGTCTCTCATCTACCCACCGAAACCTCCCTGGATGACATTCGAACCCTGCAGCTGCTGAAGATGGAACTACAGCACCTTCACCATGACGCTTTCGGTCACGTGACTCAACTCATACGGGATATTCAGGAAGCCAAGCTGAACTTCAGCGGAAATGTGGTCAAAGGCATGTTCCGGAGTTATCTTTCCTGGAGCGGGGCTCTGCCCACTGATCCGGTTGAGGGTTTTGCGGGATACGCTCTTCCCGTTCGCCTCTTTGTGCTTCCCCGTTCCCTCCAGGGAATGCTCCAAGCGGCTGAAAAAGACGGAAATTTTCTAGCAAGTCAGGTCAATGCCATTCGAACCATGGAATCCCTTCAGAACTTTTGGGAGAGGGTCAGAGACGATGCCATTGAAGAACATCGCCGGCTGGGTCAACACCTGAAGGACAGCCATGCGGAAGGCGTGAACGAACTCCATCAGCATGCCGAACAGACCCTTCTTTAAACGCCGATTGATTCATCTCAGCCAAGCTTCACCCAATTTCTCACTGGACAGGCAGGACATACGGAACGATGATGCCCTGATGAAACGATTTCTCTTCTCCTGCCCGTCCACTTCTTCCAGAACTTCTGTCAGCCTCCTGCTCCTGCGCCTGGTCTTCGGAGGAGGCATGCTGATCGGGCATGGCTGGGGTAAACTCATGTCCTTCTCCGACCGGGTGGACAGCTTTCCGGATCCATTAGGAATCGGCAGTACCTTAAGCCTGTCCGGTGCAGTGTTGTCTGAGACGCTGTTCGCCGCTCTGGTGCTTCTAGGACTGATCACCCGGGGCGCGGTGATTCCGCTCATCTTCACGATGGGAGTCGCCGCCTTTGTGATCCATGGGGGCGACCCGCTGTTTGGTCCAGGTCCCTCCAAAGAAATGGCCCTGCTGTATCTCAGTGCTTATGTGGTGATTCTGATTGGAGGACCCGGAAAATATTCTGCGGATCACCTGCTGAAGTAATTTTATGGATGAATCTGACTTCCCAAGTCGGGAGGCTTACGTTGTCGCCCGTATTGCTTACATCAAACGCCGGTTGGCGACCATGGGAGAAGTGTCGCAACTGCCGGACGCCAACCAGGGCGATCCGGAAAAGGTTCTCGCTTTCCTCGAACAGATTCTGGCCATTGAGTCGGAACCCTGTGTCACCTACGCCCATCAGCTGATCGCCCGGGGAATCTCCCTTCCGGATCCCGACAGCCTAGACGATGCCGATCTCTCCACCAAGCTTTGGGAGGTGATTCACGGCCTGGCCGCCCTCCGGGTATTCCTGGAAAACACCGGTCACCTCGACGACCGGGAGCTGTACCGGAAACTGTGGGCCGACAGCCTGAACGAGTTCACCTGGGATATGTCCCATTGCACCAACGGCGCGATGCATCTGGATCTGGTCGGCACCGGCAGCGAGGCGGACACCTTCACCTGGCTGGAATATTACGCCGATGCCCAGCAGCGGCAGGAATGGATGGACCAGTTTCCCGATGACCCCGTCCCATTGAAAAAAGAACCGGTCAGTGACCGCGATGACCTCCTGCCCCGGCCCAACCGTGGGTAATACCATTTTGTATCTTCATGGATTCGGCAAAAAAATCCTCCCTTTTTGGGTTCGCATTTCCCCTGACCTACGGCAGGTTATTCCTACACCGCAACGCAGAGTTGACTATGACAAAACATCTGGACATCACCCCCCTTCTGGACGGATGGGATTTCGATCCCGCAAAAGTGACCGCTCGACTCGTGGAGGTGGACTCGGAGGACCAACAGCAGGTGCAGCTCCGGCTCGACCTCGGGATCCTTCAGATGCGGCTGGACGGCCGGCCCGACGGACAACGTCCGCACGGCTACGACAGCGCTCTCAAATAT
>CAZVCO010000037.1:1813-4946 GCA_964625795.1 uncultured Verrucomicrobiota bacterium | reverse complement strand
GGAGCCCAACAACGACATCGCGAGCGCTCAGGACGAAACCTTCGCGACCGCCACGGACCCGAACAAGTCGACCTTCGGCTTCGTTTACGGAACCTTTGACTCCGCTACGGATGTCGACGTCTACAAGTACACGCAGCCGACGGACAACGTCAGCACGGGTACGACAGCGCTCTCAAATATTACCGGCAGAAAATCCTTACGGATCGGCGGACCGGCTACCGTTTGGATGGTGATGCCTGCGCGGAACTCCAGCAGGAATGTGTTCAGATTTACTACCGGTACTTGGCCCTCATGGTGCTGAAGGAATACGGCAAAGTTATCCGGGACACCACCCACAGCCTGGAGATTTTCGATCTGGTGGAAAAATACTCGGACAACGATGACGTCATCTGGGATTTCCTTCAGTTCAAACCCTACGTGATCATGATGCACTCCCGGGCCAAAGCCGAACAGCTTTCCGAGGAGGCCGATATCGGTGGTGCGATTGAACAGATTGAGCAGGGCATGAACGACATTGAATCCTTCCTCATCCACATGGAGGATGATCCGGACTACGTGAACGAGTGTCAGGAACTGATTATGATGGAGGAAATGATCCGGGATCTCAAAGAACGAGGCCCTGAGGAAAATCCGGTCGTAGCCCTGAAGCAGAAACTTCAGCACGCCATCCGCATGGAGAACTACGAAGAGGCCGCCCGGATCCGCGACTCCATTCTCGAAATGGAAACCGCATCAGAACCGGCCGCCCATCTGCAGAGCTGAACCGGTCCTGAGCTGAACAGGCCGCCTCCACGGCTTCAGGGCAACGGCAACCGCCTTCGGGATGCAGCGTCACCCTTTCCGAAGTTCGGAAAGGATACGGTCGGCCACTTCCGAAGGTCGGAACCCGTCGGTCTCCACCCGCAGGGGAAAAGAAGCATAGATATCTTCCCGCTCGTTGAGCAGGCGTTCAAGAGTTTCACGGGGCTGGTCGCCCTGTACCAGCGGTCGGTTGGGGTCACACCCGATTCTCCTCCAGGCCTCCTCAGGACTCACCTTCAGGCAGACCGTTCCGGGACGGGCCTTTAAATCGGCCACGTTATCGGGCCGGGTAATAATGCCCCCGCCGCAGGAAATCACCCGGTTTTTGGAGCTGAGAACCTCAAGCAGGCTCTGCCGCTCCCGTTCGCGGAAACCGGACTCCCCCTCCCGCTGGAAAATCTCCGGAATGGGGCAGCCGGCCTTTTGGGCGATCTGCTCATCCAGATCCACGAATTCCCAGCCCAGCTTTTCGGACAACTGACGTCCAACCTCGGTTTTTCCGGACCCCATAAACCCGACCAGGAAAATGGCATCGGTCACGGCATCCCTCCCGGCGTCACCATGATCATCTCAAGATAGGCGTCCATCCAGGCATCGCCCCCGAACACCCAGATCAGGGCAGCAGCGGATAAATAGGGACCGAACGGAATACGTCCACCCAATTCACGTTTCCCCATGGCAATCAGGGAGACCCCCACCACCGATCCCAGCAAGGCGGAGATAAACAGCACAAACAGCACTGCCGGTCCGCCCAGAAACGCCCCGATGGCACCAAGCAGCTTTACGTCCCCGAACCCCATGGCGTCTTTTCTGAAAATCAGCTTCCCCAGCCAGCCCACTCCCCAAAGAATGCCGAATCCGAGGGCGGCACCGATCAGGGAGGCGCGCAGCGAGGCCTGCCAGGTTTCGGCCTCATGCAGGGCGGGAACCAGCGCACTCAACGGAATGCCCACCGCCATCCCTCCCCAGGTGACCCGGTCCGGGATCCAATAGTCATCCAGATCCACTCCGGTGCCCCACAGCAGACCAAACGCCATCAGCCAGTAACAAAGAGTAAGCGCGGTGGGGCCGTACAGAATCCATAGAACTAAAAACAGCGTGGCTGTGATGGTTTCCACCAGCGGATAGCGGATAGAGAAAGGTTCCCCGCAGTGCCGGCATTTTCCTTTGAGGAGAAACCAGCTGAGAACCGGAAGGTTGTCATACCAGGCCACTTTCTTTTTGCAGGCGAAACAGTGCGACCCCGGAAAGGAGAGAGGAAGATCTACCTGAACGCGGAGAATACAAACGTTGAGAAAGCTTCCCCACATTGCCCCGAAGATCCAGACAAAGGCCCATACCAAGGGGGACTGCCACACCTCCGGCGGCACCTCACGCAGACTATCCCACATGAGGCGCCTCCCGTTGTTCCACGGCCCGCTGCAGTGCCTGGCGCATGATCTCCACCGGAGGCTCCAGCCCGGTCCAGATCCGCAGTGATTCGACACCCTGATGCAGCAGCATGCCCAATCCGTTTGCCGTCTGAGCTCCCGAAGCGTGTGCAACCTTCATCACGGGTGTCATGGGCCGGGTATAGATCATATCCAGCACCGCCTGTCCCTCCCTGAAATGATCCGGCAGAAAACCGGTTTCCTTCACATCCTGCATTCCCAAAGAGGTGGACTGAATAATCACATCCGCCGAACGGGTCTCATCCGGAGTGGGCGGCCAGGAGGAGGCGGTGGAGACATCCACGGCCGGAAGCCGATGACGGATTTCGGACTCCACCGCCTCGGCCCGGCTGCGGGTGCGGTTAGCAAGCACGACCTGCTCCGCTCCTTCCCGGGCGGCCTGAAGAGCGGCAGCCCGCCCGGCCCCGCCACATCCCAGAACAAGAACCCGTCGGTGCTCAAAGGCTCCGCCGAAGGCTTCGTTCAATCCATGATGCAAACCTGCTCCGTCAGTGCTGTGACCCGTCATCGTCCCGTCTTCACCAAACGCCACGGTGTTCACCGACCCGGCAAAGGCAGCCGAATCCGCAAGATGATCCAACAGCTCAAAGGCGGCCTCCTTCAGTGGAATCGTCAGATTCCCCCCGCCGGCCCGCCAGGCGGCCAATGCCTCAAGAGAGGTCTTCAGCGCAAGGGGTTCCACATCAAATGCCAGGTAAACTCCCGGAACCTCCATGGCCTGCAGACCCGCGTTCTGGAAGGCCGGGCTTAAGGAATGTGAAACGGGATGTCCGAATACCGCAAAGAGTGTTGTCTCGGTTGTCAAAAGGGGAGGCTGCACCATACCTTTCCTTGTCACAGCAAGGCCGGTTGTAAAGAAAATGGTGCCCGGACACCGCAGA
>CAZVCO010000037.1:0-1803 GCA_964625795.1 uncultured Verrucomicrobiota bacterium | reverse complement strand
ACGCCCTTACAATTCTCTAACCCATTGATAATGAATCGTTTTGCGGAAATCACCTCGCGCTTGTGGATAACCTTGTTGCTTATAGGCTATTTTTTATTGTAACCACTTAGATCACAATGAATTAAATTGTTAACAGCAGGCTGTGCATGAGTGGCAGGTTTGTGCACAAATTCGGTTAGGATTCTTCAGAATCGACCAGCAGAAGACTCACCTGATCCAGTGCGGACTGGATATTGCCAAACTCTCTACGCAATTGCGTTAATTTCTGCTCATGCTCAGTAGTTTGCCTTTCAAGCTGGCTACGGATCTTTTCCACAGAGGCCAGTTTTTCTTTCAGCGTCTCCAGTTCCGTTCGGTGTTGTTCCAGCGCATCCGCGAGACCCTCAACCGGCATTGAGACGGTATGCGGGGTTTCCTCTGCGGAATCGGACACGGTCGGGACTTTCACCAGACCATTACAATCCGGACAGTTGATGGTGAGTCCCATGCCCCGTTTATCAATGGCCATACTTTTCTGACAGAAGGGACATTCAAAAATCAGGTCATCTTCAGTGAATTCATCGGCAGTTGGTTGTGTTTCGCTCATCGGGTCCTCCAATAGGACAAATCTACACCTCTCGCATCCGGCTGTAAAACAAATCCTCACCATGGTTGTTTTGAGCTTTGCGGTACTTTTGGAATCCGATACCCTCTTACCATCGCCTTTTCTTCATGAAAAAACCTCTCCCTATCGATCAACAACATCCTGGCAAACATCTCGCCTGTCTGGATTGCGGCACGGTTCTGGATATCTCCACCTTCAAACCTTTGGACCTGATCTATTGCCCGGAATGTAAAAATGAGATGGTGGTTCCCGCGAAGCTGGGGATCTACGACTTGTATAAATTTCTGGGAGAGGGGTCGATGGGACGGGTCTATCTGGCCAGGGATCCTGGACTTGAGCGCGACGTGGCCATTAAAATTTTACGGGAGGACCTCAATGCCACCCCTAAAATGTGGAGTATGCTGGAGGAAGAGGCCAAAGCCGCCGCCGGCATTCATCATCACAATGTGATTCACATTTACACCATGGGGAAAATTCTGGGACGGCCCTACATTGTGATGGAGCTGGCTCAGGCCGCAACCCTGGAAAAACGGATGCAACAGGGCCCCTTGCCGGAGAGCGAAGCCGTGGAGATTGGAATCGACGTGCTCCGGGGTCTGCAGGCGGCCGCTGCCAATCAACTCATGCACGGAGATGTCAAACCGGCAAATATTCTGGTGGGCAATCCGGGGGCCACCAAAATCGCTGACTTCGGTCTGGCCCGTTTTATGCGCGAGGGCCAGCCGGTCGAACGGTGGGGCACCCCGTATTATATCGCCCCGGAGAAATCCCGGCAAATCCAGGAGGATTACCGCTCAGATATGTATTCTCTGGGGGCCACCCTTTTTCATGCGGTCTCGGGAAATCCTCCTTTTGAGGGGGAGTCCGGAGAAGAGGTGATTCAGAAGTCCATTGAACAGCCGACACCTACTCTTTTCGATCATGTTCCTGAGGTCTCGCCGGGATTTTCACTCGTGGTGGCCACTCTGATGAGCAGAGATCCGGATGACCGCTTTCCCACCTATCAGCAGGCCATCCAATGCCTGGAGCACCTGAAAGAGGGAACCTTCAATCCGGAGGTGTTGAAACCGAAAACCCGTACAGATTCAGGGATCTTCAGAAGACTGGGCATGCGGCTTTCGGATCTGCTCAAAGACTGTCCCGAAGACTGACATCATCTCCCGAGGGTTCGGGAAATCAGCTTGCCCCTCCAGCAGACA
>CAZVCO010000036.1:17719-18581 GCA_964625795.1 uncultured Verrucomicrobiota bacterium | reverse complement strand
TCCCGCGTCCAGCTGTGCCTTCGTGAGAACCGTCGATTGCGAATACGACTTGTGCGCCTCCGGCTTGGCGTCCAACTCCCATCTTCCATCTCCAGCGGCGAAGCTGCCTTCAGAGCAGGGGCAGTTGGGGGAGATGTCGGAAGTGTTGGTCGCGGGTGTAGAGGAGAAGGGTGTGCTGCTCGACCAGGGCGGCGATCCAGAGGTCGTTGGTGGGGATGGGGGTTCCCTGCTCCCGGAGCTGACGGAAGAGCCGGGCGTACCAGAAGCTGGTGGCCTCGTCCATGCACAGCACTGTCACCCGCTCCTCCTGCAAGAACCGGTTCAGCACCGCTTCATTCTTTCGGGCCAGGGTGCCGCAGGCAAATCCGGCCCGGAGTTCCCCCACCACCGGCAGGGGCAGAACGATCTGTTCGGCCCGTTGGATGTGGGCAAGCACTTCCTGATCTCCTTCGCAGAAGTCGCGATAGCGGTTGGTGTCCAGCGCGATTCTCATGTCCACAGATCCGGATCAATCCGGCGCTGCTCCTCCAGCACCTCGTCGCAGACCGGATCGGCAACCCAGGTGCCGGCATAGGCGTCAAGATCATGAAATTCCCGCTCTCCCCGGGTGCCCACCCCCTCCTCCAGCAACTTCAGCGCGGTCTCGTTCAGACTGCTGCCGTAACGGGCCGCTTTTTCCCGAACCAGACGGTCGGTCTGATCACTGACACCACGGATGGTGTACTGGATGGATTTCTTTTTGCTCATAGTGCCTGCAGTGTAGGCGGTTTTTGCAGGCAGATCAAGTCCTGATTGATGGGTGGGGCGAGGGTCGAGGGTCGAGGATTTTGGCCACAAAAAGGCGCGAAGAACCACGAAAAAG
>CAZVCO010000036.1:0-17709 GCA_964625795.1 uncultured Verrucomicrobiota bacterium | reverse complement strand
AGTTAGGGGGGAACCACAAAAGGCACAGAAGTCACAGAAGGGGGTGGTGGGTTGTGGGCCATCCGAGTCAGCCCTTGCATTCAGTCATTTTGAACCAGAGGGTTCTGCTGGAGTAACGTCCCGACTCCCGGAAGAGGTCTCGCGGTGTGCGAGAGCAGATGACAACTTGAAGCGCCGAAGGTGAGCCCCTCGGGCCTCCTTCTGCATGGGCAGATTTTCGTCGCCATGCTCCGCTTACCACCACGCCTCGACCTGCGTTCCGATACTGAAGCCTTCCGAATCCATCCCGTAGGTATTCGGAGCCACCTCTCCCACAAATTCATCGGACCAGTCGGCGTAGGTGAAAAACAGCCGCAGTGCCGGTCGGCTGTTAAAGCCCATTTCCGGACTCAGCCGGGGCGCCAGGGTGATCTTCCAGAGTTCACCTTCAGGCCCTCCGTCCTGTTCGGTGTGATCCACGCCCGCTTCCAGCGCAAGGCTGACGTTTTGGTTGAAGGAGTAGACGGGGCGGACCCCGGCGGAGATCCAGATGGACCCCGGATCAACCTGTTGCCCAAAGTCCCGGTCTTCAAAAAGCAGGAGAGAGGATACGGCCCAGGGGCCTGATTCCCATATCGTGTTGTTGAGCACCCGGAGCCTGGAGGAATCTTTGATGTAAGTCTGACGGGTGGGGTCCTCTTCGTTCACTAGATCCGGAATGAGTTCCGAACGGAAGTTACTGGAAGGGCCGGTGCCATAGAGGATTGCAAACCGGTTCCACCAGTTTCCGCCTCCACTGATTTCATGAATGGCACCTATGGCCACACCTCTCGAATCCTCTGCAACCACTCCGGAATCTGTCGTCTGACCTTGAATAGCGGATCCACTGGCCCACAACATCAAATCACCACCTGCCACAGGGATTCCTTTCCACCGCAAGTCCAGACTTCGCTTGGCTTCGGTCCCCGCGTCCCGAACGGTACCGTCGGGATTCAGCTCATCAATGGTTCCGCCCAGGACCGCCACCCAGAGTTCGCCCACCCCAAGGTCCCATCCGGTCATCCCGGCTCCGAACCCGCTCATATCCAGATAGTAGTAGTCATTGATGTGAGCATCATATCGATCGTAAAACCGTTGCCCGGCCCAGAAGGTCACCTTTGGTTGATTTGGGAGTACTCCTGTCCCTTCCGCGAACACTTCTCTCAGGGAGAACTGGGAATTCCCAAAAGAGCCATTTTCGGGAATGGAGTAGGCCAGACGGGTTTGAACGGCAAATTCCTGATCTCCATCCGAGGGAACCTGCTGGCGGAAGGCGGTCTCCACATAGGTATCCTGTTCATTCCCCAGTCGGTATTTGGCATCCGCACCCGGTGCCTGGAAAGGTTCCGCAGTTCCGCCATCGGAGTTGACGCCAAAGCCGGAGCGGAAATATCCTGAATAACTGAATCCGGACTGTGCCGGGGGAATCACCGCGGCGGAGGGCGGGGATATTTCTTTTTCGGAATCGGATGCTGCCGGATTCCTGAGACGGGCTTCCAGATCAGAAAGCCGGGTTTCGTATTCCGCTTTCAGGGCTTCAAGTTCGGTCTGCAATTCCGCTACGGTTTTCGGATCCGGGTATGCAGGAGTGGAGAGGATCAGTGCGGCACAGAAGAAGGGATAGATGCGGGACTTCATGGCAGAAGTGTACTCCTCTTCGTTTTTGAAGTCACGTCCGTAACCCTTGCTGATGCAAAGGAAAAAATTGGGTCGGACGTCCGTCAGCTGTTGGTGAAAGCCTTGAGAATGGTTTCGGCCGGACAAAAGCCGGTGATGGCGCTTTGGATAAGGCTGACGCCGACTATAACGGACAGGCAGGCCCAGTTGGGATGTATGGTTCGTGCAAGCAGGAAGGAAAGCAGCACCATGGTGCCGGTGAGGATTCCTTTGGGGTTAAAACCATCTGCAGATGGCGACATAGAGATTGCGGTTGTCTTCTAGCTGACCAAAAAACGTGTCGGATTCATCAGCGTAGAAACTATGGCCTCCCAGCCTGGTGGTGAGGGTGTCCGACCATTTGTACTCGGCTCTGAAGCAGGCGTACCCGTCGTCATCGGGCACTTGATCCGTACCCTGAGGAATGTCATAATTTCTTGAATCGGGTTGCCCGGTTTGCCACCTTTGATCTTTATCCATACAGTCGGTCCCCTTTGCGGGTGGGCCTGATTTTTTTTCATGTGCATCCAAGGAGATTCTGATGAGTAGACCTGTCACGTTGTTTACCGGCCAATGGGCCGACCTGCCTCTGGCTGAACTTGCCCCGCTGGTGAAACAGATGGGCTATGACGGGGTGGAGCTTGCCTGCTGGGGGGATCACTTCGATGTGCAGAAGGCCCTGAACGATGAGGCGTATCTTCCGTCTCTCTGGCAGCAGCTGGGGGATCACGGGCTGAGCTGTTACTCGATCTCCAATCATCTGATGGGTCAGTGCGTCTGCGACCGGATCGACGAACGGCATCAGGCCATTCTCGATCCCCGCATCTGGGGCGATGGCGATCCGGAGGGGGTGCGTCAGCGCGCCGCGGAGGAAATGAAGGACACCGCCCGGGCCGCCCGGAAATTTTTCGATGCCAAACCGGGACGCACCGACGGGGATGAGTTCCCGGTCTGTGTGAACGGCTTCACCGGCTCCTCCATCTGGCACGCGCTCTATGCCTTCCCGCCCACCTCTCAGGAATACCTGCAGCGGGGCTTCGACGACTTTGCCGCGCGCTGGCTGCCCATTCTGGAGGTCTTCGAGGCCGAGAACGTGAACTTCGGTCTGGAGGTGCATCCCACCGAAATCGCTTTCGACATCGCCACCGCCGTCCGCGCCCTGGACGCGGTGAAGCATCATCCGCGCTTCGGCTTTAACTACGACCCCTCCCATCTGGGCTATCAGGGGGTGGATTATGTGAAGTTCATCCGTCAGTTCGCCGACCGCATCTTTCATGTTCACATGAAGGACGCCTGGTGGGGCCACGGCGACGGCACCGCCGGGGTGTTCGGCGGACATACCGACTTCGGCGACCCCGCCCGCACCTGGGACTTCCGCTCCATGGGTCACGGGGATATCAACTTCGAGGAGATCATCGTCGCTCTCAATGACATCGGCTACGCCGGTCCCCTCTCGGTCGAGTGGGAGGACGTGCGCATGGACCGCATCCACGGGGGCACCGAGGCCGCCGCCTTTGTGAAGAAGGTTGACTTCACCCCCAATGCCGCCGCTTTCGACGCGGCCTTCGCGAAAAAAGAATCCTCCAGTTAAACAGCACTCCGGCCAACTTCCGCCCCGGGGGCCGCGCGTTCAGGAATGCTCAAACACCCGCCCGGCGACCTGGCGGCATTCCTCCAGAAACATCAGGACCAGCGGACGGGGCTCTCCCCGCCGTACGGCGGCGGAAAACTCAACCCGGCAGATGGGGCTGCGGATGTTCACCAGACGAAGTCCCCGCGGCAGGATGTTCTGAATGTCGCGGGGCACCAGACTGAGGCCCTTTCCCGACCTCACCAGGGCGAGCAGGCTGTTGAGGCTGTCGGCGGTGGCGGCAAACTCCGGGGTGAAGCCCGCCTGGGTGCAGAGGCTCTGGATCAGATGCTTGCGGCCCGGAAAAGTGTCCTCTCTCAGCCCGATAAACGGTTCGTCCCGGCATTCGGTCAACCGCAGGGATTTGCGGGCCGCAAAGCGGTGGTCCGCGCCGACCACCACGCAGAGGGGAATGTGACAGATGGGGGTCAGATCCACCACGGACTGCAGTTCCCTGCAGCTGCCCCCGATGAGCGCGACGTCGAGTGTTCCCTCCTCCAGCTTCTGCACCTGACTCTGGGGGTTGAGGTCATGCAGATGAATACTGAGGTCCGGATGCCGTTCGCTGATCCGCCCCAGGGTCTCCTGCAGAAAACTGTCGAGGGCCGGGGTGATGTACCCCACCTCCAGCCGGGTCGACGGAGTCTCCCCCATCTGACGCACCTCCAGCACCGCATCGCTGAGCTGACCCAGAATCTCCACCGCCCGCATCTGAAACCGTTCACCTTCCGGGGTCAGACGGACCCGGGCGGTGGACCGGTCGAGCAGGCGGACCCCCACCTCCTCCTCCAGCTCTTTGACCGCCCGGCTGAGCGCGGACTGGCTGACGTGATGCAGGCGTGAGGCAGCGGAAAAGCTCAGCTCCTCCGCCACCGCGAGAAAATAGTTGAGGTGCCTGATGTCCATCTTCAGCTCTCAAAAGCCTTTGAATACAGGGGCGTCAAGCACTTATGCGCGAAACGCAACAAGCCTTGCGAAAGGAAAATGAGACGAATTCCTCAATCTGTGTCAACCTATCCTTATGAACGCAACCCATAGAGAACACCACACGAACGACATCGCCGGCATTCATCACATCACCGCCGTGGCCGGAGACCCGGTGCGCAACTGGCGGTTTTACACCCAGGTTCTGGGCGAACGGATGGTGAAAAAGACCGTGAACTTTGACGACCCCGGCACCTATCATCTCTACTACGGGGATCAGCAGGGGTCGCCGGGCAGCATTCTCACCTTCTTTCCCTGGGCGGGCATGCGACCCGCCCAGCGGGGAGGCAATCAGATCACCGCCACCACCTACGCCGTGGCGGAGAGCAGTCTGGATTTCTGGAGCGACCGGCTGCGGGAGCTGAAGGTCGACACCCGGACCTTTGAGCGCTTTGGCGAATCCGGTCTGGCCTTTGCCGATCCGGATAGCATGCCGGTGGAGATCATCGGCAGCGCCACCCCGCCCGACACCCCGCACTGGCAGGACAGCCCGGTGCCGGAGTCCCACCGCCTCCGCGGGTTTCATTCCGCCACCGCCTCGGTGACGTCCAGCGCCGCAAGTCTTGCGCTGTTGACGGACGTGTTCGGCATGACGGTCACCGGAGAAGAGGAACCCCGCACCCGGCTGGCCTTTACCGGGGACAACGCCGGCGGTCCGGGCGGGCTGCTGGATCTGGTTGGCATCTCCTCCCCGGGTCCGGGCGGACTGGGCGCGGGAAGCGTTCATCATATCGCGTTCCGTGCCCGTGACCTGGATCACGAGGCGGAGATCCGGGAACGGGTGCAGGCATTCGGGCTTCACCCCACCACACACATTGACCGGGATTATTTCATGTCGGTCTATTTCCGCGAGCCGTCGGGCATCCTCTACGAAATCGCCACCGACCCGCCCGGGTTCACCCGGGACGAACCGCTGGAGTCGCTGGGGGAATCCCTGCGTCTGCCCCGACAGCATGAACATCTGCGGGAACAGCTGGAAGGCAGCCTGACCCCCCTTCCTCCCGTGAACGCCTGAGGGCGCCATGAAGTACACCCGACTCTATCATGATGACGCGCAGGTCTCCCGGTTTGAGGAGGTGGAGGTCTCTCTGCAGGATCAGGGAACGATTGGCCGGATCTCGGAACCGTTTCCGGTGTCGGGACTAATGTTCCGGGAGACGCCGGCGGACTATGACTATGACTGGCACAACGCGCCCCGGCGTCAGTTTATCGTGCTGCTGGACGGAGAAATCGAAATCACCGCCGGCAGCGGTGAACGCCGGCGCTTTAGCGGGGGGGATGTCCTGCTGGTCGAGGACACTGAAGGAAAGGGTCATCTCACCCGTCACATCCTGCAGCAGACCCGCCGCTCCCTGTTCCTTCCCCTGGAGGCGTCATGACGCCTCTTCTGCATCACGCCGAACACATCGTGTGGCAGGGTCCCGATCCCGCCGCGGCTGAACGGGCGATGATTCTGCTGCACGGCCGGGGGGCCTCTCCCCGGGATATTCTGCAGTTGGCCGGCCATCTCGATCTGGACGGGTTCGCGCTGGCCGCGCCGTCCGCCACCGACCACACCTGGTATCCTCACAGCTTTCTGGCGCCGGAGGAGGAAAATCAGCCCGGGCTGGGCTCCGCCCTCTCGCTGGTCCATGGCATCTTTGCCAAACTGGAGCAGGGCGGAATTCGGTCGGAGCACACTTATGTGCTGGGGTTTTCGCAGGGGGCCTGTCTGGCACTTGAGGCGGTGGCCCGGCGACCCGCGCGCTACGGCGGGGTGTTCGCCCTCAGTGGCGGACTGATCGGACTCGGGGTCAACCGCCGGACATTTTCCGGAGACCTCGCCGGCACCCCGGTGGTGATGGGGTGCAGCGATGTCGACCCGCACATTCCCCGGGAGCGGTTTGACGCCTCCGCCCGCGTGTTGCGGGAGATGGGGGCGGATGTGCGCGACACCCTCTATCCCGGCTTCGGCCACACCGTGAACCAGCACGAACTGGATCAGATTCAACACGTATTGCATCCCCCACTCCACTCCACCCCAACCCCAAAAGAGATCCAACCATGATTCCCAAAAAAGAAACTGTTCACCTCATTTCACCTTCCGACCTGTCCTCCCTCGATGGGGTTCTGGTTGATATCCGCACCCCGGAGGCCTTTGCCGAGGCCCGGCTGCCGGGCAGCGTGAACCATTGCGTCTATGAAGTCGCCTTTATGGACAGCTTTCCCGAAGCCTATCCGGACCGGGATACCCCGCTGGTGGTGTACGGCGATGGCGATCCCTACCAGGCCGATCTGGCCGCGGTGGGCCGACTGCACACGCTTGGCTACACCAACGTCTCTGTCCTGGATGGCGGCCTGAGGCAATGGACGGCGGAGGACCGGGAAACCGAAGGCAGCGGACCGGCCCCGGCCCCCAGTCCGGCAGGCCGTTACACCCTCGATACGGAACGCACCGCGTTGCGCTGGGTCGGACGCAACCTGGCCAACCAGCATAACGGGTCGGTCGAGGCCGCAGGCGGTTTCCTGGAGCTGGATGACGAAGGCCGTCCCGTCGCGGCTGCAGTAGAGGTCGATCTCACCCGGATGACCTGTGAGGACATCACGGACACGTCCATGGCCGGAATGCTCATTGGGCATTTGCAGAGCGCGGACTTCTTCGATGTCGAACAGTTTCCGGACGCCTCTTTCCGCCTGAGTTCTACAACCCCCATCGAAGGCGCCAACTATGGCCAGCCCAATTTCAGGGTCGAGGGATCCATTTCCGCCCGCGGCCAGACCACGCCGGTATCTCTTGAGGCGCTGATCGAACCGGTGGAGGACGGCGTGGTCTTCCAGTCTAACTTTGATCTCGACCGGGTTGCCCTCGGCGCCTGCTACGGCTCTGGAAGGATCTTCGAACGTCTCGGCATGCACCTGGTCAACGATCTTGTCAGCCTGGACGTTGCTGCGGTCTTCGCCCGTTGACGGAAACGGGATCGGAATCCCGGAGAGGGTGCCCGGAGGGGGTGGGAACCACAAAAGTCACAGAAGTCACAGAAGGGGGTGGTGGGTTGTTGGTTGTGGGTCGGGGGGCGTGGGGCGTGGGGCGTGGGAGATGTGGTGAAATGACCCTGGAGGGCTTGCCCGCCGGAGGCGGGGTCGCACATCGCTTTCCGGGATGTGAGTAAAAGGGGGGGCATTCCGGCGGGTACGGGTGCCTTTTTACTGGCAGTTTTAGGATCAACACTTAGGAAACATGCCGTTTATGACCTCTTCTTCCAGCCAGTTTGATTTTCAGGTGGACCGTCTGGGGCCCTGCCGGGTTCCCAATCCGCTGCGGCTTGCTCCTCATCAGTATATTCCCGAAGAGGCCCGGACGGTGGTGTCCAGTGATGTCTCCGCCCTGACAGAGACCGCCGGTGAGGTTATGAACGTGCCGGCCATGGAGACCGGAGGACCACGGGAACGGATTTTTCATGCCCAGTATCTGACCCGTGCCGCAATCGTGACCTGCGGGGGGCTGTGCCCGGGTCTGAATTCGGTCATCAAGGGCATTGTGGAGACACTGACACAGGAATACGGGGTGCGGGAGATTTACGGCATTCCTTACGGATATCAGGGTCTGGCGGATCCGAAATCGTATCCGCCCCGCATGCTGGATGCGGACGTGGTGGACACTCTGCATATGGAGGGCGGCTCCATTCTGGGAACCTCCCGCGGCGGACAGGAGATCGAAGCCATGGTGCAGAGTCTGGTCAACATGCGCATCAACCTGCTGTTTACCATTGGCGGGGACGGCACATTGAAAGGCGCGAGCCGGATCAGCGAGGAAATCCGCAAACGCAATCTGGAGATCTCCGTGGTGGGCGTGCCGAAAACAATCGACAATGACATTCAGTTTGTCGGCAACTCCTTCGGATTTGAGACCGCGGTTACCCAGTCCACCCCGGTGATCACGGCGGCACATGCGGAGGCGAGGTCGGTCTATAACGGACTGGGGATTGTGAAACTGATGGGTCGCGACTCGGGGTTCATTTCCGCATACGCCACCCTGGCCAACCCGGTGGTGAATTTCTGTCTGGTGCCGGAGGATGACTTGCAACTGGACGGACCCCACGGACTGCTGAAAGCGCTGGAGCGTCGCTTCCGCCGGAAATCCCACGCGGTGATTGTGGTGGCGGAAGGAGCAGGACAACAGCTGTTTGAGGGACTCCCTGAGGAACGCGACGCCTCCGGCAACCGGCTGAAACACGATATCGGCCCGTATCTGTGTGAGGAATTCAAACGCTATTTTGCCGAGAAGGACATCCCGGTCGGGCTGAAATATTTTGATCCCAGTTATTCCATCCGCAGTGTGCCCGCCACCGGAACGGACCAGATTCATTGCCACCGTCTGGCAGAGTATGCGGTGCATGCCGCCATGGCGGGGAAAACCAATATGGTGACCGGATACTGGAATGAGTCCTTTGTCGATATCCCGATTCCGGTGGCCACCTATGAGCGTAAGAAAATAGATGTGACCGGTTCGCTGTGGCGGTCGGTCATGGCCTGCACCGGCCAGGTCAAATATTTCCACCCGGCCTGACGGCCCGGCTCAAACAACCTGTTCGCAGTTCGGCACGTCCGTAGCCCGCGCCACTGAGAGAAACCCCCTTCCTAACCCAGTCGACCTCCTCAGCGCACTCCGCGCCACAGCGAGAGCCCCCCTTCCCTACTCCACCCAGTCGACCTGCTCCGCGTCCTCCCCACCTCCGCGGTGCACCTCCTCCAGACGACCTGCCCCTCTTACGCCGCCGCTTCGCGCTGGATGGTCATATAGAAACTCGGTTGTTCGCGGGCGTTGTGGAAGGTGACGATTTCCCATTCCATCATAAAGCGGGTGCCGTCTTTGCGGTAGTTCCAGGTGTGGCCGTGAAAGCTTTTGTGATCGCTAAGCTGATGTTTGAGATCCTCGAGCACCTCGCGTTCGGTGTCGGGCCCCTGCAGGATGCTGGGGGGATTGCCAAGAATCTCCTTGGGCGTGTAGCCTGTGAGTTCGGTGAAGGCCGGGTTCACATGCAGGATGGGGGGATCGAAGGTTTTCTCCGACGCGTCGGTGATCATGACGGCCTCGCGCATGTCCTCCACCAGGCTTTTCACCAGATCAAACTGGTGTTCGGCAAAGGTATCTTTCCACTGATCTGTTAATATCGACATCGTTGGTTTCCTTCGGGTTTTACGTTGGGGATGAGCACACACACGTCATCCGAAATAAATGGATATGAATAGATCGCGGGAACGGGCAAAACCTTAATGCAAATGTGAACATGGACCGGAAATGTTTGGGGACGGGATTTGCATTGTGTCACCCCGTCCAGACCTCGGCGCGGAAGTCCAGTGGAAGAGCCGGTAAGGGTGCGGGCGAAAACGAACCACGCCACAAAAAGAAAACACCTTCCCAAAAAATCGATCCACTCCTCGCCCTTCGTGCCACAGCGAGAGCCACCCTTCCCTACTCCACCCAGTCGACCTGCTCCGCGTCCTCCCCTCCTCCGCAGTGCACTTCCCCAGACGACATGTTCGCAGTTCGCCTGCCCGAGCTGTCGCTCGCGACGGCCAGGGGGGCGAACGGCGCCACGACAAGAAAACCCCTTCCTAAAAAAATCGACCCACTCCGCGCCCTCCGCGCCACTGCGAGAACCACCCTTCCCTACTCCACCCAGTCGACCTGCTGATGTCTTGAAGCACAAGCACACTTGCGCAGCTACGGTGTTCTGTCGTAGGGAAAAGGAACTGTGATCTTTCCCCCCGCTGTCTCTTTTCCATCCTGCCCTCTCACCGTTCCATGAGCGCCCCTGCCTGTGCTCTGCTGATCGATATGGGGGATGACGGCATGCTGGGGCAATGCGCCGACGGCCGCAAGCTGTGGCTGAAGGGGCCGGGAGTGCCGGGGGATGAGGTGGTGTTCCGTGCGGAGGGAAAAGGCGGGGTGATCACGGAGATCCTGACCCCGGCCACGGACAGAGTGCCGCCCTGCTGTCCGCATTTCGAGGCATGCCCGGGCTGTCAGCTGCAGGCACTTCCCTATGATCGACAGTTGGAACTGAAGCGGGCCAAAATCGTGGAGACCCTGAAACGGCTGGGCGGTCTGGAGCGCATTCCGTTTGTGGGACTGGAGGCCTCCCCGCAGGAGTACGGCACCCGCAACAAACTGGATTTCACCCTGGCGGGGCCGGACCTCGGCTACCGCGGAGCGGAGGGGCTGGTGCCGGTGCAGACCTGTCCGGTGGGCGATCCGGTGCTGACGGTCTGGATCCCGCGGGTACGGGAATGGCTGTCGCTCCATCCGGATCACCGTCTGCACCGTCTGCTGCTTCGCACCAACGGGGCGCGGGATCAGGTTTCCCTGCTGCTGCGGGGGGAATGGCGGGCGGAGGAACAGGACTCGTTTGTGGCCATGGCGCAGCAGGATCCGGCCGCGGCGGGGGTGTCGATTCAGACCGACTGGAAAAAGCCGTGGCGCACGGTATGGGGATCGGACGTTCTGGAGTTCGATCTGGCCGGGGCAACGCACCAACTCTCCCACGACCGGTTTTTTCAGGTACACGACCGTCTGGCCGACCGGCTGGTGCGGGCTGCGCTGGCGGAGCTGGGTGATGGCGGAGGTCGAACGCTGCTGGATCTGTTCTGCGGCAGCGGGGCGTTCACACAGCCGGCTGCGGCCGCGGGATTCCGGGTCACCGGTATCGACACGGCCCCGCCGCGCTCGGCCATGTTCCGGCGGGCGGATTTACGGCGGGGTCTGCCTCCGGAGGTGATGAAACAGCGCTGGGAGGTAGTGATGGTGGATCCGCCCCGGTCCGGACTGGACAAAAAACTGGTCACAGCCCTGCGGGACCGGGTGTCACCGGCGCAGATCGTGTATGTGAGCTGCAATCCGGCCACTCTGGCCCGGGATCTGCGGCGTCTCTGTCAGCAGGGCGGCTACGTGCTGGACCGGGTGCAGGGGTTCGATCTGTTTCCCCAGACCACGCACGTGGAAACCCTCTGTCACCTGCATCGGGTCTGAAAGGGTCATCCCACCGGCCGAACCGCGAGCTCGAGAATGGACCGCATGGGCTCCTCGCCCCTTGCCACGCGCAGGCAGCTCGCCCAGGTGTCGGGACCAAGGAATTCAAGCAGGGGCTGGGGAACGTGAGGAATACGGGAAAAGGCACGCTGGAGCTTTCGGTCCCAGTGACGGTGGTGACGGACGAGATCATCGGGTTGAACAGTCTTGCGCCGGGTGCCTTCATCGGCCGGTCGAAAGGGCTCGAGAATATTGAGCGTTCCATAGTCGTCGGTGAGTTCCACACCGGATGGGATGTCGCAGATGGCGAGCTCGAAGCCGTAAGGGGTGGGCAGACAGTTCGGCCGGAAACTGTGATTCATGTAGCGTCCGTGATCCCAGCACAGCACGTAGTGTCCGTTGCGGTTGCGGAAACAGTAGGTGTCGAGCACCCGCCTGTGTGGTGGATCAAACTCGGCCAATTGCCCGGGGCTGAATTCACGATCGAGTGCATCCCGTACCCAGATGAGGGTGCCTTTGGGAATGAAGTCGGCGGCCACGACGCCGTGACCGATGTCGTTACAAATCCAGCGGACCTGAGTGGAGGGATGCATCATAAGGGGAAACTCCGGGCGGGGCGGATCATTCCTGTTTTTACCGTGGTGTCAATCTCATCGATGCCGCGGAGGGGATCAATTCTTTTCCGGGTCGGGACCCCACGGATGGATTGTATTTTTCCGGCGATGAGATATTTTATTTTTTCTTGAGTGCATCGCTGCCTTCCCTTTGTTGTTTGCGGCCGGCCGGTCCCGGGGATTTTTTATCCCTGCGGTATCTGGAGCACGCCTGTTTTCCGGCTTCACGGCGGGAAAGCGATGCAGTGTTGCAACGCTCCCTGGTCAGCCCCTCTCAGGAGGTGTGGCTGCTGGAGGAGGCGGCCCGGGTGATCGGAGCCCTGATGCTGCGTCTGTCTCCGAACACCCTCCGTCTGTTTTCTCTTGCGGTGGATCCGGAGCATCAGGGCTGCGGACGGGGCGGACAGCTGCTGCACCAGGCCGAAAACCGGGCCCGGCAGCGCGGAGCAGAACGGATGGTGCTGGAGGTGGAGGCCCGGAATGTCCGTCTGGTGGCCTGGTATGGTCAGCACGGATTTAATCCGGTGCGGGAGCTGCCGGACTATTATGGACCCGGTTGTAAGGGACTGCGGATGCAGCGCAGACTGGAGAGCATCTGATGTCCACCAGTCTGGTTGTGGTGGATTCTCTGCGGAAGTGGCCCTACCCGGATCTGGAGACCCGGGTGGTGTCGGCCCGGGACTATCTGAGTTCGGACTTCCCCGAGATGCGCGGCGCGGTCAAGCTGTTCAACCTGTGCAGCTCCACCCGGTATCAGAGCCTGGGGTATTATGTCTCGCTGCTGGCGGAGGCGCGGGGACATGCACCGCGGCCGAGCGTGGCCACCATCCGCGACGTCCGCATGCGGCTGGTCGCCCGGTCGTTTGCGGAGGATATCGATGAGCGGGTGCAGTCCACTCTGCAACATCACCCCGGACCGGATATCCGCTTCCGCCTGTTCTGCGGTCAGACGCCGGACCGGACCCTGAGCAAACTGGGGCGGGATCTGTACCGGCTGTTTCCCATGCCGCTGCTGGAGGTGCATTTTAAACGGAAGTCCCAGTGGCAGCTGGTCAGTCTGAAGGTGCTGACGCTTTCCCGGCTGGAGGCGGAGGAACAGGCCTTTTTCGGCCAGGCGCTGGCCGGGGAACTGCAGCGGCGCGACTCACGCCGGCTACCGGGTCGTCGGAGTGTGTATGATCTGGCCCTGGTGGTGGATCCGGATGAATCCCATCCACCCTCGGATGAAGCTGCACTTAAAAAAATCACTGCGGCGGCGCGGGACACCGGATTTTATGTGGAAACGCTCCGCACCGGGGATATCGGCCGGATTAATGAATTTGATGCAGTGTTCATCCGCCAGACCACGGCGGTGAACTCCGCAGTGTACCGGTTTTCACGCATGGCCTTTGCGGAGGGACTGGTGGTGCTGGATGACCCCTGGTCCATCCTGAGGGCGGCCAATAAGATTTATCTGGCGGAGACACTGGAGCGGGCGGGCATCGCCGCTCCGGGGGCCTGGGTGCTGACCCGCCGCAATGCAGTGCTGAAAGAGGTGGCGGCCCTGCCCCATCCATGTGTGCTGAAAATTCCGGACGGCTCATTCAGCCGCGGCGTGCGGAAGTCGTCGACCCCGGAGGAGACCCTGGTCCTGTTGCTAGAGATGCTGAAGACGTCGGAACTGATTCTGGTGCAGGAGTACATGCCCAGCGACTACGACTGGCGGATCGGGGTGCTGGACCGCAAACCGCTGTTTGCCTGCAAGTACTACATGGCGAGGGGACACTGGCAGATTTATAACTGGAAGGCGAAAAGCGGTCGCGCACAAACCGGCGGATCGGAGGCGGTGCCGCTGAACGAAGTGCCGGCGGACGTGCTCGACACCGCACTGCGGGCGGCAAATCTGATTGGGGACGGCCTCTACGGGGTGGACCTCAAACAGATCGGGGACCGGGTGGTGGTCATCGAGGTGAACGACAACCCCAACATCGATTCCGGCATCGAGGACGCCGTGGAGGGCGAACGGCTGTACCGCACCCTGGCGCAGTTTTTCCGTAACCGGATCGAGACGGAGCGGAGGGGATGAGGGGCGTGGGGTCAATGGTCATTGGCCATTGGTCATTGGGGTCGTCCGGTCCGTAGCCTGAAGGCCGAGGGCCACTTTCCGCAATCTGGCATAGTCGGATGGAATGTAGTTCGGTGGTCCCCAGCGAAAAATCTGAGGATTCAGAGTCGCATTTTGCTCTGAGCGGCGATCAGGGACGCTGATGTTCGTTTTTCCACGGTGGCCGTGGAACTGCTACCACCTGCCTGCGGAGAGTTGCTGCCCGCAGGTCCGGGAGGGTCGATGCTTGTCGGTTGCGGCAGAGGTTGGTAGACTGTACCCCGTGATGCAACAGCCCGAAGACCCTCAACAGACTCCGGATCCGGATCCGCAAGCGGACGCCGCACAGTCAGTGCCCCCTCCCCCGCCCCCGGTCGGAGCGGGGACGACACCGCCGGATCCGGAAAAAGAGGCCCGGATGTGGGCGATGTTCTGTCATCTGGCCGCGTTTTCGGGTTATGTGGTCGCCATGCCCTTCGCCGGAGTGGTGGGGCCCTTGGTCATCTGGCTGATCAAGAAAGACGAAATTCCGAAGGTGGATGAGCACGGGAAGGAGGCGCTGAATTTCCAGATCAGTGTCGCCATCTATTTTGTCGCCTCCCTGCTGATGCTGTTTGTCCTGGTCGGGTTTTTCATGCTCATCGCCCTGGCCGTCTTTGAAATCGTCTGCGTGATCGTGGCCGCGGTGAAGGCCTATCAGGGGGAGTCTTTCCGCTACCCCCTGTGTATCCGGTTCATCAAGTAGACGGTACGGTCAGAGCACGGAAAAGTCGGCAAAGACGAGATAAATCAGGATCACCAGCACCACCAGCACCGCTCCGGCGGGTTTGGCACCTTTCCAGGGGGTGAGGTCGACCGCGCCGGCATCGTCATGGGTCCAGGCCTCAGGCCGGGGGCGGAGACGGGCGGAGAGAAGCAGTCCGGCCACCAGCAGGGCGAACACCAGGCCCACGAAATGATATTCGTTGAGGTCATTCACGGCCTCAGGAAAGCCGAAATAGCCGATTCCGATCAGCAGGATGCCGCCGAGCAGCGCCGTGTTGGCCGCGGCGCGGTCAACCCGTTTGTTGAGGAGCCCGACCAGCACCACCGCGAAGATGGGGATGAAGTACATGGCGTTCATTTTCTGCAGATAACCGAAGATGCTCTCGAAGCGGTCCAGCTGGGGCGCCACCAGCATGGCGACCACTGCGATGATCCAGCCGAACACTTTGCCGGAACGCACCAGCTGCGCTTCGGTGGGGGCGGGATTGATGAGGCCGCGGTACACCCCGAGGCTGAACAGAGTGGTGGTGCTGTTGAGGGCGGAGTTGAAGCTGGAGAGAATGGCCCCCATCATGGCGGCGGCGAAGAATCCGGTGAGGGGAACGGGCAGCACCTCATTCACCAGACGTCCGTAGGCGTCCACCGGCCGCACGTCCATTCCCTGAAAGAGGGCGAAGGCGATGATGCCGGGGAGCACCAGATAGAGTGGTCCGAGGAGTTTGAGCGCGCCGGTGAGGAGCACGCCCTTCTGTCCCTCTGCCAGGGAGCTGGCCCCGAGGGTACGCTGGATGATCTGCTGATTGGTGGTCCAGTAGAAAAAGTTGATCAGCAACACGCCGCTGAACAGGGTGGGGAACGGGACCGCATCCGCGTGTCCGCCAATGGAATTGAGGCGTTCGGGTTGCTCGGCCGCGATGCGGGAGAGTCCGTCAACGATGGATCCGTCCCCGAGGGCGGCGAGACCGAAACCGGTGATCATCAGCCCGCCCACCAATAGACCCGCCCCGTTGAGGGTATCGGACACCGCCACGGAGCGCAGTCCTCCGAACAGGGCATAGATGCCGCCGACGATGCCGGTGATCCACACGATGGAGACCAGCAGGGTGCCGGGGTCGTCAATCCCGGTGAGAGAGGACAGATCCATAATGCCGATCATCCCTTTGGCCCCGGTGTAGAGAATAATGGGAAGCAGAATGGCGGCATAGGCCAGGAGGAAGATGAAATTACAGATCCGCTGGGTGCTGGCACCGAAGCGCTGTTCGAGGAATTCGGGCACCGTGGTGATCCCGCTGCGGAGAAAGCGGGGGAGGAAAAACAGGGCCATGGCCACCAGGGCCAGGACCGCCACCACTTCCCACACCATGACATGCAGACCGTAGGTGTAGGCGTCGCCGTTGAGCCCCACCATCTGTTCGGTTGAAAGATTGGTGAGCAACAGACTGCCGGCGATCAGGGGAAAGGTCAGACTCCGCCCCCCCAGAAAATAGCCGTCCTGGCTGCCGCGCTCGTCTTTGTGGGTGATCACCCAGGTGAGTACGGCCACCAGGATGGTGAAGAAGAGAAAAGAGGCAAGAATCATGGGAGGTCTCCGGGGTGGGAATGTCTGAAGTATACGGCACCATTCCCGGCAAGGTCAACCCGGGGTTGGGGTCGGGCTGCTTCAGCAGGTCCGGACGCGGATGATGACCGCCCCAGCCTTGTGTCCACCGTCCACCCGGCGGTGCGCCTCGACGATCTGGTCCATGGGAAACACCTCATCGATCACCGCAGTGAGCCTGCCCTGCTCCATCCATCGCTGCAGGACGGGAAAATCCTCGGGCCTCTCCTTCGCCAGTCCTTTCTGCACGCTGACCCAGCAGCCGCCGGGTTTGAGCCAGGCTTTCCCCTCCCCGGCCTTCACTTTTCCGGCCGCGTCGAACACCAGATCGTAGGCGCCGTCTTCCGGAGCGTCGCGGGAATAGTCGATCACCCGTTCCGCGCCCAGCGCCCGGACGGTCTCCAGGTGGTGGGGGCCGCAGAGGGCATCGACCGTGGCTCCGTGGAGGCGGGCGATCTGCACGGCGGCCGTCCCCACCGCGCCGGAGGCCCCATGGATCAGCACCCGGTCGGAGGAACGAAGGTGACCTTTGTCCTCGAGGAAAAACTTCGCGGTGGTGGCGCCAAAAGGGATGGCCGCGGCCTGATCAAAGCTCCAGTCCGCCGGCAGGTGGGCGGAGGTGCCGTGTTCAGGTATCACCAGAAATTCGGCCAATGCGCCGAAACCGTATCCCGCCGCTCCGAACACCCGGTCGCCCGGTCGGTAGCGGGTGACTGCCTCCCCCACCACATCGACCACCCCGGAAAACTCATATCCCGGCACCGTGTTGCGGGGACGGAAGAGTCCGAAAAACAGGCGTACCAGAAACGGATCCGCCCGGCGGATTCTGGCATCGCCGGATGTCACCGAGGAGGCATGCACCGCGACCCGGACCTCCTGTGGACCCGGCTGGGGATCCGGCCGTTCGCCCAGCCGCAGAACCTCCGGGGGACCATAGCGGTCGTGCAGCACAGTGATCATCAGCGTTGTCTAGCAGGATTCGTTTCCCGCCGCCAGTGTTTTCGGCCCGGACTCAGACGAGAATCAGATTGTTCTTCGTTGATTGGAGGCGGAATGTCCAGTACGGGTCTCCTCCCCGCCTCCGCGCCTTCGGCGCGGCTCATCCTCCTTTCATCCCCTTTCTCCGCGGCGTGCGCGGAACTACGCTTATGTCCTTTGAATCCGGTTCTGTTACTTTCCGTATGTATTCCCTCCCCCGCTCCATTCCGGAGCCGGTACTGGCGGGCTTTCTCAAACGGGTGGCCCCGCCGCTGGAGGCGATCAAAGAGGAGCCGCTGTACGGCTGGGTGACGGGACGGCATCTGCTGGACCGCCAGATCGACGAAAGCAGTGCGTACCTCGGCGGCTACCTCC
>CAZVCO010000035.1:13813-18881 GCA_964625795.1 uncultured Verrucomicrobiota bacterium | reverse complement strand
CTTTTTGTGGCCGTAAAAGAATTCGGCTATGATGTTGTTTAAATGGCTCTAACTCGGCAGGACCCCCCGGAGCAGCGGGTTGGGAAAGCGCCGCTTCACCACCACGGCATAAAACGTCTCGTGCAGATTGGGGAGCTCGGCGATTTCTTTGAGGACACCCTGCTCCAGCTCGTCTTTCACCACAATGGGCGGCACCACCGCCAGACCGATTTTCTCGCGGGCGATGAGCCGGAGCATGGTCATGTCATTGATCTCCGCCACGATGTTGGGGCGGATGCCCAGCTGTTCCACCAGTCCGTCAAACGCAATCCGGATGTTGCTGTCCTCGTTGGGAAGAATCAGGGGCTCGGTCGACAGCAGACGCTTCAGGCTGCGGCGACGGCGGTCGAACCCGGCGTCGCCCACCAGGCTGACCGGCTGTTCCGAAATCCGGTTGGCCACCCAGGGGGTGGCGGCATCGTGAGGCGGCACATTATTGGTCAGCGCCACGTCGAGATGATGGGTCTCCAATTGTCGCAGCAGTTCCGACAGGGAGCCTGAGGTCATGACCAGCTCCACATTCTCCATCTTCAGCAGGGGCTGCACGAATTGAATTTGAAAATTCCGTGACAGGGTGGTGATCGCTCCGATCCGGAACACCCGCCGGTCCTTCTGTTCGCCGTGCGCCAGCTGATACAGCAGATCCTCTCCGGTTTTGAAAATGGTGTCGGCATAATCCAGCACCAGACGGCCGGTCTCCGTCAGCGCCAGTCCCCGGCCCCGCCGCTCAAACAACGGATGCCCGAGTTCCTCCTCCAGCGTCTTGATCTGTACCGAGAGAGCCGACTGGGACAGGTTCAGCTCCCGGGCCGCCCGGGTGAGGTTTCCTTCGTGGGCCACAAACCAGAAGTACCGGAGATGGTTGTAATTCATGCGCATATCATTGTTCTATAATATCGAACGTTTCGTTGTAAACTTTGAATTATTCAATCTTTAGAGGTTGTGGCAGAATCTCCTCATCCTGTTCCTGCCCCCATGGCGGGACAATCGAAACCACAACGGAGAAGTGACGATGGACGTTCTTACTGATTTTTTGCACCAGTTTGGAGGACAGCTTCAGTCCCCCACCCTATCCTTTCTGATCGGCGGCGCACTGCTGGCCGCCTTCGGAAGCAAACTGACCATTCCCAACCCCATTTACCAGTTCGTGGTCTTTGTCCTGCTGATGAAAATCGGCATGAAAGGCGGAGTGGAAATCCGGGGGGCTCAACTGGCCGAGATGCTGGTCCCGGCCCTGATGTCGGTGGTGATCGGCCTGACCGTGGTCCTGATCGGTCACCTGCTGTTTTCCCGTCTTCCCGGCGTGAAACATGCGGACGGGATCGCCACCGCCGGCCTCTTCGGCGCGGTGAGCGCCTCCACTCTGGCCGCGGGCATGGTGATGCTGGAGGAACTGAACATGCCCTTCGAAGCCTGGGTTCCCGCTCTGTATCCGTTTATGGACATCCCGGCACTGGTCCTGGCCATCGTGCTGGCCAGCGTGCAGCATGAAAAGGCCAAAAACGGTGAGGATCATAAGGTGGACACCTGGGGAATCGTCAAAGAAAGCCTGCGGGGCTCCGCCCTTTCCGCTCTGATCCTGGGGATTCTCATCGGCCTGCTGGCCCGGCCGGAGCGGGTACTGACCAGTTTTTACGAACCCCTGTTCCGGGGGCTGCTGTCCATCCTCATGCTGGTATTGGGCATGGAGGCCTGGTCACGGCTGCGGGAGTTGAAACAGGTCGCGCACTGGTTTGCCCTCTATGCCCTGGTGGGCCCGGTGATGCACGGGCTGCTGGCCTTCGGCCTGGGGATACTGGCCCACCACTGGGTGGGGTTCAGTCCCGGCGGGGTGGTGCTGCTGGCGGTGATCGCGGCCTCCAACTCCGATATTTCCGGCCCCCCCACCCTGCGGGCGGGCATTCCGTGGGCAAATCCCTCCGCCTATATCGGGTCGTCCACCAGTGTGGGAACTCCGGTGGCCATCGCCATCTGTATTCCCCTGTTCGCTTCGCTTGCCCGTATCGTTTTCAGTCACTAACTCAAGGAGTCACCTATGTTTCACAACGCCACAAAACTCGTCATCGTCACCGAACACTTTCTCTGCAAAAAGGTCTGTGACATCATCGAAGCCTGCGGAGGAAAGGGCTATACCCTGGTGCCGGCCGGAGGCAAAGGCCTCCATCACCTCCACCCCACCCTGGACCAGGCCACCGTGATCGAAGGATTCGACAATCTGAAAATCGAGGTGGTCACCCGCGAAGCCTCCAAAGCTGAACAGATCGCCGACCGGGTGGTCTCGGAATGTTTCACCGACTATCCGGGGGTCATCTATCTGGAGGAGGTGCGGATCTGCCGGCCGGAACGGTTCTGAGCCTGTTGCAGGGCAGCCGAGAGTGGCTGTAGGCCCTTTTTGTCATCTGTTTACTCTTTTCCCCTATCGCCTTTTCCCTCACAACGGATTTTCCATGAAACCAACATCGAAAACCGGTTGGATACGGCGGGGACTATTGATTGCGGGGATCTTCGTCCTGCTCGAGGTCGTTCCAGGCAGCTATACCATCGATTCCTTTCAGGATGAGTGGGAACCCGAAAGCCAGGAAGGAAAACTGCTGCTTGCGTTGGAGCGAATGGATCTGGAGGCGAAGGTTTATTTCGAACGGCCCACCCGGCACCGGATCAGCCGGAATGCTGAGTTGCTTCTCCCGGCAGATATCACCCTCACATTGGAAGCGGCCATGACGCCGGAGATTATCGACGGTGAGGCGGTGGCAAGGCCCAGAATCTGGAATCTCAGCTCTTCGCGGCAGATGACCTTTGTCTACCGGGGCGTGACGGTGGCCAGGGCCCGGAGGATGCGAATACGGTCTGAAGATACCGAGCTGCGGGTCCAGGCATTGGGCACGTACCGAATTCTCAGCGCACTGGCCACCGCAAGTCGCTATCACCGTCAACGTGAAATCAAACGTGACTATCAGGTGCCGGACACCGCCACCTTGTCCGTGGCTTCACAGTTGAAACCCCTCAACCGTATCGGCGTCACAGAATCCGTTACCGCCGTAACGGGACCTCAGGGTGGGCAGATTACCCTGGACCGTCTTCGCTGGGAAAAAGGGCGTTGGACGGGGGGTGAGGTGGATATCGATCTGACCCTTTCAAGCGTCGAAGCCCTTTTGGACGCTGTTGTCCGGGAGGCCCTCTCCGACCCGCTCGAAGTTGGTGGCATCCTGGCGGTCAACTTCCGTCGTCTTCACGCGCTCACCCTTGAAAAGAACCGCCTGTTTTTTCATGTCGACGGATCCATCACCTCAGCAAATTCCCAAACCGTGGGGAATGTCTTTGATCCCAGTTTTGAAACCCGGCTGGAGGTCGTATTTGATTTTCCCGAGGGCGAAAAGCTGGAGGATGCGATCCTGGGAGCCCGTTTGAAACAAGTGCATTCCTTTGACATAAACCGGTCTCACAATCTGTTGGATAAATCGGTGCGCAACCTGTTCCGGCGCTACCGGGATGAGGCGTCTGCGGAGATCGCTTTGGTGGAGCATCTCCCGGATATCCCCGCCATACCGCAGAATCTGATCTTCGATACGTTTGAGCTTACTCCGGCCGGTGCGGACACTGCCCGTCTTAAAATAGGTGCTCTGCTGTTTGAGCAATGATGGGGGTGGAGCGCGTATCTCCTGATACGTAGATGTTTGGAGACAAGACGTTGAGGCCAAGAGTATTTACGCACCGGGAGGTACGCGCTCCAGGATCGTAGCCCTATTTTTCATGACGGAACTCTCCCCCCATCCTCTTTCTTCACCTTGATGGGTCCATCACCTCCGCTAATTCTTTTACGGTAGAAGATCTTTTCGTTCCCAGTTTTGAAACCCGGCTTAAATTCGAGTTTAGGTTTCCAGAAAGCCAGAGCCTTCAACAAGCCGAAGCCGGGATCCGCCTGAAACAAAAGGCTTAAAAAAGAAAGCCCGCCACAGCCCCAGCACTGAATGCATCCAGATCCAACGTGAAGGTGGATGGCCCTACCCGACCTTCTACATCATCGGCCATATCCCAACGGGCGAAGGCCTTTAGGATATAAACTGATGAGGATTCGTCGGGTGAGAGATGCACCCCGGCGGATATCTGTGTAAAGCCTCCCCACACCGTATCGGTATTTGAAGTTGAGTCTTCCCAGCGCTGTACCGTCTGTGGCTGAGATGAATTATCTCTTCGGTACAGGGTTTCTTCATGGGTGGCGTTCCAATCCACGACGTGCAGTGCAGCTCCGGCAGAGAGCGCCACAAAGCCGATGTCTGAAAGTGCCAGTTGTACTTCGGGACCGAAAGAAAAGGTAATGACATCCGCTTCCACGCTTTCATCAATCCGATTGAACCAATTCATGGTTCGAGTGGACGAATTGATCACTTCAGGAGCCAGCACCCGGGTGGGCTCATCCTGTATTCGGGGATAAAACCCGGGTGGTGGATTGGCACTGGGTTGGCTGTAGGGTGCCAAAGGCAGTATCACTCCGCTTGGGACTTGGTAGGTATCTGTCAACGTACCCCCGATTTCCTCTACGGTATCTCTGCGGTTGGCTTCGAACGTAGATCCTCCACCCTGAAGTTCAAACGAACTGAGCAGGACAGCAAAAAGTCCTGAGACGTGTAGCGCTTGGTCTTCCGGGGACACTCGTAGCCCGAGTTCGATGATGGCTCCGGTTTCTCTATCGGCCTCATCCTCCCATGAGAGGTCCATCCCTTGAGAACTGGAAGATGAAAACGCATTTTCTCCGGTCAAAGGGGCCTGAAAGACCAAGGTGGTGTTCGCGTTATTCTGACTATCATTCTCAAATCCAAAACGGGAGGTGGTGTTTTCGAATAGGCTGCCCGAAGTGGTTCCCGCGGTATCCGGTCCGACGAATCCATCGGTGTAGGTTCTAAGCACTTCGCCTGACTCCGGTCCGGCATCTCCGGTGGATAATTCACGGTTTACGGCTCCTCTGGGCAAAGAAACCGATGAGGAACGGGATCCGGATTCAAAGCGCCCTCCCTCAAACTCCCGGAACAGG